>CAYYLH010000020.1:0-12315 GCA_964472575.1 Candidatus Woesearchaeota archaeon
GTTTCAGTGCAAGTTTGAGTTCGACACTTCAGTGTGAGGAGAATTTCTAATAATCTGCTGTTGCTTGACCGAACGAAGTGAGGCACGAGCTGGGCTAAAAAAGCCCCTCGTGAGTTTTAATTTTTCTTTCAGGGCGGGGGAGGAGGATGGCTGTTTCCGACGACCAATAAATAAGAGAGATTGCCCGCTTTTTTGTTTCTTTTTTCTAAAAAGAAAATAGGGCACTTTCGTTAAGTTATTAAACATCCTTAAATTCTGATTATTACAAAAGATGGAGATTAGAAAAGCCACAAAAAAAGATGCAAGAAAAATTAGTATATTGCGAAGGAAAACTCTTAGAGAGGTAAATAAAAATGATTATCCTCAAGAACATCTTAATTTTTTGATAAACGAAAATTCAACACAAGGAATTATCAAAAAAATGGATGAAAGAGAGACATTCTGTATGTGGGAAAATAAAATTTTATTGGGAACTGTTGAATTAAAGGGTGATAAAATTTTAGGGCTTTTTATTAAAAGTTCTGAAGTTGGAAAGGGTTTAGGCAGTAAACTAATGGACTTTATTGAAGATTATGCTCGTTCAAAAAAAATTAAGCAAGTAAGATTATATTCTACAAAATTTGCATTTAATTTTTATAAGAAGCGAGGTTATCGCCTTGTACCTTCTGGATATTGGGTAATTGGGAAAGCTAAGTCAAAAGATAAAGTTATGAAAAAGAAATCGTGATTTTATAGAAAGTGCCCAAATTAAATGAAAAATTTGGGAGAGCGAAGCTAACCTTTTATCCATTGTTATACAAAGTGCAAAGCATTTTGTTGGTTTTCTCGTCGGTCCGATAAGCGAAGTTTTTCTCTTTTGCCGAAGGCAAAAGCTATCTGTTGCGAAGCAACCGCGGGCAATCTCTCACTATCTTGGGCGGGCAAGAAAGAAAAATTAAAATTTGGGCGAAGCCAAGCAACAAACATTTAACGAACTCTTGTAAATATTGGGGTTTTAGGGGCTGAGAAGGAGAAATTCGAGTAATGGGTGGAGAAATTATTTTAATTACTCTGGGATGAATGTAATTTGTTGTAATTTATAGGTTGTTGCTTAGATATTTATAGTATTTTATATTTATTTATTTATTTATTTTAATTACTATGGTATACATTCCATTTGATGTGGATATTGCTGTTAGAAGAAAGTGCAAGAGATTAAGACATAGTCAAAGAACTGCTAAGAATTATCTTTATTGGATACATAGATTTCTTTTGTGGAGTAGAAAAGAACTTGGCAAGGTATCTAAAAAAGATGTATCTGCTTTTTTACAGATGTTGGATAATCAAGGTTTATCTGGAAATACTTTAAACCAAGCACATATGGCTATTAAATTCTTATTTGAAGATGTAATGGAGAGAAAAATGTGGATTAATATTAGATATGTAAAGGTTCCAAAGAAAATACAAAGAATGCTTACTAAACAAGAGGTTAGACAATTACTTAATAGTATTAGTAATTGGAAGCATAGACTTATGATTGAGTTAATGTATTCTGCTGGTCTACGTGTTTCAGAAGTTGTAAATTTAAAAGTTAAGGATTTAGTTTTAGATAGTAATTATGGTTTTGTTAGAAATGGAAAGGGTGGGAAAGACAGATTGTTTATATTAGCAAGGATAGTTAAGGAAAAGATTAAAAATTTAATTGAGATTGAGGATTTAAATAGTGAAGATTTTGTTTTTATTAGTAATCGTAATGGAAAATATAATGTGAAAAGTTTGCAAGTAATTGTTAAAAAAGCTGCTAAATTAGCTAAAATAAATAATTGGAAAGAAGTGCATTGTCATACACTAAGACATTCATTTGCAACACATTTAATTGAAAATAATTATTCTGTTTCAGATGTTCAAGCATCTCTTGGGCACAAGTCTCCTGAAACTTCTCTAGGTTATATTCATTCTAATGGAAAGATGTTAAGTATTAAAAGTCCTTTAGATAGTATTTAAATTTCCTTACAAATAAGGTCTTCAATTTAATTAATCTAAATTCAAATCTTGAGAATATTATATATTATAGAGTTAAGCACTCAAATAATTATTATACACGAATTACTTAATTGTAATCTAAGGATTGTAGATTTCTTTTTATTTAAAACTTCTCCATCACTAAACTTTAAAACTACTAATTCTATTAACTTAACATGAGATTAGCAATAGTAGATAAAGAAAAATGTAAGCCAACAGCTTGTAATCATGAGTGTGCTAATGTATGTCCTATTAATAAGAAAGGAGAAGAGTGCATTGTAATTGATAAAAAGTCTAAGATAGATGAAAAACTATGTATTGGGTGTGGAATATGTGAAAAAAGATGTCCGTTTAATGCTATTAAAATTGTAAATCTTCCACAAGTAGATGAGGATAATATAGTATTTAGATATGGTGAAAATGGTTTTGCATTGTATGGTATGCCTGTTCCTAGACAAGGAAGTGTTCTTGGTTTGCTAGGTAGGAATGGTATTGGTAAGTCTACTTGTATTGAGATTTTATCTGGAAAAGAAAAGATTAATCTTGGTAAGAATTTTTCTAGTGAAAAAGAAAGAGAACAAGCTGTTAAAGAGTTTTTCAAAGGTAATGAATTAATGAAGTATTTTGCTGATTTAAAAGATAAAAAAGTATCATATAAACCTCAGAATTTATCTAGATTAAGTTGTAATGTTAAGGTTAGTGAACTATTAAATCAAAGATTAGAGAGTGAGGGAATTGAAAATGGAAAAGAAAAGATAAAAGAGTTAAGTAAGCAGTTAGGAATAGAACATTTATTAGAAAATAAAATGAATAAGCTTTCAGGTGGTGAGTTGCAAAGAGTAGCTATTATTGCTGCTAGTTTAGGAGAGGCTGATATTTATTTTTTTGATGAGCCTTTAGCTTATTTAGATATTTCAGAGAGATTAAGGGTTAGTGATTTTATTGCTGAGATTGGAAAGGGTAGGACTGTGATTGTGGTTGAACATGATTTATTGATTTTAGATTATTTAACAGAGTATTTGAATATATTTTATGGACAGCAAGGTGCTTTTGGTATTATATCTGGTGTTAAATCTAGTAAAGAAGGTGTTAATGCTTATCTTAAAGGATATTTAAAAGAAGAGAATATGCAGATTAGAGATAAAGAGTTGAATTTTAATTTCTCTGTTAATAAACAAATAGCTGGTAAGAAGATTGCTGAGTGGCCTAGTTTTAGTGTTGAATTTGATAGGTTTAATTTAGATGTTAGTAAAGGAGAGATTAAAGAGAATCATGTTATTGGAATTTTAGGTAGAAATGGGACAGGTAAGACTACTTTTGTTAAAGCATTAGCAGGATTACAAGAGGTTAGTATTAGTGGAAAGAAAGAAAAATTAGATTTAGATTTAGATATTTCTTATAAACCTCAGTATTTAGTTAGTGATTCTGATGAATTAGTTTCTAGTATTGTTAGAAAGGAGAAGATAGGTAAGAAAATTGCATCTGTTTTTAATTTAGGGGTTTTATTAAATAAGAAGATTAAGGATTTGTCAGGTGGTGAGTTACAGAGATTTTCTATTGCTAGGTGTTTGAATAAAGATGCTGATATTTATTTGATTGATGAGCCTTCTGCTTATTTAGATGTTGAAGAAAGAATTAGTATTGCTAAGGCTATTAAAGAGGCAATGGTGGAAAAGCAGAAGACTGCTTTTGTTGTTGATCATGATTTGTTATTAGTTTCTTATTTAGCTGATTCTACTATTGTATTTTCAGGAAGTCCTGGAGAAAAAGGACAAGCAAGTGAGTTAAAGGATTTTGAACAAGGAATTTCTGATTTATTACAATCTTTAGATATTACATTAAGAAAGGAAAAGGATTCTGGAAGACCTAGGATTAATAATAAGGGTAGTGTGTTAGATAGAGAGCAGAAAGTTAAAGGTAAGTGGGCTGTTTTTTGATAAGATTTATAAATCTCATTTAATTATTTTTAGTATGGCTAAACAAAAAAAGAGTGTGAAATCTAAAAAGAATTCAGATAAAGAAGACCATTCTGGATTATTTATTCCTGGTGGTATTTTTATTGGAATGGGTATTGGGTTTTTTACTAATCAATTAGTTGCTGGATTATTTATTGGAATGGGTTGTGGTTTTATTGCTATGGCTCTTTCTAAGATGATGAGGAAGTGATTGTTGTTTAAAATCTAAAGCAAGAGAATTAATACAATATCTATCTCCTGTTGGTGTTTTTTCATTAGAAAATATATGACCTAAATGAGAGTTGCATCTTGCACACTGAACTTCTATAGAACCATCTAGTTCTTTTTTATAATCTATATGTCCTGGAATTGCATTATAAAAACTAGGCCAGCCTGTTCCTGAATCAAATTTAGTATTAGATTTAAATAAAGGAAGATGACATGCACCACATAGATATATTCCTGTTTCTTTATTATGTAAGAGTTTTCCTGTTCCTGGTGTTTCTGTATGTTTTAGTCTTAGTACTTGGAATTTATCTTTTGGAAGTATTTTTTCCCATTCTTTATTTGATTTTTGTATTTTTTCTGGTTTGTTTGGTTTTTGATTGTTTGAATTTTCTTGTTTTTCCATGATTAGTAGAAGTATTACTAGTTAATATAAGTTAGTGATTTTGTAAAGATTAAGAAAGATTTAAATAGTATCAATTGATATGATATATATGGAAGAAGTAAGTTATAGTGAAAAGAACGAAATAGCAAGAAGTCCTACATTACAAACAGTGTTAATGGTAGAGAGATTTATAGATGATAATAGTGGGGAGTATAAGAAAACAGAGTTGTTCAATAATCTTCCTAAAAAAGTAATGTGGCAGACTTTTCAGGTTATAATGGAATATTTAGAAAGTATTTCTAAGATTGTTTATGATAAAGAAGGGTATGTTGTATATATTTGGAATCCGAAGTTAATTAAAAAAATGAAAGATATGCCTGAAGTTAAATTATGAAACCAGAAAGGGTTGTTTTTATTGATTATGAACTTGAAAGAGAATTTAATATTCTAGACGAAGATGAACCTGTTAAAAAAGGACTGATAAAGGCTATAAAAGATTTAAAACAAGATGCGTTTGTTGGAAGGCATGTTAAGAAAAAATTAATTCCAAGGGAATTGATACAAAAGTATAATATGAATAATCTTTGGATTTATAATCTTCCTGATGCTTGGAGAATGTTATATTTTTTAGCTCCAGACAATGAATTGAAAATAGTTGCTGTTTTATTAGATTGGATGGATCATAAGGATTATGAAAGATTGTTTAGGTTTTAATTGATTTTGTAAACATTAATAAATAGTTTTTTTCTATTAATAGTATGAAAGAAAAAGTTATTTCAATGCTTTCTAGTAAATTAGGAATGAATAAAAAGGAGATTGAAAATCTTTTAGAGGTTCCTCCTAGTCTAGATATGGGTGATTATGCTTTTCCGTGTTTTTCTCTTGCTAAGGTTAAAAAGAAGAATCCAATGCTTATTGCTGAAGAATTAGTTAAGGATTTAAGAAAGAAGTTGGTTAAAGGTGTTGTTGGTGTTGAAGCTAAAGCAGGTTATGTTAATTTCTTTGTTGATAAGGAGATGTTAGTTAAGAGTGTGTTGAAAAATGCTGGAAAGATTGAATTAAAACAAGGTAATAGGTATGTAATTGATTATTCACATCCTAATGTTGCTAAACATTTTGCAATTCATAATTTAAGGTCTACCTTGATTGGACATGCTCTTTATAATATATTAAAAGCAAGTGGAAATAGTGTTTATAGTGTAAACCATTTAGGAGATTGGGGAACCCAGTATGGAAAACTAATTTTTGCATATAAGAAATGGGGGAAAAAGGTTAGTTCTATTGAAGAATTAAATAAATTATATGTTAAGTTTCATAATGAATCTGAGAAAAAGCCTGAATTAGAAGATGAAGGAAGAAAGGAATTTAAAAAATTAGAAGAAGGTGATAAAGAGAATATAAAATTATGGAAGATGTTTTATGATATTTCATTGAAAGAGTTTAATAAAGTTTATGAAATTTTAGGGATTAAATTTGATGAGGTTAAAGGAGAGAGTGGATTTAGGGATTTTTCAAACGCTAAAAAGAAACTTGAACAAAAAGGAGTTTTAAAGAAAGATGAAGGTGCAATGATTGTTGAGGTTTCAGGAGATAGACCTCCTTTGATTTTTCAAAAGAGTGATGAAGCTTCTACTTATGCATCTAGAGATTTAGAAGCTATTTTAGAAAGGATTGAAAAGTATAAACCTAATAAGATTTTATATGTTGTAGATGTTGCTCAGTCTTTGCATTTTGAACAAGTTTTTGAAGTGTGTGAAAAGATTGGAATTAAGAATAAATTAGAACATGTTAAATTTGGAAGATTAAAATTTAAAGATGCTAAAATGTCTACTAGAAAGGGGAATGTTATTTTATTTGAAGATTTATTAGAAAAAGCAGAGAAAAAAGCTGAGAAGATGATTTTAAATAAAAATCCTAAACTAAAAGGTAAGAAAGATGCTATGAGAAAGACTGCTTTAGCTGGAATTATATTTAATGATTTAAAACAAGGTAGAAAGTTAGATGTTGTGTTTGATTGGGATGTTGCATTGCAATCAGAAGGTAGAACAGGACCTTATTTATTATATTCTTATGCAAGGGCTAATTCTATTTTAAAAAAGGTTAAGTCTAGTAAGAAGATGAAGATTATTGATTTGAAAGAGCAAGAGATTGCATTGGTTAAAAAGATTGGTAGTTTTGAAGATGTTTTAGATAAGGCTGCTAGTAATTTTGAACCAAGTGTTTTAGCTGAGTATTGTTATGAATTAGCTAGTTTGTTTAATGAGTTTTATCATGCTTGTCCTGTTATTGGTGATGAGCAAGAAGGTTTTAGATTGAAGTTGGTTAAGGCTTATTCTGTTGTATTGAAGAAGGGGTTGGGGTTATTGGGTATTGATGTTTTGGATGAGATGTGAGCTTTTGTTTATAATTTATTAATTAATAGAAATTCAAATCTTGAGGATGTGAACTAAATATTACAAGTTATATTTTAACTTATTCTATCTAAATAATTATCTTCATATACATATTACTTAATTGAAATTAGGTTTTTGGTTTTTAATTAATGACAAATCAAATCTTGGCTAAATTATATATTATCAGTCTAAGCAACTTAATTCTTAATAGTATATCTCAAATATTATCTACTTATCGACATAAATAATTACATTTGGCACACATTACTTAATTTTTTAAGTATCAACCTACACACATTAATTATTCATAGGATAGTGATTAAAAACAATTTTAAACCACTACTTATTTTACTAGTAATGGACTTAAATGAAATCTATAGAAAATTAAAGGAGAAGTATAAAGATAAATTAGTTGGTGATGGTAAGGCGCAAGTAGAAGTAGGCAATCTTGGTAATGAGTCTAGGAGGAGGAGTAGTGAGGCGGGGTGGTGGCCTGTTTCATGGAAAGATGAAAGGTTTGAGATTATAGTTGGTGTTGTGCTTACTCAGAATACTTCATGGAAGAATGTTCAGAAGGCTTTAGTTAATCTTGCTGATGAGGGGTTGGATAGTGCTGAGGCTATTTTAGAGTGTGATGATGAGAAATTAAAAGAGATGATTAAGCCTGCTGGATATTATAATCAAAAAGCAGAGTATTTGAAAAATATTGCTAGGTTTTATATTGTTCATAAAAAGCAAGAAAGGCAACCAACAAGAGAGGAATTATTAGAGATTAAAGGGATTGGTAAGGAGAGTGCTGATTCTATTTTATTATATGGTTATGATATTCCTGTATTTGTTATTGATGCTTATACTAAAAGAGTTATAAGATGTTTAGCTAGTAAGGAGGGAATGGATTTTACAGGACATAGTTATGATGAGTTTCAAGATATGTTTCATCAGTATTTTAAAGAGTTAGATGTTAGTGAAAAGGTTAGAGTGTTTAAAGAGTTTCATGGATTGATTGTTGAGTTTTGTAAGGATGTTTGTGTTAAGGGTGGGAAGGGTTGTGAGGGTTGTGTGTTGTAGATTTAATTAATGTGAATTTCCAATCTTGAGAATATTATATAATATAGATAGATAATCCACATAATTATCATATATAAATTACCTAATTGTAATAAAAAAGAACTACTTAACAGGCTTAAACTCTTTCCAAGCAACTTCAAACATTTGTTCTAAAGCTTGGGCAAAGAACTCTGTATTTATCCATACACCAACATCATAGTTAGGATGAACATTGTCATCATGTAAAAGCATAAACATTAGCTGTTCTGAATCAACTACACAGAATCTAGCACTAAGCTTGCTTCCTGCATCTCTTACTTCTGCTACCTTAGCTAACTCTTTAGCTACTTTTTTATTTTTATCTGTAATAGGAGCAGCTATTCTAATCTTAACTTTTCTTTTCTTAGCTTTTTCTAAACTAGGTAGTAATACTTCTAGTTTTCTATTTAATCCTTCTGCTGTTGTTACAAGTGTAATAGTATCTTGTGCTTCTCTTACTAACATATCTAAGTGATTGTATAGGTTTTGTCTTCCTTTTAGATGTCCTGATAAATCAGCAGGCTCTACATATTTAATACCTTCACTAAATAGACTAGATAACTCATCTAATACTTCTTCACCTTTTAGTTTTTCTAATCTTTTTGATTTTTCTTTTGCTTGAACTACTAAATTCTTTTTAACTCTTTCAATTACTTCTTCTGGTTTTAATGCAACAAATTTAATAGGCTTTCCTAATTTCATTACAATAAATCCTTTTTTTTCTAAAGATTCAAGAATATCATATGTTCTAGAACGAGGCACATCTGAGATTGAACTTAATTCACCTGCTGTTGAAGTTCCTCTAGACAGTAAAGCTGTCCAAACTTTTACTTCATACAGATTAAGGTCAAAGATTTTTCTTAGACGACTTAAAAACTCCTCTTTAACTATCATAATATCAATAATAGGTCCTAGTATTTAAAGGTTTCTCTTGTGGTGTTATGATAGAGAGGTAAATATTTTTTATCGACGGTAGATTACTCTTTTTTAATAGAAATTATGTATTTCTTATCTTTTATCTTTCCTTCTGAATAGTGATTATATAGGGGTTTTGCTGAATCTTTTTCTAGTTTTAGTGTTGATGCTCCTGTTTTTTCTTTTATGTCTTTTATTTGTGATTCTAGTATTTGTTTTAAATCTGAAGATATAATCTGTAGTGATATTGTATCTTCTTTTACTAATCCTAGATTTTTCCTTTCTGATTGGATTGCTCTTACTAAGTTTCTTGCATAACCTTCTGCTTCTAGCTCTTTAGTAAGTTTTGTATCTAGTTCTACTGTAATTTCTTCTTGTTTTGTTGGTTTAATCTTTACTTGTTTTACATTTAATTGGTTTTTAATTATCTCTTCATACTCTTTTGTTAGTTTTATAGATGCTTTTATTGTTGCTTTTTGTAATGGCCATTTTAATCCTATTTGTTCTATATCTCTTTGTCTTAGTCCTATAGAGATTATATCTCTAAGTGTTTTCATTTCTTGTAATAGTTTTTTATCTTGTTTTTTAGATTTAAAACTAGGATAGTTTTCTAGATGGACTGATTTATTTTTATAAAATGCTTGAAATATCTTTTCAGAAGTAAATGGTAGTATTGGTGCTATTAGTTTTGCATAGTTTTCTAAAACATATCTTAGTGTTTGTTTTGCATCTTTATCATTATTATTAAATCTGTCTCTGTTTAGTCTTATATACCATGTAGATAAATCTTCTATAAAATCTCTTATCTCATTACATGCTTTTATTGTGTTATAATCTTCTAGATAGTGTTCAATATTCTGTGCAAACTGGGTTAGTTTTGATTTAATCCACTTATCACTTGTATCTTTTGATGTTGGTTCTGTGTATTTTTCTTTATAATCTTGATAGAACTTTATTGTATTATAAGTAGTTAAGATTACTTTTTTATATGCTTCATCTACACCTTTATCTAAAAAGTTTACATTATCTGCATTCATTACAGGAGAGGCCATTAAGTAAAATCTTAAAGCATCTACTCCATATTTATCAATTAGTATTAAAGGGTCTGTGAAGTTTCCTTTTGATTTAGACATTTTTTCTCCTTTTTCAGATAAGATTGTTCCTGTTGTAACTACGTTTTCAAAAGGTTTTTTATCAAAGATTATAGCTGATAAAACCATCATATAGTAGAACCAAGCTCTTATTTGTGCTATATACTCTGCTACAAATTGTGATGGAAATGATTTTTCAAAGAATTCCTTATTTTCAAAAGGATAGTGGAATTGTGCAAAAGTCATTGAACCTGATTCAAACCAACAATCTAAAACTTCTGGAATTCTTTTGAATTCTTTATTATCTTTTTTTAGTATTACCTTATCTAGTGTGTCTTTATGCAAGTCTATATTTTTTGGAAGATTTTTTGCATATTTTTTTAGTTCATCTATTGAACCTATAGCTAGTGTTTCTCCATCTTCTGCTTGCCAGATAGGCATTGCTGTTGCCCAGTATCTATTTCTTGATATATTCCAGTCTGGTGCTGTTTCTATTGTGTATTTTACTCTTCCTTTTTTTAAGAAGTCTGGATACCAGTTTATTTCTTGAGCTATTTTTTTTAGTTTTGGTTTGATTTTTTGAATATCTACAAACCAGGCAGGTATTGCTCTATACATTAGTTTTGTGTCACATCTATAACAAAAAGGATACTCATGTTTCATTTGTTTTATTAGAATTACTTTTCCTTGGTCTTTTAGGAATTTTGTTATTTCCTTATTTGTATTATGGATGTATTTTCCTTTAAAGTCTGTTACTTCTGATGTGAAGTTTCCTTTTTCATCTACTGGTTGAACTATTGGTATTTTATACTTTTTGCAGACTTCATAGTCTTCTTCTCCAAAAGCAGGAGCTGTGTGAACTATTCCTGTTCCATCTTCTTCTGTTACAAAATCTCCTAAGATTATTTGGAATGCGTTTTTAGTATCTTTAAAATATGGAAATAAGGATTCATATGATTTTCCTTGTAGTTTTTTTCCTTTTACAGTCTTTATAATTTCATAGTCTTCTTCTGATTTAAAGAAGTTGCTTACTACTTGTTTTCCCATTAGATATGTTGTTGAGTCTGATTTGTCTTTTACATATATATAATCTAGTTCTGGATTAACTGTTAGTGCTAGGTTTGATGGTAGTGTCCAGGGTGTGGTTGTCCAGGCTAGTGCATATGCATCTTCATCCCTTAGTTTGAATTTAACTACTATTGAATTTTCTTGGATTTCTTTGTATGAATTGTCCATTGCTATTTCTGCTTTTGCTAAGGGGGTTGAACATCTTGGACAGTACATTAGAATTTTTTCTCCTTGATAGATATATCCTTTATCCCATAGTTGTTTAAATGCCCACCAGACTGATTCTATATATTCATTATCCATTGTTTTATAGGCATTATCCATATCTACCCATCTTCCTATTCTTTGTATTACTGATTTCCAGGCATCTGCATATTGTAGTACTTTTTTTCTACAGTGATTGTTGAATTTTTTTATTCCTATTTTTTCAATTTCATCTTTTGAATTTATTCCTAAGTCTTTTTCTGCTATGTTTTCTATTGGAAGTCCGTGACAGTCCCAGCCCCATACACGTCTTACATATCTTTGTTTCATTGTCCAGAATCTTCCAAATATATCTTTTGTTACAGAACCTAGAATGTGTCCATAGTGAGGCATTCCTGTTGCAAAAGGAGGGCCGTCATAAAAGATGTAAGGTTCTTTGTCTTTTGTTTTTTTTAGTGATTTTTCAAATGTTTTATCTTTTTTCCAGAATTCTAGTATTTCTTCTTCTTGTTTTGCTATTGTGTTTTTTTCTGTCATTTTCCTTATTCTTATTTGTTTTTGTGTTTTATAAATTTAGTTAATTTATACTTTTCTTGTTGCATAAAATTTAATTAATAACGGATGTCTTTTTTGTATATACCTTTGTGTTTCATCTAATTGAGAGTTGTATAATTCTTGTGATTTATCAGGATTTGAAAATGAAAGGGTATTTATTTCATCTGCTAGTTTATCTAGTTTTTGTATTCTTTCTCTTTCATTTGGTTTAGTTGCATGGCTCATTGATATGTTATGCAGTCTAGAATATAAGACTGCTTTAGTTTATAATAATTGAGATAATAGCTCTAGCTGGAGTTGTGATTGTTTGTTTGTTATTTTTTCCAGCTATCATATTTGTTTTAGGTTTTTTATGTTTATAAGTTTTGTTAAATCTTCTCACTTGTATAGGTTCAAGACATATGTCACCCCCCTAAATTAACTTAGCAAAATCATAA
>CAYYLH010000021.1:0-7623 GCA_964472575.1 Candidatus Woesearchaeota archaeon
AGAATCATTATGATTTTCATGAACATTTCTCATCTGTTTAGCTAAATCCTCTAAACCCCTTGCATAAACTTCTAACTCTCCTTGCTTACTTTGATAATCTCTTACATTTCCAGATAATCTTGTATTAACATTTTTTAATCTTTTAATTTCATCTACCAAGGCATTCATACTAGTAACCCACCAACCAAGATTAGTCTCTAACCTATTATTCTCACGAGTTAAATCATCTCTTTCTCTTTTCAACTCATCTCTCTCACTAACAACATCATAACCAAGAAATCTACAAACATAACCTAAAAACTCATTAACCTTCTGTCTAAAATACTCTCCCATAAAAATCCCAGAAAAACAGAATATATAACCATTTCCATACTTTTATATATATGTAATATCACATACTAAAAATGGATAATCAAGAACAAAAAGATTACATCAAAGCAGGACAAATAGCTTCTCAAGCAGTAGAATATGCAAAATCAATTATCAAACCAAACACTCCTTTAATTGAAATAGCAGAAAAAGTAGAAGACAAAATCAAAGAATTAAATGGAACTCCTGCCTTTCCAATTAATCTTTCTATAAATGAAATAGCAGCACACTACACACCTAGTAAAAATGATGAAACACTAGCAACAGGCTTGTTAAAAATAGACCTAGGAGTAGAATATCAAGGAGCAATCGCAGACACTGCATTCTCTATAGACCTAACACCAAACCAAGAACACAAGGAAATGATAGAACTCAACCAACAAGCACTAGATAATGCTTTAAAAATCATAAAACCAAACATAGAACTAAACCAAATAGGAAAAGCAATATCAGACACTATAAAAAACACAAACTTCTCAGTAATTAAAAATCTATCAGGCCACTCCTTAGATTTAGACACAATCCATGCAGGCTTAACAATCTCAAACTATGAAAACACCAATAAAACAAAACTAAACAATATAGCAATAGCAATAGAACCATTCTTAACAACAGGAAAAGGAGAAATCTATGAAGGAAAACCCTCTGAAATATACATCTTACAACAAGACAAACCAATAAGAGATAAAGATGCAAGACAACTATTAGAATTTATAAAAACAACATATAAAACAAAACCCTTCTGCAAAAGGTGGTTAGAAAAATATAACTTTCAAAAACTCAACTTCTCTTTAAGCCAACTAACAAAACAGGAAATCCTACATAACTATCCAGTATTAGTAGAAAAATTCAAAGCACCTGTGTCACAAGCAGAACACACAGTCTTAATTTCAAATGATAAAACCACAATCACAACAAAATGAGAATTGGATTTAAATTTCCCCATGCAGAATTTGTAGATAAAACAAATCAAAAAAGAATTGGATTAATTTTTCCATTTGGAGATGATTTAGGTTTAGATAAAGAACACCTTCCAAAGACAGAAGCAGAAATAAGAAGATATATACAAGAAAATAACTTAAATGAGGATGGTTATTTAGAATTTTGTATGAATCATAAATTTCCAATAGATTGTTCAGGAATAGCATTCTTACTAGACTTAGAGCTACAACTAGAAAAGAGGTCACACTTAAAAGATAGAAAGATTATTCTTTGCAATCCAGAACAAACAAAAAGAGCAAATATAAATCTCTATAAAGTAGGAAGTAGATTTGATTATCAAAAAAAATGTTCAGAGAATTGTCCATTCTATAAGCTTGCTCAGGAAATAAAAGGAGCTCAATCACCCAGTATAACTCACTTCAGGCAAAGCAGATTTAGCACTTCTTAAATACTGCTGTTCTAACTTCTTATATCTCTCAGCATCATTCTTAGAAACACTAGCAGGTACTTTTTCTAGTGCCATATCAAAATACTTTTTACCTACCTTCTTACTCTCAATATTATCTCTTAAGGCAAGCATAGCAGCCTCTCTAGTTAAAGCTTCTAAATCAGCACCAGTATAACCCTCTGTCTCTTCAGCTATCTTCTTTAAATCAACATCCTTATCCAAAGGCATCTTCTTAGTATGAATCTTTAAAATCTGTTCTCTTCCTTCTTTCTCAGGCACACCTACAAATACAATTCTATCAAATCTACCAGGTCTCATTAAAGCTGAATCTAACATATCAGGCCTATTAGTAGCACCCACTACAATCACATTAGATAAATCTTCAATACCATCCATTTCAGCTAATATCTGATTCAACACTCTTTCAGTAACCTTAGTACCAGAGTCCATTCCTCTTTTAGAAGCTAGGGAATCAATCTCATCAAAAAACACAACACACGGAGCTACCTGTCTTGCTCTTTCAAAAATCTTTCTAACCCCTTCTTCAGATTTACCAACCCACATACTCAATAATGAAGGCCCTTTAACCTGAATAAAATTAGCTTCAGATTCATTAGCTACTGCTTTAGCTAACATAGTCTTACCTGTTCCAGGAGGTCCATATAATAACACTCCTTTAGGAGCTTTAATTCCCATATTAGTAAATGATTGAGGATAGGTCAAAGGCCACTCAATAGCTTCTCTTAATTCTTGTTTAACTAATTCAACACCACCAACATCATCCCACTTAATATTAGGTGTTTCAACTAAAACCTCTCTCATAGCAGAGGGTCTTACTACTTTCAAAGCTTCAATAAAATCATTATTCCTAATCTTTAAATTCTCTAAAACATCTTGAGAAATCTCATTATCCTCTTCTAAATTAAACTTAGATAGATTCCTTCTTAATACAGACATAGCAGCCTCTTTAGCTAAAGCATTAATATCAGCTCCTACAAATCCATGTGTCTTTCTTGCTAACTGGTCTAAATCAACATCCTTAGTTAATGGCATATTTCTAGTATGAATCTTTAAAATACTCTCTCTTCCTTCTTTACCAGGCACACCTACTTCAATCTCTCTATCAAATCTACCAGGTCTTCTTAAAGCAGGGTCAATAGAATTAGGTCTATTAGTAGCAGCAATCACAACAACCTTTCCTCTTGCTTTTAATCCATCTAACATTGTCAATAGCTGTGATACCACTCTTCTCTCTACCTCACCACTAACTTCTTCTCTTTTAGAAGCAATAGCATCTATCTCATCAATAAAAATAATACTAGGAGCATTCTTTTCAGCATCTTCAAATATCTGTCTTATCTTTTTTTCAGATTCACCATAAAACTTAGACATAATCTCAGGACCATTTAGTAAAATAAAATGAGCATCAGATTCATTAGCTACTGCTCTTGCTAACAAGGTCTTACCTGTTCCAGGAGGTCCATATAATAAAACACCCTTAGGAGGTTCAATACCTAATCTTGAAAAAATCTCAGGATGTTTTAATGGTAACTCAACCATCTCTCTAATCTTTTTTACTTCTTCTTTTAATCCACCAATATCTTCATAAGTAACCTGAGGAACTGTCTCTTCAGAAACATCAACTGCTTTAGGTGATAGAGTAACCTCTGTATTCTCTGTAATTATAACTGGCTGATTAGGTGAAGTAGATACAATCATAAATCTTAACTGACCTCCAAATCCAGGAACACCCATCCCCATTTGATTAAATATATCTCCAAAATCACCAAAAAAATCACCCATATCATCACCTAATAAGTCTCTTCTTCTCTGAGCACCACCCATTACAATAATATCTCCTTTAACAACAGCTCTTGCTAATAAAGATTGTTTAAAATGCTCAGGATTACCCTGAACCATAATTCCTTGCTGAGCAGGTGCAATTGTAAGCTTTTTAGCTTCTTTTACTTCTGCTTTTTTAATCTGAACAAACTCACCTATTCCTGTTTTACAATTCTTTCTAGTTATACCATCAATCCTAATAATCTTCTCTCCTATATCAGCTGGATATGCTCTATCTACAATTGCAAATGACTCTCTACTTCCTGAAATAGAAATAATATCTCCTCTTACTAAGTCTAAATCCTTCATTAAACTAGGGTCTATCCTAGCTACTCCTTTATAAGCATCATCTTGCAATGCTTCTACTACTCTTAATTTTATTGCTTTTTTATTTTTCTCTGCCATTATTCAAATCCTCCAAACCTTAAAGATAATCTTCCAAAGTCTTCAAAACATAAATCAACCATTTGTTTCATTTTCTTTTCTTGTTCATTCATAAAATCAATAATCTCTCTTGGGATAGATACTGCATAACTATTTCCAACATATCTTAATTTAACTTTGAATTTCTTTTTTCTTAAGTCTAAAAAATCTTCATACTCTTTTAAATCTTGTGGATGAATAATCTTATTTCCACAATCACACACTAAAACTCTAAGCTTAAACCCATTTCTCTCTACTTCTTGTTTTTTCATTTTTTTATTACAATTCTTACATAAAACTGTATTGTCAAATATATCCATTATGTATATACTTAATGTATATACTATTTAAATATTTCTATAATCTATCACAACAATTAAAAACACAAAATCCTTTAATAATTAAGAGGTGAAAATGGATATAAAAGAAACAGCTGAAAAAGTAGTAGATAAGGTTAAAGAACTAGGTGAAGATGTGGTTGATAGCAAAGAAACAAAAGACTTTGTAAAAGACCAAAAACACCTGGTTGCAGACTCTTTAAAAGATACAGCTAAAAAACTAGAAAAATAAAATGTTAGAAAAATTCTATCAATTTTTGAAAAAAGACACTTGGTCGTCTCTAATTGTAACTCTAATCCTAGCTTATATAATCATTAGATTTATCTTTTTTCCAACACTCTCATTTATATCTGCTTCATCTCAATCAATGCTAATTGTTGAATCCTGTTCAATGAATCATCCTGGATTTTGGAATCTTGATTTATATTGGAATGAATTTGGACAGTGGTATGAAGATAGAG
Organism: Candidatus Woesearchaeota archaeon; assembly: GCA_964472575.1. Lineage (GTDB taxonomy): Archaea > Nanobdellota > Nanobdellia > Pacearchaeales > GW2011-AR1 > CAYYLH01. Next base: position 4,825 of record CAYYLH010000021.1, read on the forward strand.
ATATAACTAAAGAACAATTTAAAGAATTTTCCTTTCCTCATGGATTTGTAATGGGAGATATCTTACTTCTATCTAATAGAGGAGATATAGAAATAGGAGATGTAATAATATTTATGACAAATGCAAAAAATCCAATAGTTCACAGAGTTATATCTATTGAAAATGGAATCTATCAAACAAAAGGAGACTTTAATACAGCACAACTAACTAAAAATAATAATCCTCAGAAAATAGATGAAACATCTATAACTCAAGACCAAATAATAGGAAAAGCTATATTTAAAATACCTAAACTAGGCTGGTTTAAACTAGGAATTGTTAAGACTCTAGAAGTTATTATAGGAGTTCCTCAGCCTCAGTGGTGTTAACACTATAAAATTATACAAACTTTTATAAATCCATTCTATATAACTAACATATGCAATTTTGTCCTAAGTGTGGTTCAATTCTAGTACAGAAAAGAAAGAATTTTGGTTGTCCTAATTGTAATTATACTACTAAAGCAAAAGTAAAATTTGAAACAAAAGAAAAAATAAAAAAACAAGAAAAAATAGGTGTTATTAAAGAAAAAGATATTGATGTTCTTCCAGTAGTAGAAGAAGAGTGTTCTAAGTGTGGAAATTCAACAGCTCACTTCTGGACATCTCAAACAAGAGCAGGAGATGAATCAGAAACTAAGTTCTATAGATGTACTAAGTGTAAACACACTTGGAGAGACTATAAATAAATCGAAATATTGTTTTTTAGTATAATTATTCTTTTAAATGTTAAATTCTAAAAAATTATATGACTGATATTATACAATACAATCCAAATAGGATAATCACTCCAGAGCCAGGACTCTTATTAGAGGGGATTCAACCAATTAGAAAAGAAGAACATAGATCTGGAAAAGTATTTGTTTATAGACATGAAATGATTCCAAAATCAAAAGGGATTATCTATCCTGGAAGTGAAATTCTAACACTAGATAAAGAATATAATGTATTTATTGATAATGTTACTCAAAAATCATTTACAAAAAAAGCAGAGTTCGGAACAGTTACTTCTCAAGGTTATCTTCTTCATTCACATGTTTTTCATGATTTTGATAATGGCGATGAATTTAGTGTTCAAGTAGAAAGTTATAGTAATCAAGGAGATCCTATGATAAGAATCCAAGGCTATCTAGGATTTATCAAAGACCCAAAGATTAAACCAGGAGATAGTGTTAGAGTTAGAGTTAAAAGCAACAAACCTTCAAGAAAAAATCCAAATCAAAGAATCCTTATTCTATCTACACTAGAAAGACTATAAATAAAATCTAAAAGCTTAAAAACAAACTATTTCTAAGATAAATATGGCTGTTAGTCATGGCTTCGTAGCTCAGCCTGGTTAGAGCACCAGACTCTTAATCTGGGTGTCGCGGGTTCAAATCCCGTCGAGGCCATTCACACTCATCATTAGGCCATTAATAGTTATTATAAATTAATTATATAATCTAAAATGAAATTATTTATTTTTGGTTCAACAGGAGATTTAGTAAAAAGAAAGGTTTTTCCTGATTTACATCACCTTAATGTTAGTGAAGTAATAGCAATAGGAAGAAGAAATCTAGAAAAGCAAGAATATCAAGAACTCTCTTGTAAAGAGTGTCATATAAAATTCAAAGAAAAGCTTACCTATGTAAAACTTGATTTTGAATCAGATTTTAAAGAACTAGAAAAACACCTAGATAAAGATAAAATCAACCACTTCTATATATCAATGCCTCCTAAACTTCTAATAAACATACTAAAAGGACTAATAAAACTAAAACAAAGAAAATACAAACTAAAAATCCTAATAGAAAAACCCTTTGGAGAAAATCTAAATCAAGCAAAACAACTAGAAAAACTAGTCAAACAAAATAATCTAAATATATACCTATCAGACCACTATCTATTTAAACAAAATATAATAAATCTAGAAAAGCAAGAATTCAAAAAAATAAAAATTGTCTCCTTAGAAAAACTTGGATTAGAAAATAGAAAATACTATGATGATGTAGGAGCTTTGAAAGACATGATTCAATCCCACTTTCTAAATATTATATTTAAATTATACTCTCTAAATAATCCAAAAGTAAAAGAATTCAGACTAGGACAATATAAAGAATATGAAAGAGAAATAGGAACAAAATCAAATACAGAAACATGTGCCTACCTAGTCTTAGAACAAGATAATAAAGAATTTGAATTAATAACAGCAAAAGCATATGATAAAAAAGAATCATACATTCAAATAGATGATAAAAAGATTGAACTAGACTCAGGAAAAGAATACACAAGAATATTTCATGATTTTATTAATAATAAAAAACATAACTTTCCAACAATCAAACAAGCACTAACATCTTGGAGAATAATAACTAATATAGAGAAACAAAAACCAAAATTAAAATACTATCCTAAAAATCAATCTACTAATCTTTTTACAGCTTGAATATGGTCAGAAACCTCTTGACCCTTTTTAGTCAACTTAATTATCTTTATTCTACCTTGTTTTTCAAAACTAATCAAACCCATTTTTTCTAAAGTCTGTAAAATCTTAACAGCATGACTATAAGTACAATCTACTTCTTTAGCTAAAACAGAACCATACTTAGACTTCTTCATTCTCTTTAAAGCTATCAGCATTAAAGCTGGTTTTCTTCTAAAAAACAAATCAAAATTATCCTTTGCCATTATTATATCCTTAATTTGGTAACTGAAACTTTAGTTGATTTTGCCATTATTATATCCTTAATTTGGTAACTGAAACTTTAGTTGATTTTGCCAT
>CAYYLH010000021.1:7723-12203 GCA_964472575.1 Candidatus Woesearchaeota archaeon
TATTATATCCTTAATTTGGTAACTGAAAATTTATTTAAATTTAATTTTGCCATTATTATATATTATATTTTACCTTTTAACTAGAACATATATGTTCTAATGTATATATTCAAATGAAAATCAGCTTATAAAGTTTTCTTAGTTTTTTCGTCCATCAGCAGTAGATACAAGAAATTACAAAGTAGTCACTTAATCTTTTAAAGAATTATAAAGAGGCATATAACCTTTAGCAAATAACTCTGTCTCTCCTGCTATAATTTCAAAAGAAGTATTACCATCAGAAATAGATTGTTTAAATGTTTCAACAGGTTCATCATCTAATAACGCTCTAACAACTGACTCTTTACTAGAATAGATAACTAAATCCTTTCCATCCATATCTCCTTCATAAGTCTCAATTCCTCCATCCATAACAGAATAAAACTTCTTACCACTTATATCAAAACCTACAACTGCTTTCTCTCCTGTTAAAGGATGTTTATGTAAATTATAACCACCTAACTCATTTAAAATATAAGTTAGAAACTCTGTAGTAATCTCTACATCACCTATACTAATATCTTGCTTTGTACTATTACTCTGATTAGAAATAACCTCTCCACTCTCTGACTGAACATCCTGACTAGAATCAGATTTACTAAATAAAACATTAAAATCTTCTAAAGGATTTTTCAAGTCTAACTTTTCACCTTTTTGAAAAAACATCAAATAACCAGCTACTAAAGCACCAAGAAGTAAAAACAAAACACCAAAAATAATAATCTTCCTACCTACTTCTGCCTTTTTCATCATTAAATCAATATACTCTAACTTATACCCTTTATCTTGCAACCGACTCATAATCTCTGCCCTACTCAACCCAGCTTTTCTAGAATTCTTAATCTTTCTCACCATCTCTTTTTCATCCATAAATTATAGAAAAATCAAAAGCTTAAAAACCTTTTCAATAAATTTATATATCTTCCAAATCTATTAACACTATGATAGATATTAAGCTAATTAGAGAAAATCCAGAACTTGTGAAAAAGAACATTAAAAAGAAGTTCCAAGACAAAAAAATCAAACTAGTAGATAAAGTCCAAGAACTAGATGAAAAATGGAGAAAAGAAAAACAAAAAGCTGATAATCTAAGAGCAGAAAGAAATAAGATTTCTAAACAAATTAATGAGCTAATGAAAGCTAAAAAGAAATCAGAAGCTGAAAAACTAATCAAACAAGCAAAAGAAATTCCAGCTAAGATTCAAAAAATAGAAGAAAAAGAAGACAAATTACAACAAAAGATAAAAGAGATAATGATGAAAATTCCTAATATTATCCATGATTCAGTTCCAATAGGAAAAGATGATTCAGAGAATATAGAATTAGAAAAAATACCAAAAGGAAATCCAAAAACTCCTGAATATGAAATACTTAATCATGCTGAACTAGCTGAAAAATTACACGGACTAGATTTAGATAGTGCAAGAGAAACATCAGGACAAGGATTCTACTATCTAAAAGGAGATTTAGCAATCCTTCATACTTCAATCCTATCATATGCAAGAGATTATATGATTCAACAGGGGTTTGAATACACTATTCCTCCATTTATGATAAGAAGTAATGTTGTTAATGGTGTAATGTCTTTTGAAGAAATGGATGCTATGATGTATAAAATTCAAGGAGAAGACCTATATTTAATAGGAACTTCAGAACACTCAATGATTGGAATGTTTAAAGAAAAAACACTACAATCAAAACAACTTCCAATCAAACTAACAAGTTACTCTCCTTGTTTTAGAAAAGAAAAAGGAGCTCATGGAATAGAAGAAAAAGGATTATACAGGGTTCATCAATTTGAAAAACAAGAAATGATAGTAATCTGTGAACCAGAAGAAAGTTATAAATGGTATGATAAAATGACTGACTTTACTGTTGAAATATTTAAATCACTGAATATTCCTATAAGAAAACTAGAGTGTTGTTCAGGAGATTTAGCAGATTTAAAATCAAAATCAGTAGATGTAGAAGCATGGAGTCCAAGACAAAAAAAGTATTTTGAAGTAGGTTCTTGTTCAAATCTAACAGATGCTCAATCAAGAAGACTTAACATTAAAATAAATAAGAGTAATGAAAGATATTTTGCCCACACACTAAATAATACTGCAATAGCTACTCCAAGAGCACTTATAGCACTAATGGAAAACAACCAACAAGCAGATGGAAGTATAAAAATTCCAAAAGTACTACACAAATACACAGGTTTTAAAGAAATAAAACCAAAAAAAGACTAATCTCAACCCAACTAACTACTAATCATAAACTAAATAAATCTTATTCTACTCTTATATTTATGAGACAAAAGAAAAAATCAAAAAGAAAACTAAAAAAACAAAACACACTAAAAATCCTAGCAGCAGCAGACCTACACGGAGATACAGAAACAGCACAAAAACTAGCTAAAAAAGCTAAAAAAGAAAAAGTAGACTTAGTAATTCTAGCAGGTGATTTGCATGGAATGTTTGAAGGCCAAGATATAATAACTCCTTTTAAAAAAGCAAAACAAAAAGTAGTCTTTGTACCTGGAAATTGGGATTCAAAACTAGAAGTAGACCTATTAAAAGAACATCAAGCAAAAAATATAGATTCATACTATGTCACCTATAATGGAGTTAAAATTGTAGGAATAGGAAATCAAGATATGAAAATGTCTTTAGATAATTCAGCCTTAAAAAGAATAATTAAAAACTTTGAAAAAATAAAATCCAAAACAGGTAAAAAGATTCTAGTATCCCACTTACATGCACAAGGAACAAAAGCAGAATTCTCAGGAATACAAGGAGAAAAAACACTAAGACAAGCAATAGACTACTTCCACCCAGACATATTCATATCAGCACATATACACGAAGCAGAAGGCTTAGAAGAAAAAATAGGTAAAACAAAAGTAATCCAAGTAGGACGAAAAGGTAAAATTATTGAAATATAAAAATAAAATAAAAAATACTAAAAAACAAAACTAAAATCCTTTTTGTTTTTTAAAGCAATCACTGCAAAGAACAGGTCTTCCTTCTGTTGGTTTAAACGGAACTTCGCAATCTTTTTTACACTCAGAGCAAACTGCTTTATGCATCTCTCTAGGCCGATTATTAAATCTATTTCCACCACCAAATCTGCCACCACGATTGCCACCAAATCTGCTTCCTCCACTTCGATTTCCACCAGACCTATTTCCACCACCAGACCTATTTCCAAATCTGCCACCACTGTTTCCACCACCACGATTGCCACCAAATCTGCTTCCTCCACTTCTATTGCCAAATCTTCCACCAGACCGATTATTCCGATTACCACTAAAGCTTCTTCTTTCTCCAGATTCACTATCTTGGTTATCATAATTTCCCATTGTTTTTCCTCCTGTTGCTATAAGAGCTTGCTCTTAAATCTTCTAATCTCAAAAGAATAAGTCCATATATAAACCTGCGTTTTATATAAAAACTTAAAAATAACCAAAAAAAGACAAAATAACATATAAAAACCCCTAAACATTCTAAAAAACATGGCAAAGAAAAAAACAAAATCAAAAGCAGAAACAAACCAAAGCCAAAAATCCACACTAATCATAACAGAGAAACCAGCAGCAGCAGCTAAAATAGCACACGCACTCTCAAACGGAACAGATGAAAAACACACTAATAAACAAAAAGTAAGCTACTATGAATTTGGAAAAAATAACAAAAACTACTTAGTAGGATGTGCAGTAGGACACTTACTAGGATTACAACAAATACCAAAGCGTTCTAAATTTCCTAATTTTGAAATAACCTGGAAACCAAACTATGAAAGAAAAGGTGGAGCATACACAAAAAAATACTATAACCAACTAAAAAAACTAGCAAAACAAGCAGATGAATTTATAGTAGCAACAGACTATGATGTAGAAGGAGAAGTAATAGGATGGAACGTAGTAAGATTCATAGCAAAAAAAGAAAATGCAAAAAGAATGAAATTCTCATCCCTAACACAACAAGAACTAGAAAAATCATTTAATAATCTATCTAAAGAAATAGACTGGGGACAAGCAATAGCAGGAGAAACAAGACACTATCTAGATTGGTATTATGGTATTAACCTATCAAGAGGTTTAATGAAAGCACTATCTAAAACAGGCTCATTCAGAATTCTATCAATAGGAAGAGTGCAAGGTCCTGCACTAAAAATAATTGTAGATAAAGAAAAACAAATCAAAAAATTCAAATCAACTCCTTACTGGAATGTCTATCTACAAATTCAAGATATAAATAATAACAAACTAGAAGTAGAATATCCAAAAAACCTAGAAAAAGAATCAGAACTCTTAAAATTCAAACAACTAAAAGGTAAAAAAGGACAAGCAGAAACAAAAGTAAAACTAAAAAAAGAAAAACCACTTCCACCATTTAATCTTACTAATCTACAAACCGAAGCATATAGATGGTATAAAATAACTCCTAAACAATCA
>CAYYLH010000022.1:0-11902 GCA_964472575.1 Candidatus Woesearchaeota archaeon
CAGTATTCTCCATCATAGTATGCATAAGCTAAACCAGGTACAGCAATTCCTATTGAATCTTGTGCTCCTGCTATTTCTTCTTTTGGTGTTCCTGGAGGATTATCAAATGAGAAGAGAATTTTAGCTAAATGGATTGGGTCTCCTTTAGGAAGACTATTTCCCCATAACTTAATTGCTTTATTTCTTGTTGAAGAAGCTATGCCACTTCTAAAATTAAATGTGTGTGTTGGTTCTATTGAGATGGTTAAGTTTGGGCCTGGATATTTTTCAGAAACATATGGCTGGTCTAACCATCCTCCTGCAATCGAGATTCTATTTGGGATTTCTGCATTTCTTGCTCTCATTTCTGTAGAAGATCTTTCTGGAAGTCCTTTTGCAGGTTTTCTTTTTAAAACCTTATATTCAATACCTAATTTTTCACATAGTTCTTGTTTTTCTTTTGAATGTCCATCCTCATTAACAATAAAGATATCTGGTTTTATCTGTTTTAGTTCATTTTCAAAAGCAAGTTTTCCTTTTCCAGATTCTAGTAAAACCTTTTTAACCCCTTTTATGTTTTCCAAAATAAATTTTCTTTCATGATGGTTAAAGGTGGGTTTTACCTCTTTTAGTAACTTCACATTTTCGTCTGTTCCTAGTGCAATATAAACATCTCCATGTTCTGCTGCTTGTCTTATAAACTCTGCATGACCACTATGAAAACAATCAAAACATCCACTGATGAATACTTTTTTTGTATTTTTACTTTCCATTTTTATACATATCTTACAAACGCATTTGTTTTTTTAATTTTTTGTTTTTAAAACCCATTAACATGAATAAATAACTTGCCCTTGCAATTATTGTGGCTAAACAAGCACCAATTACTGCTCCAGACATAGAAAAATGAGTTATCCCTATATTTATAAAAACATAGTTAAGTACTATATTTATAATTGTTGAGATAATTAGAATTACTGAATAAATGGCTGTTCTTTTTTGTGATAGGTAGTAAGAGCTATATAGCTTTATAAGTGGAAAACTAATCATCAAAATAGAAAAGACTCTTAAATAAATTATTGATGTTAAATACTCACCTCCATATATAAACCTTATAATAAATGGAGCAAAAACAAATGTAAATAAGGCTGTTGGAATAGAAACTAAAAAAGTTGCTTTTTGGGTCTTTTTCAATGCTCTTTGCAATCTTTTTCCTTTTAACCTTGCAAATATTGGGAAAACTGCAAAGGATGCAAAGGCAATAATTGCTGTTCCGGATGCAATTAAATTAAAGGATGCTTGGTAAAATCCTACAAACTGGCTCTCTACATAGTGACCCAACATAATCTTATCAATAGAACTAAAAAATATTCCTGAAAGGGCTGTTGCAGATAATGGTAGAATATATCTCCGAAGTTCTTGTTTTTCTTTTTTATTAAGATTTATTTTTTTTACATTTTTAAATGGATTCTTATGCACAAATAACCAAAGAACATAAAGACCTCCTAAAAGATAACAAAATGAAAGTATTATAATAATCCAGAATAAATAGTAATCTGTTGAAACATTATGAAGAAATAGTAATATTACTATAGGAACAAGAGTTATTCTACTTATCTCTATTATAATTTCTTTGATAAAGATTGGTTTAAAATTATTTATAGATAAAAAAATTGGTGTGATTTGTCCTGAAAATATTGTTAATGGGAGATATACTAAACCTGCTATTAGAGCATAATAAATTGGTTTTTGATAGTAATCATTTGCAAACCAGGAAGCTAGTAAAAATATAAGGAACATAGATATTAATACTACAAAAACCCTATACTTGTTTAGTAGACTAAAATAAGCTTTAGATTTTCCAGGGTTTTTATCAATTGTTCTTGAAACAAATGTTTTTATTGCAGAGACAATACCTAAATCACTAAAAACTCCTAAAAAAAGAATTGTAGAAACAGCTAGACCATAAAGACCATAAATTTCTGGAAGCATCAATCTTGCTAGGATAATTGTAAAAATAAGTGAACCAATCTTAGAAACAAGTGTGCTTGCAACCTGCCATGTAGAATTCTTAATTAAAATTCCCTCATTTCCTGAAAAATCTCTTTTTCTTATTCTATTAATAATACCTTTTACATCTGAAACTTCTGAATTAACTAGACTATTAACCATATTAAGAAATAGCAAAAAGGGTTTTTATTCTTATTTATTTTGCATAGTTTTTATTTTTTTAGGCAATATCTCTTCTAATCCTTGTTTAATATCTCTAAATCTAATTCTGTGTGATTGTGCCTTTTGTGTAGAGAGTACTACTGATGCCCTATTAACATTTTGTAATTTGTTAAAATAATCCTTATCAACTAATTCTACTAGGTCTCTACTTATTCCTAGATAATCACAGATTTCATAAGCTGTTTGTGGAAGTGTATAAGCAGGTCCTGCTAAATGAAATGTTCCTACTTCTTGTCTAGTTAGTAGTGTTTTTATTGCTTGTGAAAGGTCGGGAATATATGTAAAATTTCCTTTATTTCCTTGAGGCACTTTAATAGGTGATTCTTGTGAAAGATTATCAAGATAAAAGTTTAGTAATTTTCCTGTTTGTTTTCCATATAATCTTGCTGTTCTACAGATTAAATGGTTGGGATGTTGTCTTACTAATTGTTCTGCTTGTGTTTTTGTAGTTCCATAGGTATTTACTGGATTTGGAGTATCTTGTTCTGTATGGGGATTATAAGTTCCATTAAAAACCATATCTGTTGATAAGAAGACTACTTTCTTTCCATAAGCATTATCAACAACATTTTTTGTTCCATTAACATTTATATTAGATGCTTTTTCTGGATTAGATTCACATTTAGCAACATTTGTCATTGCAGAAGATAGAATTATTGTGTCTGGATTTATTTTTCTAATTAATTGTTCAACTTGTTCTTGCTTTGTAATATCTAATTGAATGCTTGTTTGTGTTGGGTGTGAATAGTGTGTTGATATAACTTCTAAGTCTGATAATGATAAATCTCTTGCTAATTGCTTTCCTAGTGCTCCTGAACCACCTATTACTAGTATTTTATTCATTTTTGGGTAATAGGTTGTAAATAAAAGAGAGTTTTAAACTTAATTGTGATTTAGAGTATATCATATCAATTATATCTAAAAATAAATGAAAGATTACTCCAATTAAAACATAATAAAACCAGTAAGAAAAATAGGTTAGTAAAAATAGAATAATTAAAAGTTCTATTCCATGGAAAATCATTATTACATGTTTTTGTTTTCTTTTTTCTTGTTTAGTGAGTTTTAGACTTTGTTGTCTTCTTTTTATAAACCATTTATATGCTCTTTTTAAAGAGATGTCTTTTTTTACAAATATATAGTACAAATAATGGTCTATATCAATTAGAACTGCTGATAAAAATACTAGACTTCCTGCTAAAAGTGATAATGGAATAAAATATGTAAGAATATAAGCAAAAATAAAACTAAATAGTATATGGTGTTTGACTAACATTTTATTATAAGTTTAAAGGGTTTTTTAATTCTAACTAATGATACTTTTATTCTCTTATCTCTTAATTAATCTCAATTCAAATCTTGTTTGTATATTTAATATTTATAAATTTTTCATCTTAAATAAACATATTTACACATATTACATAACTTCAATATGAAGTTTGCCTGTTTCTAACTAATTATACTAAAAATTCCTTTTTGGATTAAGTATAATGAGATAATTATTGCAATAAAGTCTGGAAGATTAAATGCTAAACTACTAAATATAATAATTCCAGAGATTAAATCTAAAGCAGATGCAAAGTGTTCTGAGATAAGAAAGATAATTGATTTTATTACAAGATATAGTGCAAGAAAAGATATTATTGAAGAAGGGATTATTCCAAATAAAGCAAAAATCCAAAACAATAATCCTGCTATTAAATCTAAACTACCAAGAATTTTAACTATCATCTTCTAATTGCCTTGCTATGTCTGCAAAAGCAGGACGTGTGATGAATACTCCTGCTGAGATTCCTATAGATGTTGTAACTGCAAATCCTGTTAGTAATCCTCCTGAAACTGCTTCTATTCCTAGGAAGGATAAAGCTCCTGATAAAGGTAATAATGCTAGTAGTGTTGTGAAATATGTGCTTGCTATGATAAATAGTGCTTTTTTGATTTTTTGTTTTAAAGATTCTTCTCCATGTTTTGATTCATCTAAAATTATAATCTGGCTATCTATACCAGTACCTATTGCAGCTATTATTCCTGCTATTGAAGGAAGGTCAAGATTCCATTTAATTAGAGATGCAATTCCTAAAATAATTAAAACTTCTGAAAATGAAACTAATATTATTGCTACTGAGATTTTAGGTCTTCTATATCTTATGAATATTAAAATAGATACTGCTAAAACAGCTGATAACCCACCTATTAGAAGTGTTCTTGCAAATCCTTGTCCTAATTTAGGAGAGATTCTTGTTGATTCTACTACTTCTAGTTTATATGGAAGAGAACCTGTTTTTAGGATTGTTTGTAATTTTTTCATTTCTTGTTCTGCATTATCTAGTGCATCTTGTCTTGTTTCTCCTGTTCCAGAACCTTGTATAGAGTGTTGTGAAGTATCACTTCCTTTTAGTTCTCTTGAAATTAATAAGGAATCTGTTAGTTGGTCATCTAGATAAAAGTCAATTGTCTGTTCTAGATAACCAGGGTTTGTTTTATTTATTGGAATATCTTTTGTTGTTTGTGCATATCTCTCTGCTGCTTCTGGTGAAAGAGTTATTGGAAATCTAAACATACAGATTGATTGGCCTTGTCTTTCTTGACAATCATATACTAAAGCTCCTTCTGCTGCTCCTCCTACATGAGTTATATCTTTATCTCCTCCTCTAAATACTGTTGTATTTCCTATTTTTGCTTCAAACTTTCCTTGTGTTAAAACTAGTTCTTCTAAATCTTCAGGAGTAGAACCAGCTATTAATACCCTCATAAAGTATTGGTTATCTATTTCTACTGAAAATAAACTTACATCTGATAATCCATAAAGATTTAGTCTTTGTTGTGAAACTAAGATTAGGTCTTGAACTTCTTGTTGTGTTAGTTCTTGGTTTTCAGCAGTTACTAGTGCTCTTGCTCCTCCTCTTATATCTAACCCTGTTTGAATTCTTGTGTTTGGTATTTCTTCAACTACTATGTCTTGTTTTATATTTGATGTAAATAATCCAATTATTTCTAGTTCTTTTGTTTGTATTGTAATTTTTGATTCATTAGTATTTTCAAATATTTGGTTTATTTTTTGTGTATAATCTTCTAGGTTTTTGATTTTATCTCCATTTATTTGAAGTATTGTTTGTCCTTGTCTTAATCCTAATTCAAATACTTGTGAATTTTGGTCTACTGAATTTACTAGAACTCCATCTTGTAGAAAGAGTATTCCTGAAGAGCTTACAAATATTGATAGTAATGATGCTATGATAAATATTAGTAATAACCAAATTCTAAATGTTAATTTAAATTTCATTATAAAGTCAACCTCTGTTTTTTATTAGCGCAAGCTTTACAGCACTTGACCTCAAACTTTCCCCTGATTTTGTCCATTACATTCTGTATCATCATTTTGTCTCTGCATACCATTTAATTATTGAAGCATTTGTTAACCATGTATTAATTAAATCAAATCCTAAACCAATTAGTAGAATTGAGAATATTTGGTTTAGTACTGTGTGTAGTGAATATACAACTATTAGTGCTGCTAATATTGCTAGTATAGATGTTATTGTCATTATTGTTCCTGTTTTAAAAGCATCCCACATTTCTGAATTAATTGAATTCTTTCTTTTTAAGATTCTTGTTGTTAGTAGAATGTCTGTATCTACTGAATAACCAATTAACATGAAGAAGGCAATTATTCCTGCTGTTGATATTTTAAATCCTAGTAAATTTACTAAAGCAAGAGTCATTATAATATCTGCAAATGCAGAAAGCATTACTGCAAATGCAGGAACAGAATTTTTAATATAAATGTAGATTAAAAAAGCCATTAGAATTAAAATTGGAAGTGTTGATATAAAGAAATTATATTCTAAAAATAGTGCTCCCATTAGTATTGTTAGTAAAAGATTTAATAGGATTGTTATAATTCTTAGTTTCCAGTTCTTTACAAAGATTATGAATACTACAGCTGCCATTAAAAAGAATGCTAAGATTACTGCTGTTATTATTTGTTTATAGAAGTTTTGTCCTAGTCTTGAACCTGTAAATTCTATACTTGAGTTTTCTCCTGTTAGTTTAAATCCTAGTGTGTCTTCTAGTAATGGTTGTAATTCTTCAGGTGATTGTGTCGCTGTGATGATTATTTGTGTTTGTTTTCCAGTATTATCTGAAAGTGTTCTTATTTCAAAATCTTGGATTTGTTCTTGTAATTGTTGTTCTACTTCACTTGAAGGTATTGAGGTTGAAATAGTAATTGTTGTTCCTCCTGTTAGAGAAATGTCTTTTTTTATTATATCATTGTTTTGGATTGTAAAATAAGTTAGAAATACTAATGAAAATAATAAAAGCAAAGCTGGAATTAGTAAGAGTTTTTTATAGTGTTTATTGTATTTTTGTTCAAATGCCATTGCTTATTTGTATGAATGCGCGGGCCGGGGATCGAACCCGGAACTATTGGTTGGAAGCCAATGATTATACCATTTAACTACCCACGCCCATTAATAATAATGCCCTGATACTTTTTTAAATGTTTTGAGTTAGCAGGAACTACTTCTTGAAAGAATTTTATAATATCCTTAAGCTGATAAAGAAATATTCTATCTTTTGTAATACTTGAATTAAATCCTAATAATATTAAAGCCTTATTAACCTGATTAAGATATTCCCTGTCTGCACTTGTTATTTGAATTACAGGTTCTTTTTTTCTTCTTAAGAAAATGCTTCCATCTGTATCAAATAACCCTCTAAGATAAGCCTTTAATAAGTGAAAATCAGACCTAATTTGATGAGGGATAGACAATTTTCCTATTTTATTGCCTTTTGGAAGATTGTATGTTTTAATAAGGAATTTATGTAATTCTTTTGAATAAATTCTTATTTTTAGTATACTTTCTTTTTGAAAAATTATTGGAATTAATTTAAATGTATTTTTAAATAAATTTTTTATATGCTCCCCATATTGTTTCTCAAAAGAACTAATAACTACACAGACCTCATAGTTTTTCAGAGCTAAATGCCCATCTCCATTTAAAATACCCAAGACTTCTGCTAAGTTTTTATCTAATTTTGGATAGGTGAATAGCTTTTTTGAATACTTTTTTTGTTTAAATTCTGTAAAATCTTTAATTTGAACCCCTGTAATCTTGATTAGTTTTAAGAACAATTTCTTAGGTAATGCATATCTCCCTGAAAGATAATTAAAAAACATGGTTCTACTAATATCGAGGGTTGGATAAATGGCTTCCCAAGAACATTTAGTTTTTTGTTTAAGAGCAAGAAATAATTTTTCTCTCTCTTTAGAAGATAGTTTTATGAAACTTTTCATATAATTTAATAATAAGAATTATATAAAAAATTAACTATTTTGTTCTGCCACTGAACTACCCACGCATAAAAGTATTATTAGGTTTAGAGTTTTAAAGGTTATGTTTTTGAAAATTAAAGTTAAATACGCCCTTGGCAGGACTTGAACCTGCGACCCCTTCCTTTCTTTGCAATTGCGAAGAATGAACAATCTTCGATTGTGCTTAGGAGGGAAGTGCTCTAATCCAAACTGAGCTACAAGGGCAAAATATAACGAATGTTCTACCTATGAGGAGAGAAGGATTCTATTCACACTTCACTCTTGATTATCTTTCATTAGTCAAGAGCAAAGATGCTCAAACCCTCTACTCGGTTTCTCACCCATGAGGAGAGAAGGATTCGAACCCTCGTAGGCATAAGCCACCAGATTTTGAGTCTGGCCTGTTTGACCGCTCCAGCATCTCCTCATAAAAATACTATAATATTCTTCCTTTTAAAAGTTGTTTTTAGTGAATTTTGTTGTAATTTTATAATAATGATTTATCGTCGAAAGATTTAAATACTAGTTTAAATTGTATATATTAATTGGTTAACAGAACAATTTGAAATAAGCTTCGGTTTGTTTCAAGCTTCGGATGCTGGCCTTTTTTATTTTATATAATTATTAATATAGTTAACTTTTTAAAGCATTAATTACTCATATTCTTGAGACAGCCATAATGGTTTGGTCACACCTGTTCCCATTCCGAACACAGAAGTTAAGCATTCCATGTTTATGTTGGTACTATCTATGATGGAAAGGCATAAAGCTGTCTTATTTATTTTTATCTAGATTTTATTAAGAGTAGTTTTCTTTTGCAACTATCCTAGTTTCCTTGATGCATACAACTTTCTTTTTGCAACTATTGTAGTTCTTTTGTGCGTACATCTTTTCTTTCTAAGAAAAGAAGTACTATTCATACCTCAAAGCTTCAGTAGGTCTAATCTTAGAAGCTTGATAAGAAGGCCAAGCACCAGAAATAGTTCCTGCTAAGAATGCAAATACTAAACAAGCAATAACTAACCAAGTAGGGATTCCAATAGATAAAAATCCACTACCTAAACTTGTACGAGCTATATACTCTATAATTTTACTAGCAAGTATTCCTAATAAAACACCTCCTATTCCTCCTACTAATCCTAGTAAGCCAGCTTCTATTACAAAAATACTAATAATCTCTGAGTTTCTTGCACCTATTGCTTTCATTATTCCTATTTCTTTTGTTCTTTCTAATACTGATGTATACATTGTATTAGCAATTCCTATTCCACCTACAACTAGAGAGATTCCTGCTACTCCTAGTAAAAATATAGTTATAACAATTAAAATATTTTGAAAACTTTCTAGTAATTGCTCTGGTGTTAGAATTGTAAAATCAATTGTTTTTTCATCTACATCTCTAAAGTCCATTAGTCTTTGCTTAACTCTTTCAGAAACATCTGCAATCTCTTGGTTTGAGTTTATCTGAACATAGATATAATCTACTCTGTTACTAGAGTTATATAGTTCTTGAAAAGATTCATAAGTTATATAGATGTTTAAATCATCTTGAGGATTTCCAACACTTTCTAAAATTCCTACTACTCTAAATTCTTCATCATTTAGTTCTATCTTATTTCCTGGATTTATTGGTTTTTTAAATACCTCTTTATACCTGCTTCCTAGCATTACTTTATGGCCATCTCCTCTTTTTATTAGCCTTCCGTCCATTGGTTCTAGATTAACTCCTTCTACTAAAACATCAAATCTTTCTTTGTCTTCTACTGGTAATCCTGCTACTATATAGTATCTTTTTTGGTCATTAAACTCAATCTTAGCATTTCCCATAGTCATATATGAGACTGTTTTAATTCCTCCTACTTTTTCAACAACATCAACATCTTCTAAGGTTAGTTGAGCAGCATCTGATGTTGTAAATCCTAGTTGTCCTTTTGGTTGTATAAAGAACTTATCTGTTCCTAGTGCTTGAAACTGTTCATTAACAGAGTCTTGTAAACCAAAAGATAAAGCAACAAGAATAAATATTGTTGCAATTGAGATAAAAATCCCAATCATAGTAAGCCAGCTTCTAAGTTTTCTTTTTCTTAGATTTCTAAATGCTAGTATAAAATAGTCTTTTATCATGATCTTAGTGCTTGAACTGGTTTTAGTTTACTTGCTTGTAATGCTGGAAATATTCCTGATAAGCTTCCAATTAAAATTGCAAATCCTATACTTCCAAATACTAGTGGAAAAGAGAAGGTAATACTAAAGTCTAGGGCTGAGACAGCACTAGTAGCTACAAATGCAACTAAATAAGCAAAACCTAATCCAATTAGTGCTCCTACTATTCCACCTACTAATCCTAGTAAGCCAGCTTCTATTAAGAATAAGGTTAATACATCTGAGTTTCTTGCACCTATTGCCTTCATTATTCCTATTTCTTTTGTTCTTTCTAATACTGATGTATACATTGTATTAGCAATTCCTATTCCACCTACTAATAAAGAGATAGTAGCTATTCCTGTAACAATAATGTTAATAAGTCCTAGAATAGAATTTATTGTGTCTAAGCTTTCTCCAGGTGTTTCAACTGAAAAATCTTCTTCTCCTTTATCTAATCCTCTATCTTGTCTTAGTTTTTTTTCAAGTCTTTCAGCTGTGTCTTCTACAATGTTGGGATCTGATACTTTTGCAAGAATTAAATCTATTTCATCTCCTATTGCAAGGATCTCTCTTAAGTCATCTTCATTCATTAGAATCACACTATTAATTGTAAAACTAGATGTTTTTTCTAAAAAACCTGCTACTCTAAAATCTTCTCCTTGGATTTCTAAAATACTTCCTATTCTTATTTTTTTATCATACTCTTCTTGTTCTAGAAAATCATAACCTAACAATACTTTTCCTTTATCATTTGGACCTAGTAAGCTTCCTGTTAAAAGATTTATTTCTCCTGAATTATAGATTTCATTTAGTTCATCTCTTTCTGTTGGAAGATTTGCAAGATATTTGAATTGTACTATATCATTATATTTTACCTTTCCAATTCTAACTAACCTGGGAGTTGCTATTTCTACTCCTGGAGTATTTTCTATTAGTTGCAAGTCATCTTCAGTTAGTTTTGTTACTACAGTACTTCCAGGAGGACCAAAACCTGTTCCTTTATTCTGAATTGTAAGTGTGTCTACATCTAAAACTCCAAATTGAGCTGTTACAGCTGTTCTTAATCCATCTCCTAGACTAATTAAAGAAACAACAGCTGCAATACCAATAAAAATTCCAAGCATAGTAAGCCAGCTTCTTATTCCTCTTTTTCTTAGATTTCTAATAGCAAGAATAAAATGGTCTTTCATTTCTTAAGTTTTTTTACTTTTAGTTTAACCCACTTTTTACCTTGTTTTTTTGTAACTTTTTGTACTTGTCCATCTACTAACCAATAGATAACTTCTGAATAATCTTTAGCTAAATCAGGGTCATGAGTAATCATTACAATTGTTCTTCCTTGTTTATGTAACTTTTCTAAGAATTCCATTACTATTTCTCCTGTTTTTGTGTCTAGATTTCCTGTTGGTTCGTCTGCTAAAACCACTTCTGGATTATTAGCTAGTGCTCTTGCAATAGCTACTCTTTGTTGTTGTCCTCCTGATAGTTCATTTGGATAGTGGTCTATTCTATCTCCTAGTTCTACTAGTTTAAGGACTTCTTCTGCTCTTTGTTCTCTTTCTTGTTCATCCATTCCTTGAAACATTAAAGGAAGCATAACATTTTGTTTAGCTGTTAGATTTTGAATTAGGTTAAAACTCTGAAAAATAAATCCTATTCTTCTTCCTCTTATTTGTGCTAAATCACTTTCTTCTAGTGTTGATATATCTATTCCATCTAGATAAACATGTCCTTTAGTAGGTGCATCTAGACTTCCTATTAAATTCATTGCAGTAGATTTTCCAGAACCAGAAGGACCCATGATAGATACAAATTCTCCTTGTAAAATCTTTAAATTGATTCCACAAAGAGCTTTAACTACTTCACTACCCATATAATAAAACCTGCTTAAATCTTTTAAACGAATTACCTCTGTACCTTGTTTTTTTTCATCTATAGCTTGTTTTGTAAATTTTGTAGCTTTCTTCCTCTTTTTCATAGTGTAAATAATATCAAAAGCTTTAAAAATGCTGTGAAAATTATATTATTATGTTAATGCCTATAAGATGCTTTTCTTGTGGAAAGCCAATAGCTAATCTATGGAAAGATTTTAAAGAAAAAACACAAGCTGGTGAAGACCCTGGAAAGGTATTAGATGATTTAAAAGTAGAAAGATATTGCTGTAGAGCAGCATTTTTAGGTCAGACAGATACTTTGGAATTAGTTAATAAGCTTAAGAAATTTTAATTT
>CAYYLH010000023.1:0-11885 GCA_964472575.1 Candidatus Woesearchaeota archaeon
ATGTCAACAATACTATATTTATTATATTATTTATCATTGCTTTAGGTTTTATTTCTTCTATTATTGTTTATGGAGTTTTACAAGATACTGGTTATGACATGAGAGAGAATTATATAGAGACAAGTATAGGGCATATTACTTTAGAACCTTTAGAAGATAGAGATAGTATTGAAAATGTAGATAGTGTGATTAAGAAGATAAAAACAATACCTAGTGTTTTAGCTGTTTCAAGGATTAATAAGTTGAGTGTAAGATTATATGATGAGAGTGATGATTATGTTGATTTAGAGGTTTATGCTGTTAAACCAGAAGAATTTTCAAGAGTCTCTATTGTTGATGATTTGGTTAGTAGTGGTAGTTTTTTAAATCAAGGAGAGTTAGGAGGTTTTGTTATAGGTTGTGCTAGTGTTAGTTCTTGTAATCCTAATAAAGCATTTAATACTATTGATGTAGATATTGGTGACAGGATTGAAGGTTTATTTAATCTTCAGTATAATCAAGAGGTATTTATTAAAGGGATTTATAATCATAATTTTATTCAGGCTGAACTAATTTCTTATATTAATCAAGAGACAGCTGAAGAGTATTTTGATGTTGATACAGATAGTGTAGATGCTATAATTATTAGATTACCTGATAGAAGTCATACTCAATCAGTTGTTAATGAGTTATCTAGTTTAAATATTGAAGCAGAGATTATTCCTTGGAATATTAAGTCAGAGTTATTTTCATCTATTATTGATTCATTTAATGTTATTGGAGATTTATCTTTTATTATTGGAGTTATTATTTCTGCTATTTCTATTTATGTTTTACTTTATATTAATATTAGAAATAAAAGAGTTCAGATAGGAATTATTAAGGCAATTGGGATTAAGGCAAAGATTATTTCTTTATCTTATATTTTATTAGCTTTCTTTTTAGGATTAATTGGTTCTATTTCTGGGGTTTTACTAACACTTGGAATGATTCAGTTTTTTAAATTCTATCCTATTAGCACAGGTATTGGAGAGTTAGTTCCAAGGGTTAGTTGGGAGATTTTCTTATTAGTTGGAATTACTATTACTATTGCTTCTGTTATTACTGGTTATGGTGTAGCTAAAAGGATTTTAAAACAAAATATTATAGAGGCTATTTTCAATGGTTAAAAAGAGTGTTATTATGAGGATTAGAGATTTAGAAAGGATTTATGGAGAAGGAAGAGCAAGAACAAGAGCATTAAAAGGAGTGAGTTTTGATATTTACAAGGGAGAGTTTGTAGCTTTATCAGGGCCTTCTGGTTCTGGTAAGTCAACTGCTTTTCATCAAATTTCACTACTAGATAAACCTACTTCTGGAAAGATATGGATTAATGGGATTAGTGTTTTAGATTTAAGTGATGATGATAAAACTAAGTTTAGATTAGAACAAATCGGTTATGTTTTTCAACACTATGAATTACTTCCTGAATTAACTGCTTTTGAAAATGTTTGTCTTCCTTTAATGGTTTCTAGTTTAAGTTATAAAGAGATTAAGGAAAAGGCTGAAGAGGTGTTAAAAGATATGGGTTTGTATGATAGAAAAGACCACTATCCTAGTGAGATGTCAGGTGGAGAACAACAAAGAGTTAGTATTGCTAGGGCATTAGTTAAGAGTCCTAAGATTATTCTTGCTGATGAACCGACTGCTAATTTAGATTCTGTATCTGGTAAGAATGTTATGAAGATATTACAGAATCTTTCTAGGAAAAAGAAGATTACTGTTTTTGTTATTAATCATGAAAGGTCTTTTGAAAAGTATTTTGATAGGATTATTATTTTGAAAGATGGATTATTAGTTGATGATGGTGATAAAAGTCTTTAGTCTTCTGATTTGATTACATCTGTAAATAGAGTTATAATTCTTAAGATGAATTCAAGAATAATTATGAACAGTATGTAGTATGGGATTTGACTTATTAAAGAGGGTATTTGTCCTATTCTTTCTATAAATAAATCTAGTGAGAAGAATCCTGGTTCTATTAAGAATAAACCTAGAAGTGTGAATGGCAGCATTTTAGCTAGGTCTTGAGATAGATTTTCACTTATATAAGAGGTTAAACGAACAGCTGCTATTAAAGCAGCTGAGATTGTAATTACTAGACCTACATCTTGTGTTTTAGATAAAACTAGTAAGAAGATAGCTAGGATTGCAAACCAGAAAGAAGTTATAATAGGTAGGATGATTATGTATTCTAAGATATAGAATAGTCCTGCAAATAGTTTAGTTAGAAATGGATGTTCTGTTCTATTATATTTATTTAAATCTAAATCTACTATGTTTCTTTTTGCTAGGAATTTATAAAACTTAAATACAAATATAGCATAGATAGCTATTATAACTGTAAAGAATAGTAAGATAATTATTGTTTTATATGTTTCTGGAATTATTCCTAAAACAGAATTCTTAATTGTATCTAACACCTCTTCTATCATGTAAATTTAATGTTCTGTTTGTTTTTAAAATTATTCTTTTTGTTCTTCTTGCTTAGCTTCTTCTGGTTTTTCTTCTTGTTTAGGTTCTTCAGCTGGTTTGAATAAGTCATCAAACTTTTTAGTACCTTGTTTTGATACTTTGGTATTAATTTGAACAGTGTCTAGTGAGATTGTGTTTCCTCTTACTGTTTTTCTTAGTTTTAATCCTTTAGGAGTTGGATTTGATATTTTGAATTTTCCTTCTTTTTTAGGTCTTTTATGCATTCCTTTTCCGTATTTTAATAGTAGTTTTTTTAGTCTTGGACCTTGAACTTCTTTAAATCCTGGAAATCCTGCTTTATCAGATGTTCCTGTTATTTCTAGTTCATATCCTGCTAATTCTTCTGCTAATTCTTCACCTTTTATAGTATCACCTATGATTTTATCTACTAGATTTTCATTATCTATTTCATACTTTTTTGTTTTTCCTTTATGTGATACATTAATCTTAAATACCATTTTTGTAGTGTTAAGTTTGATTCCAGCAGGCTATGATTTGAGTGTCCTGCAGACCAAAATTATAGTATTAAAGGGTTATTTGGGTTTTTAAAGGTTATGATGTTAAAAAATCTTTACAAGAGAGTTAGGAACAAGTTCTGATGTTTATAAATAAAGGGGATTAATTAATACTAATCAAATCTAGGCTAAGTAATTTAACTTCTTCTTTTTAATAGTGTCTATAAAAACTAACTAAAATAAAAATATAATAAAAAAATAAAAAATTTAAATGAGAAACTAGAAGAGTGTTTATTCTCTATCTTCTCTTGGTCTTGCTTCAGAAACTTTGATCTTTCGACCTTCAATTTCTTTCTCGTTCAATTCAGAGATAGCTTTTTGAGCTGCTTCATCATCTTCGATTGTAACAAAACCAAAACCTTTTGATCTACCTGAAAACTTGTCCTTGATAACTACAGGTTCTGAAACTTCATATCCAGAAAATACTTCTTTCAACTTTTCATCATCTATGCTCCAAGGCAAATTGCCTACATATAACTTCATTTTTCCTCCATGCTAATTTACCTATTATTAGTAAATAAAGAGGGTTTTTAAGTGTATGGCTCTACTTAGTAGTGTTGAATAGTGTTTATTATTGTAGATGTGGTTGGATTGTTCTTATAAGCTTTCTTGGTCTTTCTAAATAGATAAAATGTCCACTTTTATTGATTATTTGAAGAGAATTAGTATTAGGATAGAGTCTTGCAAATTCTTGTTCTGCTCTATCTACTAGTGTTAGTAATGTGTCATGAGAGGGATTTACAAATAAATCATTTTTATCTAGTGTTTGTGCAAATCCCTTAGATGTAATGCCTAGAATCTCTTCTGCTGCTCCACAGATAGTGCAGTTAACAAACCATCTATCTATATTTTTAAGGTATAAATACTTTTTATATGCTATATCTTCAATTATGGGTAGTTGTTGATTATAAAATAGTTTTTTGAATTGTTTTTTAAATAGGTCGTGATTCATTATATCTCTTACTAAGTCAGATGTAAGTGTTTGTCTTAGTTCTAGTATTTTTGGTGTTGTTATTTTTGGAATATAGCCAGAGATATAGATTGTTTTCTTAACTCTTTCTGGATGTGTTTGTTTGAATTTCCAAGCAAGTGTTGCTCCTTTTGAGAATCCTACTAAATGTGCAGAGTCAATATCAAGAGCATTGAATAGTTGTTCTGTTTCATAGACACTATCTTCTAGAGTGTATCCAGAAGGAGTTGCTTGTGAGTATCCACATCCTTTTTGGTCCCATGCTAAAAGGCTAAATCCTTGTTGTAATAAGAGTTTAGGAAGATTGCCAAGATATTTTGAACCTATTAGTCCGTGTGCAAGTGCTATTGTTTCTCCTTTTTGTTTATAGTGGTCATAACATAGACTAACTGTTTCACCTTGTTTTGTTTTAATTTCTACTAGGGTTTCACCTTGTTTTTTTAGATGGTTTTTATTATAGTCTGGAATTGTAGGTGTACAGCCAGATAGAAGTGGGATTGTTGGAATAGAGGTTAGTAATGCTAATTGTCCAAGTCTTGCTAAAAAGTGCCTTCTTGTTTGTTCAGACATTAGATTTTATTAGAAGTTAGGTATATAAAAAGATTATTGTTAGAAAGATGTCATATTTAGATGTAGTAATTCTTAGTAGAAAGCAGTAAGTATTAGTAGAGAGATGTTAGACACAGTAGAAGTAAGCATTAGTGAAAATTAAACACCCCATGTTGTATTTGTTTTTCTTTTGATTTTAGCGATTTCTTGTAAGATTGATTTTTCTTCAGATGTTAGTAAGTCTTTGTGTTCTTTAAATTTTCTAAATTGGAATTCTGATAGTTGAGAGTATAGATTTTCACCTATTGTTAGTTGTCTTTCAAAATTAGTTCCTGGAAGAGAGATAGCTACTTCTTGTCCTTGTGTAGCTTCTTGTATTGTTGATTTGTCATGTTGTATTGATTTTACCCTTGCTAGTTTTTCATCATTAGAATTAATTAGTTCTGTATTTTTATTTAGTTTTCCTGCTTCTACTTTAACTCCAAATATACATGGAGAGGTATTTCTAAAACAAAAATCTAAAACTTTTAACTTAACTATTGATGGAAGTTCTGAAAGTTTTTCTCTTTCTATTTGTTTTTGTTTTTCTTCTCTAAACTCTTCATAGTCTTCTATTAGTTTATATACAACATCATTTGTAATTATTTTTACTTGTTGTTGGTCTTCATAAGTTATCTCATCTCTTACTTTAGTATTAAATCCTAAGATTACTTTATCTTGTTCTGGAAGTGAAGAAGCATGATAGATGTCTTTTTTTGTTATATCTCCTATATCTGCTTTGATTACTGGAATTTGTTTTTGTTTTAATAGTGTTAGTAGTGCTTCTAGACTTCCTAGGGAGTCTGCTTTTACTACTATTCCTGTATTTTGTGTTTGGATTTGTTCATCTATTTTTTGCATTTCTTTTTCTAGTTCTTCTTGATTATCTTGTATAACTTGAAAAGGCATTCCAGGTAGTATTTCTTCTTTAGATGTTATTTGTAATCTTAATCCTGATGCAGCTTCTGCTTGATTTACTGATTCAAAACCTTTGTTAAGTGGTTTTGCTTTTTCCATTGTTCTTATTTTTGTTATTACTGGTTTGTCTAGGCTTGCTATTATTATTTCTTTATTTTTTTCTAAAATTCCATCATAGAGTATTGATTCTAAGTGATTAGCTGATTTGTCTTTTTTTACTTCTAGTATTACTCCTTTAGCAGTATCTCCTAAAGAGATTCTATCTTTTAGAAATTTTTGAGATAGTGCTGCTAACATTGCTATTATTTCTGATATTCCTTCTTTTGTTATTGCAGAGCATGGAACTATTGCTATTTTTTTTGTAAAGTCTTTTATTTCTGTATATAAGTCTGCATCAAATCCATAGTTATTTAGTGCTCCTATTAGTGTGTAGAGTTTTTCATCAAAGTTTTGTTTTACATTTATTGGTTGATTTTGATTATCAAAAAAGTATCCTGATTCTGATTTTTTATATCCAGAGATATTATCTATTTTGTTTAAAGCAATTATAAATGGTGTGTGATTTGATTTTAAGAGTTTGATTACTTCTTGTGTTTGTGGTTGTATTCCTGAGTTGATATCTATTACTAGAACTGCTAGGTCTGCTAGAGAGCCTCCTCTTTTTCTTAGGTTTGTGAAGGCTGCATGTCCTGGTGTGTCTATGAATAAGAAGCCTGGTATTTCTAAGGGTATTTTGAATTTTTCTAGTACTTCTCCTGCTCTTTGTTTTATGTTTTCAGAAGGCATTTCTGTGAATGATATTTTTTGAGTTATTCCACCTGCTTCTTTTTCTTGTATTGTTGTTCCTCTTATACTATCTAGTATAGAGGTCTTACCATGGTCTACATGACCAGCTACTGTTACTATTGGTTGTCTTATTTTTTTCATATCTAATTAGGGAATTTTAGAATTAAAAAGGTTTGGATAGTACGACTTTTCTTTAGAAAAGAAAAGTTGTACGGATCAAAAGAAACTATAATAGCTTAGAAAGAATGTTTATTAATCAAGAGATTAATCAAGAGTATAGTGAAAGTAAGATGTTTCTTTGTTCAGGTGTTGCTTCTGAATAGTCTGCTAGTTGTTTTAATTGTTCTAATCTGCTTTTATATCTGTTAATACAATCTCTTGTTCCGGTTTTGTTTGGGTTACATACTGGATGGCCTTGATATAATTTTGGAATTTCTTCTCCACATGTTTTACAAGTTAGATTTTCTATCATTTTAATCTTCAAGAGTGTGTGTTAGTTCATAGTGTCTATCTTTTCTTTGTTCTTTTTTTAATTTAGCTAAGTCTGCTTGCATTCTATCATCAGCTATATCATCTAAGACCATTTCATTTATTACATCCCCAATATCTCTTGTATCTGGTGTTTCTACACCTATTACTTGTTGTTCAAATTCATAACATCCAATGTGGTAGAATTTATCATCATCTCTTACTGCATCCCCTAATCCTACTTTTTGTTCACATACTTCGCAATAAGGATTTCCAAACTGATCTACAGGACTTTTTGTTTCAATTGCATGCCCATTCCAATAAGCAATTCCTGCTCTTTGTAAATTTAACATGTAAAAATACAAACATAACTTCTTTATAAGCTTTGTTGTGATTTTTAATATATTAATTAAAGAGAAATCTATAATCTTTAGATTGTTAGGTAGTGGATGTATTATTATGTTGATTGATAATAAGATGTAATTTATATAACTAAGATTTGAAGTGTGATTAATTGATGAATTTATGGATTTTAGTTTTAGAGCATAGTTAATTAGTGTTTTATTTTATTGTGATGTTTTTTAGGTTTGTGTTGCATAAAATAATTTTGAGCTGAATGTGCTAAATCATTTAGATAGTAGATTAGTTGTTTTTCTTTTTCTTTGTGTTTTCTTGCTCTGGGAGTAATTGTTATTTGATATTCTTCGTTGTCAATTTTTTGAGTTTTAATTATTGATATTTGTGTTGGTCTTCTATTAAGATATTTTGTAAAGGATTCATAATCAGTAGGATTTGTTATTGTTAATTTTATTTCTGCGATGTCTGTTGTGATATGGCTTGTTGTTGATGTTATAAATGGTAGTTGTTCTAGTTCTTGTCTTGCTTTTTCAAGTGTTTCTTGTAAATCCATTATATTTATAATGTGTTTTTAGTTATATATTTTATGAAATCAGATAAACTAAAACAATTAGAAGAAAGGTATGAATTAGAACTAGATAGTGTTATTGATAAGATTAAAAAGAAGAAAGCTAAAAGTGTGTTATTGCAGTTGCCAGAGGGATTAAAGCAGTATGCTTTAGATATTGTTGACTATTTACAAGCTAGTTTAAAAGATGTTGAGTTTAGAATTTATTCAGGAACTTGTTTTGGTGCGTGTGATATTCCTGAGACAGAGTGTGATTTAATTATTCAGTTTGGACATGCTCCATGGAAGTATTGATTTTTTATTGTGTTTTTAATGAGATAATATTAATTATAAGAAGTTAGGTAATGTGTGCCATATATTTATTGAGGTTGCATAGACTTATGATATATAACTTAGCGAAGATTTGAATTGCTATTAATTAATGAAATTGTGGACTTTTTCTTTGAGGAAGTCATTTTATATTATAATTTTTTATTATTTTAAGTATTAAATTAATTGTATCAATTAAAAGTAATAAAAAAATCTAGTAAAACTTTATATAATGATTTGAATTTTTTTAGGTATGACAAAGTATATTGTGGTTGTAGGAGGTGTAATTTCTGGTGTAGGTAAAGGACTTGCAACTGCTTCTATTGGTAGAATTTTAAAAGAGCATGGATTTAGTGTTACAGCTGTTAAGATAGACCCATATATTAATTGTGATGCAGGAACTCTAAGGCCTACTGAGCATGGAGAGGTGTGGGTTACTGAAGATGGTGGTGAGATTGACCAGGATTTAGGTAATTATGAAAGATTTTTAGAAGAATCAATATCTAAGAGAAATAATATTACAACAGGACAGGTGTATAAAGAGTTAATAGAAAAAGAAAGAAGAGGTGATTTTTTAGGAGAGACTGTTCAGTTTATACCTCATGTTCCTGATGAGATTAAAAAGCGAGTTAAAGAAGCAGGACAGGGTTATGATGTGTGTTTAGTTGAGATTGGTGGGACTGTAGGAGATTATGAAAATATTCCATTTTTATTTGCTATGCGTTCTTTAGAAAAAGAAATAGGTAAGGAGAATTTATTATATGTAATGATAACTTATATGCCTATTCCAAGTCATATAGATGAGATGAAGACAAAGCCTACACAGTTAGCTATTAAGTTATTAAGAGAGAATGGTATTCAACCTGATTTTATTTTATGTAGGGGTAGAAAGGCTTTAGATGATGTTAGAAGGATTAAGATTGAGCAGTATGCTAATATTCCTTCTGAAAGGGTGGTGTCTGCTCCTGATGTAACAGGAAAAGGGACTGTTAATACTTTATATGTTGTTCCTTTGAATTTTGAAAAAGAGAATTTAGGAGAAAAGATTTTATCTGCTTTAGATTTAGAAAAAAGAAAACAACCTGATTGGACTAAGTGGCAAGAGGCTGTTGATAAGATTGTTAATCCATTAAAAAAGATTAGAATTGCTATGGTTGGGAAGTATTTAGATATTGGAGATTTTCAACTAACTGATTCATATATTTCTATTAATGAGGCATTGAAACATGCAGGTGGAAAGAATCAGACAGAGGTTGAGATAGAGTGGATAGATGCTAAGGAGTTAGAGAGTGAAAGATATGAAGAGAGATTAAAAGGTTTTGATGGAATTTTAATTCCAGGTGGTTTTGGTAGTTCTGGAATACAAGGTAAGATTAATGCTGTTAAGTATGCAAGAGAGAATAGTGTTCCGTTTTTAGGATTGTGTTTAGGATTACAGATAGCTGTTATTGAGTATGCTAGAAATGTGTGTGGATTGAAAGATGCTAATTCTGCTGAGTTTGATGAAGATGCTAAAGATAAGGTGATAGATATAATGCCTGAACAAAAACAGATTAAAGATAAGGGTGGGACTATGAGATTAGGAGGTTATAAAGCTATTTTAAAGGATTATTCTAAGGTTAAAGAGTTATATGGTAAAGGAGAGGTAGTAGAAAGGCATAGACATAGGTATGAGGTTAATCCAGAGTATCATGGTGTTTTAAAAGAGAATGGATTGTTTTTATCTGGAATGAGTCCTGATAATAGGTTGGTTGAGTTTATAGAGTTACAAGACCATAAGTTCTTTGTTGCTACTCAGGCTCATCCTGAATTTAAGTCTAGTTTGTTAAATCCTTCTCCTTTATTTGTTGGTTTTGTTCGTGCTTGTGCTTTTGAATAAGGGTGTAATATCACAATAATCCTTATAAAGAAGATATGTTTATTTTTCTAATGAAGGCTGTTGTGACTGGTATAGGTGTTGTTTCATCTGTAGGGATTAGGGTTGAAAATTTTTGGAAAAGCTTAATTAATGGAAAATCAGGTATAAAAAAATTAACAAGATTTGACCCAAAATCTATATATTCTAAGATTGCTGGAGAGGTTGATTTTAACCCAGATTTTTTGGATAATAGAGACTTAAAAAGAATGGATAATTTTAGTTTATATTCTTTAGGCGCAGCTAACTATGCTCTTAGTGATTCAGGTCTTGATATTGATTCTGTTGACCCTTTTAAAAGAGGAGTTATAATTGGAAATGGTGCAGGAGGATTAAGTACTTTAGAATCTTCTATTCTTAGATTGCATAGTGATAAGAATTATAAGAGAGTGGGTCCTTTTGATGTACCTAAATATATAGGTGGTTCAGCAGCTTCTAATATTGCAATGAGCTTTGGATTACAAGGACCTAGTTTATGTGTGAATTCTTCTTGTGCAAGTTCTGGACATGCATTGGGTTTTGCTTTAGATTTTATAAGGAGTCAGAGGGCAGAAATAGTTCTTGCAGGAGGAAGTGAAGCAGTAATAACCCCTATTGGATTACAAGGCTTTTGTTCAGCTAGGGCTTTGAGTAGTCGGAATGATGAACCTGAAAAAGCAAGTAGGCCTTTTGATAGAGAAAGAGATGGTTTTGTAATGTCTGAAGGGTCTGTTGTACTTGTCATAGAATCTGAAGAGTTAGCTAAAAGGAGAGATGCAGAAATCTATTGTGAATTAAAAGGAAGTGGTTTTTCATGTGATGCTTATCATATTACAGATCCTAATGGTAAAGGAGCAGAAACAGCAATGAGATTGGCACTAAAGGATGCTTGTGTTGGTTTAGAAGAGGTTGATTATGTTCATGCACATGGAACAAGTACAAAGAAAGGAGATATAATAGAAACAAAAGCTATTAAGGAGGTTTTTGGTGGGTTGGCTTATAATCTTATGATAAGTTCTACTAAATCAATGACAGGACATATGATTGGTGCTGCTGGAGCTGCTGGAGCTGCTGTTTGCGCACTAGGTATAAAATCAGGAATTATTCCTCCTACAATAAATTATGAATATAAAGACCCTGAATGTGATTTAGATTATGTTCCAAATACTGCAAGAGAGAAAGAAGTTAGAGTTTGTTTAAATAATTCTTTTGGATTTGGAGGGCAGAATGCTTGCCTTGTTTTATCAAAATATTAAATCAAATTTACATCTTGGACTTGGAGTGTTAGAAAGGAGTGTAGGATATTGTATTGAGTATACTCTTGGTGGACTTTCTAAATAGGTTCTTGAAAATAATTAGTCTTAACATCGGGGATAAGGGAAGTTTTTGCGAAGCAAAAATTTGGGTGGAGAAGTCAGCAAGGCGGAATCTCTAAATCCTTGTTATGTGGGGAGACTGCAAGTCGACCGACCGAAGGGACAGTTGAACTAAGTAAATTTGCTTGCATATTCAATCCAATCTTTATGATGTAAAGATAATTTATCTGCTACTTGCATAATTTTACCATAGATTGTTATAGGTGTTTGTTTTCTTCTATGATTAAGAATGCAATCAGATATTTCTTCTTTAATTGAATTAAATTCAGGATATATTTGTAAGAATTTATCTAAATATTGAAGTCCTATCTCGTGATGTTTATCTTTATCTTCTTTTCTTCCAACATCATGAATCCAGCCTGCAATATCAAAAATAGTTGAATTTAAATCAGTATTCTTAATCATATTATTACAACAATCTATAACACATGCGGAATGGATTTTAATATTTTCATCATTCCATTCTTGCTCAAAGAATTTTTTTGATTTTGAATATGCATTACTCATAAATATTGAATATGTTCTTAAGTATATAAGATTTTCTTAGTTCAATTGCACATAACATCGGAATTTAAAGAAGTAAATCCGTAGGATTTATTTCCCCGTAGGTTTTGAGGCAACCCACAAAACCGAAGGGCGTAGC
>CAYYLH010000024.1:0-11461 GCA_964472575.1 Candidatus Woesearchaeota archaeon
TAAAAATAAAATAACAACACAACAAATCCTAGCAAATAAAAGCAGTAGCCAGGATTTGCACCTGGGATCAGCGGGTTGCAGCCGCTTGCCTTACTGCTTGGCTACTACTGCGTTTTAAGCATTCTAAGTAGACAAGCGTAATGGACGTATCTCGCAAGAGATGACAAGACCTTACTGCTTGGCTACTACTGCTTAACATCTCTAATAACTAAGCATTTTTAAAGATTTATAATTTAAAAATCAGACAATCATAACTAATAAAAACCCTGAAAACATACTATAAATATGGAATCAATAAAACTAACCTTCTTAGGAACTGGTTCTGCAATTCCAACACTAAAAAGAAACCATCCTTCAATATTACTTCAATATAAAGATGAAACAATTCTTTTTGATTGTGGAGAAGGAACTCAAAGACAACTAAGAAAAGCAAGAATAAACCCTTGTAAGATAACTAAGATTTTTATTAGCCACTGGCATGCAGACCATGTCTTAGGAATTCCAGGACTAATCCAAACACTAATGATGAATGAATATAATAAAACCCTAGAAATCTATGGACCAAAAAACACAAAACAATTCATGCAACTCTATCTGAATTTATTCACAAGCAAATCAAAACCAATTAAAATACAAATAAATGAAATCACATCAAAAAAAATCATAGATACAGATGAATTCAAAATTGAATCAACAAAACTAGAACATGACACACCATCACTAGGCTACTCATTCATCTTAAAAGAAAAACTAAGATTAGATAAAAACAAGATAAAAAAACTAAAACTACCAAATACTCCAAAACTAGCAAAACTAGCACAAGGAAAAAAAGTTCAAATAGGCCACTTGAAACTAGATGGAAAAAAACTAACATACAAAGAACCAGAGAAAAAGATATCAATAATAATGGACACAGGATATATAAAATCCATAGAAACATTCACAAAAAACTCAGACCTATTAATAATAGAATCAACCTATTCAAAAGATGAACAAGACAAAGCAAAAGAATACCTACATCTTACATCAGAACAAGCAGCTACAATAGCAAAAAAAGCAAAAGTAAAACAACTAATACTAACACACCTATCACAAAGATATGAAAATAATCCTAAAATAATACAAACACAAGCAAAAAAAATATTTAAAAACACTCAACTAGCTAAAGATTTTATGACTCTTGAGATTTAGTTCTTTTGTCTTTAACAAATTCCTGAAATCCTTTCCTTGTCAATTTTCCAGACAAATCTGAAAACTCTTTTCTTAACTCATCATACTCAGGCCAAGTTAAATCACTAGGACATCTACAAGCCACAGAAGGGTCAAATTCTTCAACATCTAAATCATAAAAGTTACATCCAATACAAGAACTAACAGGATCTCTATCATAACTTCCAGGACTAGCAACATCAATACTCCATCTACCTAAAGGACAAACACCTCCATATTTTGTATCTACTAATGGCATAATCTAAAAGACAATAGATTACTTATAAATATAATTATACTAAACAATATAATCCAGCACCAGCTATAAAAAGTCTCAAGAACTCTGACCGAGCGAAAACTAAACCGGCAAACGCTTAACTTTAATTAGATGATGGAGATATAAAAATAATTGTATCCCCTCTTAAGAAAGTTAGGCCATAGCTTTTTGTTTGTTCCCCGTTTTCAACTTCCTTAGCATTATCTAAAACCACATTAATGTGGATATCAAATGCCAAAAGAGTTCCAACAAGTTGCTTGTTGTTCTTCAGTTGTACTAAAATCTCTTTTCCCTTAGATGCATTAAGCAAATCCAAAGGTCGTTCAATTTTGTTAGCCATATAATTAAATCACACATTGCCTTTTTAAACTTTTATATTTAAAATTAATATAATAAACAACACAATAATTAATAAACTAAAACACTATAAAATTATATGAGAAATAAAAACAATATTCTTAATATTTGCAATACTTCAATCAATTTCCTTAGCCTTAATTATTTACTTTTTACTAAATCTTTCAAATAATCTTGGAAAAGACACTAAGATACTTCTAAGCATAAGCTTTCCATTATTCTTACTACTAACTGAATACATAATCTATTCTAATAAACAACACAATAAAATAACCCAAGAAAACTTTTAAATACATACATAAACTAACATTAACATGGCCATATTCAACACAATACTCTCATTCATACAAAACAAAACCCTCTTACTTTCTATAACTATTGGAATCTTTCTAATAGCTGCAGTAATACTAACCTTTATAGAATACAGACTAAAACAAAAATTAAAATCACAACAATATAATCCAAAAAAAGAAATAAAAAACCTAAAATCACAAGTCTATAAACAAAAAGATGCAAAAACAAAACTAAACAAAATTAATCTATCTGCAAAAAAATACTTTGAACAAGTCCACAACCTAAAACAATCACTAGACTATTCAGAAATAATAAAACAATTTGAAAACAAAGACAAAGAAATAACAAACTTTTGTAAAGAAATGCAAGAGTCATACTATTCAGGTAAAAAACTAGAAAACAAAAAAGTAAACAAGCTAATGAATCAACTAATAAATATAATCAAATCAAGGAAACACTCTGAATCTAAAGTTATGCAAAATCCAACCAACACAAAAAAGACCAAGAGCACTAAGAAGAAAAATAAAAGATAAATCAAAATCAATCCTCTTAATAGTTCTTTCAACAACCTTATCAACAACACTCTGAACATCAGAACTATCTAACATAAAAAAACTTCCATCAGTATTAAATGCTAAAGACCTTAAAAAATCCTCATCAACCTTAGATATAGTATTAAAACTAGTCAAACCACCTTCTAATGTTCCAACACCAATAGAATTAACAAGAATATCATTCCTATTAGTATAATCAACAACATCTAAAACATTCATAACATTCAACTGCCCATCACTCAACAATATCACAGCCTTTCTATCCTCTTCTTCTAATAACTGATTAGCAGAAACCATTGCATTATAAATACTAGTTCCTTGCACACTTCCCTCTTCAATACTATCAACAGCAATCTTCAATTTCATCTTAGAATTAGTCATCTCATGTAAAACAATAGACTCTCCTGCAAATGAAATTATCCCAACCCTTGAACCACTAGGTAATGAATCAATAAAATCTTTAGAAAAATCCTTAGCAGCCTCTAATCTACTCGGTTGTATATCTCTTGTATTCATAGACTCAGAATTATCAATAGCCAAAACATAAGAAAAATCACTACTCTCAGCAACATAAGAAATACTAGTTCCAGCAACTGAAAATACAAGCAAAGCAACAATAATAATATTCAAATATAACATCATTAAGTTCTTAGAAAATAATTCAACATCAGCTATTCTCTGCATAGCTTCAAAATTAGCAAACAAAATAGATTTCTTTTTATTATAAACCATACTAAAGAAATAAATAAAAACTAAAAAAGGAATTATCAATAACAATAATAACATTCTAGGATATAAAAAATGAATCTGCATTACTCTCCACCTCCTTTAGCTCTTTGAGATAAAAATCTAACCATTGGAATAACAGGACTTTCATTAGTCTTTAAATCTAACAAATCAATATTACTATCTTTAAATAATTCTTGAACAATCCTTTTCTGTTTTAGTGCAATCTGTTTATACTTCTCTCCTGCAATAACAGGGTCAACTAAAATCTGTCTATTAGAATAAGGGTCTTGTAAAATCAATTGCTCTTTAACCTTAGGCAACTCTTCATCTAAAATATCTCTTACCATAATTCCTACTGTCTCAAATCTAGAAGATAATAATTTCAACTCTCTTTCTAATCCCTTATCTAAATGAATAAAATCAGAAACAAGAAAAACAATACTATAATCATTTTTAATAACCTTTAATAAATAATTAATAACATCTCTAATCTTAAAATCCCCTCCATAATTATTAAAATTCTCTAACTCCCTAATAATTAATCCAAACTGCTTTTTAGAATTAGTAGGGGGTATAAACTTAACTATCTCTTTATTAAATAAAACCAATCCAACATTATCATCTGAATTTAAAATCAATCTAGATAAAGCAGCTATCACAACACCTGCATACTCTGATTTTAATTCAGCACCAGACCCAAATAACATACTATTACTAATATCAACAACAAAATAAATATCAAAATCCCTCTCTTCTATATACTGCTTAGCTAACAACTTATTAGCTCTTAAACTTGCTTTCCAATCTATCATCTCAGCATCATCATCAGGTAAAAAATCTCTATAAGCATCAAATTCCAAACCCTTACCCCTAAAAATAGTCTTATAAATAATCCTCTTCATTCTAAACTTTTTAATTGCTCTTTCAAACTGACCAATAGTAGATGCAAAATCTATTTTTAGCTTCTTTTCCATTATTAAGGAGCTCTAACATTTTTTAATAAGTGTTTAATAATATCATCAGTAGTAACCTTATCTGCTTCTGCTTCATAATTTAAAATAATTCTATGTCTTAAAATAGGATAAGCAACCTCTTTAACATCCTCAGGTAAAACAAAATCCCTTCCTTTCATCAATGCCTCTGCTTTAGAAGCTAAATATAAATAAATACTAGCTCTAGGACTAGCACCATAAGAAACATACTTAGCATACTCAAAATCCTTATTTCTTGTCTTATTAACAATCCTTACAATATAATCCTTAATCTCATCAGAAGTATAAATCTCTTTAACCTTTTTCTGCATCTGAATAATTCTAGAAGCACATAAAATCTTTTTCAAATTATAATCTTCAAAATTCTTAATAGTCATATTCTGACTTAAGATATCTTCCTCTTCCTTAGGTTCAGGATACTCAATCACCAATTTAAAAATAAATCTATCTACTTGTGCTTCTGGCAATGTATATACACCAGATGTTTCAATAGGATTCTGAGTAGCCATTACAAAAAAAGGCCTAGGCAATTCATAACTCTCTTTAGCAATAGTAACCTCTCTTTCTTGCATTGCTTCTAATAAAGCTGATTGTGTCTTAGGAGGACTTCTATTAATCTCATCAGCAATTACAAAATTAGCAAAAATAGGCCCTTTCATAATCTGAAAACCCTTCTTAGGATCATAACTATTTATACCAGTAATATCTGTAGGTAATAAATCAACTGTAAACTGAATCCTTTTCATTTCACAACCCATTACATGAGCAATAGACCTAATAATCAAGGTCTTAGCTAAACCAGGAACACCTTCAACTAAAACATGCCCTTCACATAATATCGCCCTCATAATCCCTCTAATTACCTTCTTCTGACCTACAACAACCTTTTCTAGCTCTTTTTCCACCTTTTCAATCTCACTAACAACTGCTTGATTACTAACACCTACTACTTTTTTAGACTTTTCACTTTTTTTATTTTTAAACTTCTTATTATTTTTAGAAATCTTCTTACCTCTTTCTATATCCTTTCCACTATCACTCTTTTTTTTCTTCACCATCTTTTTTAAAACTTTTTAACTCTTTTTTAAACCTTTTAACCTATATAATCATTTACTTTTGCTTTATTAAATCTTACTCTTTTGTATAAAAAGAAAACAAAACCAATAAAAAACACAAATAAAGTAGCAAATGAAACATAATAAAAACTATTCTCAGCTAAATTCAATTTAGTTTTAATCTGCTCATTAGAACTAATAGACTCTTCACAAGCAGAAACAGCCTCGTTAGCCTTTTCAACACTTGCAGTATAATCTCCTTGATTCATTAGTTCCTCTGCCTCATTAACTAACTCTGTTAATTCTAAACACTCTGGATTTTCAGAAATCAGCTTCTCTGTAAATACTAAAACTTTTTCAGCCTCTGTCTGATTTGTCTTCCTCAAATCAATATAAAAATTAGCACTCTCTGAAAAATCAGGACTAGAAGCATTAGCAAAAATAGTAGTTAAATATCTTCCAACCTTATTTGTATTAGCATAAATCCTCATACTATTATTAATCTTATCCCCACTATACAACTTTGAAATTTCTGTACTATCAAACTCTATATCAATTCCATCATCAACAACATCATTAAATTTAATCAAACTATCTAAATCAATTCCACTAACACTTACCTGACCATCATTCTCTATCTGAAAAGGAACATCAACATAATCACTCTCAAATACAACTACCTCAGAAGGAACTATAATCTTAATAGACCTATATCTAGTAGAACCCCCTCCTGAACTAGGCACCTGCACTGTCTGAGTAGAAGGTTCTGTAAATGTAACCTTAAATGCATTACTCTGATCAGAAGTCATACTAATATTAGTAGTAGAGTGCAAGTCAGTTGCATTAATTGTTAATACTTCTGAAACAGCAATCAAACTACTTAGTGTTAAAATCCAATCACTATCAACACTATAAGAAATATAACTTGGAGTTGCATTACTAGAAACAGAAAAATTAACAGTCTGATTATAATTTGTGTCAAAAGCATCATAATCACTAAAATAATTAGTTAAATCAATCTCAATATCCTGATCATAAGTAGCTTGAGTCTCTCCTATGTGTCCTGAAAATTCAACTGGAGCATTAGCATGAGAAATACTAACACTATAATCACTTGAATTCCAAAAATCTCCTCCAGAAGAGTAATTAGCAGGATATGCTTTTAATGTTAAATATACATTACTAGAATAAGTTTCATCACTATAATTAGGAGTAAAATTCCAAAAATAATCACTAGCATTTCCATAATAAGAAAAATTATCTCTTAACACCTCATCTAAATAAACCTCATACTGCAACCAATCTCCAACACTATGATTAAAATTAAAAGTTATATTTGTTGTCTCATTCTCTGTCCAAGAATAACTAGTTCCACTACTAGGAGTTATAATCACTGGTTTATCATAAACATAAATCCAAAAATCTCCAGAATCTTCTAAACCCTCTGAATCATTTACAGTAATATTTAAATGATACCTTCCAGCTTGTGTAGAATTAAATGTCAGATTAATCAATCCAGTTGAAGAATTAAAAGTAGTAGAATTAAAAACATCATCTCCTTGTAACATAGAATAACTAAATGTAAAATTATCATTTCCAGCACCAGAACTACCATCTTCTAAATCTGTAGCAGATAACTGATATGAAAAACTCTCATTATAACCAATAGACTGATTAGATAAATCATCTAATTCAGGAGCATGATTAATACTATTCACAGTTAAATTAAACTCTAAACTCTCACTAGCTCCTGATACATCTGAAATATTAATTGTAATATTATAATCACCTACATCTTCCTTAACAGGTGTAAATCTAGCAACAAACTTAGTCTTATTAGGAAATGCATTAGAAGGAAAATCACCATCCTGAGTAAAACTAAATAAATTCTCATTCACACCTTCAATTGTTAAGTCCACACTAATAGACTCTTCATAAAAATCACTCTGTGAACTAGGAATTCTAAAATCATCATCCTCTATCCATAGTGTAATAGTTGTATAATTATCTTCAGTTGCATTAATATTAGAATTAACATCTCTAGAAGCATTAGAAACAGTAATAGGAGTTTCTAAATCAGGATTATCATTAATATTATTAATAGTAAAATTAAATTCAACAATACTATCTAATTTTCCATCAGAAGCATTAATATTCAATATATGCTCTCCTACATCTACATCTATTGGAGTAAAATCTATAATTCCAGAAGAAGTTAAAGAAAAACTATCAAAACTAGTAGTATTAGTCCAAGAAAAACTTATTTCATCTCCATCTTCATCTGTAACATATTCAGATAAATTAATATAAATAGCTTCATCTTCATCATAAACAAAAGTATAACTTGTATCATTCCACTCAGCAGCATTATCAGCTACAACCTCAATACTAAATATCTCTTCATCACTATTATCTACTGTATCTGTAACATTAATACTAACACTATAATTTCCAGCACCAAGATTATTATAAACATAATCATAATTAACATCTATCTGTCCTGTTGTATAATCTCTTCCTTCAACATAACTTAAACCAGTTATATCAACCCAAGAGGTATTAGAAGCAAAAGTCAAAACCTCATTCTTAAATGAGTGTTGTGAATTCTTAATCAATAAATCATCATCACTAGCATTTACATAATAAGTTTGATTTTCATATACTGTCTTATCACTAATTGAATCTAAACTAACTAAATCCTCTGTATTATTAACAAAAAACCAAAAACTGGTTGAATTTGTCCTTGGATCTTCTGCATCAGAATCAGTTACATTAATAGTAATACTCCAATTACCCACTGCAATATCTGTAGGTGTAAAATTAACCAAAGCAGAAGCATTCTGATTATCAGCAGTAATATCAATACTTGTATCAGAATTATTAAACTTAAACCAAGAAGTATCAGAAACAAAACTTACAAAAGTTAAAGCATTCAACTCATCTTCGTCTGTAACATTAATCCAACATGAAAAAGCAGAATCTTCAGTAGCATTTCTTTCATTATCACAAACATATGTAAATAATGGAGGGTCATTAGTATTATTAATACTAAATACAACCTGTTCTGTTGTCTCTGCACCTCTTGAATCATTTACAGTAAAATTAATAGTATAGTTACCCACAAAATCATTACCAGTACTTACATTTAATAATAATGTTCTATTACCAGATTGAGAATAAGAAAATAAAGTACAATTATCATCACTTGTATCTTCAGTCCCATTCCTTCTACTAGACCAAGCAGCTAATTCACAACTTATAAAATCAACACTAAAATTCAAAGCATAATCCTCTTCTTCATCAATTGCAATAATCTCATAATTAATAACACTATCATCCTCATCCCAAGATAAATTACCAAGATTACTAAACAAAGGAGCATCATTAACAGCTGTTACATTCCAAAAACTAGCAACTGTTGTTCCCTGATCTGTACTATCAACAACACTAACTGAAATATTAAAATAACCAGTCTCATTATCCTTACTTGAATTTAATAACATTACACCAGAAGAAGAATTAATACTAATCCAAGGATAATCATCAGCACTTGTAGAATCATGAGAATTAGAACTCACACTAAATATATCAAAAATCAAATCTCCTGAAATATCTCCAGATACATTCTGAGTAAAATTATATGTAAATCCACTATCTTCTAATAAATCTCCTTCAATACCAGAATCTAAAATAGGATATGCAACTACAATCCCAACTAAACTAATCATACAAAACACTAAAACAAAAAAGACAAAATTATTTCTTTGCATTCTTACCCCTTATATTTTTTTTATACTCTTTAATTCTTTTTAACTTAATTATTACTATAACTAATATTCCTATTCCCACTACTGCAAGAACATATAACATCCAAGGCTGTTTAATCAATGGCTTTTCTTTTTCACATACAAATGGACAAGGACCACCACAATCTATTCCTTCTTCTCCTTGATTCTTAATTCCATCAGAACAAGTAGGACAGGGTGGACAAGGACCACCACAATCAGTTAATACTTCACAAGAACCAGAATGACAATTCTTAATACCATCATTACAATTAGGATTTTCAGTATAATGACATCCTTGTATATCTTCTGGTTTGTCTCTCTGAGTTGAACAATTATTCAAATCCCTACACTCTCTTAATTGATAACCACAAAAGATATCTTCTAAAACATATAATTTACAATAATCTAAAACAATTCTATAACTCTCAGACTCTAACTTATTTGCATTAAATGCCCTATCAGCCCTCTGACAAGCACTCCATTCATCACAAACCCATTTAGGATTACACACAGCTCCACCACCTCCACCACCTCCGCCTCCTCCACCTGTATCACCACAACTAACCAAACCTACATCAATACTCCACACAACACTATTATTTTCTAATCCATCTGTAATCTCTGCCTCTATTGTATGTGTTCCAGAAACACCACAACCAAAAGTGTGTGAAAATTCCTCTATTAAATCTCCTTCATCTTTCTCTTGAAAAACCCCATCAACATACCAATAACTATCAGGAATAGTTCCATCAGGGTCATAATTCTCAATTGTAAAATCAATATTAGTAGTTCCACTTCTTGATATAGAAGTAGAAATAGGACTATAATCTAAAATCACAGGAGGCCTATTCTCATTAGTAACTGTTAATTCAAATGTATCACAATCACTTAAATTTTCACCATCTTGTCCACACAAAGAGATATTCTCATGAGGACTATCAATACCAGAATCAATAGCACACACTACAACACTATAAATTCCTAAATCATCTTCACTAGGAACATAATTCATTCCTCCTGTAGAATTAATGTCAAATAATTTACTATCATCTAAAAAACTAATATTAAATAACATCTCATCTAAATCACTTTCTAAATCAGAAACAGAAACACTATAATTAAAAGTATTATTATCTCCTTGTAAATAAACAGTCTGAACACCAATATCATCCATCTCAGGAGCATTATTAATTTCTATAGCAGTGATATTAACTGCTTCTGAATCACTATAAACACCATCACTAGCTGTTGCAACACTAGGGTAAAATCCTACATCATTCTTTGAAATAGTTCCAGAAACAATCTGAGCAGTAATATTTGGCCCTTGTCTTAATACAGGAAATACATAAAATGGGTCAGAAGGATTAATTGACATTGTAATCCATTCCTCATCAACATCTGTTACATTAAAACTAAAACTTAAATGGCTTCCTTCACAAACATAAATACTATCATTAAATTCCTCAATAACAGGAGCAGAATTAGGAACACTTACATAAAATGTAACATTATCTGTATAAACAGCTCCAATACTATCAGTTGCATAAACCTCTAACCTGTTACCCCATCTTACTGCTTCAATACTAGTATTAGGTGTGAAACTAACATCATCATAAACCTGTGTATCATGTTCTAAATCGTATAAATCATACCACCAATCTTCTACTTCAAAATTAGCAGAAACATTTAACTCAATAAAATAATCATCTCCAATATTAAAATTATAAGTCTTATTCTCAGGAGATGTAATATTAATAAAATTAGGCTCTATACCTCCTTCAATAAATAAACTAACAGTTCCAGTATTACTTGCTTTTCCAGTTCCTATTACATCTGGAATTCCTAAATAAGAAATCATATAAAAATTAAATATATTAACTATAATAAACACTACAAATAACAAATAAATACCACTTCTTTTCATATACTATTCAAGCAAAA
Source organism: Candidatus Woesearchaeota archaeon (assembly GCA_964472575.1). Taxonomy (GTDB): domain Archaea; phylum Nanobdellota; class Nanobdellia; order Pacearchaeales; family GW2011-AR1; genus CAYYLH01. The sequence goes on from CAYYLH010000024.1 coordinate 11,197, forward strand.
CCCCCTATAAAAACATTATTCTTTTGTTTCTAATTTGTTTTCTCTTATCTTGGGTTTCTCTTTTTCTAAAAGAGAAATTAATAAAACATTATTCTTTTGTTTCTAATTTATTTCTTTATGCGTGTCAAGTGTAGAACTTTGTTCTACTAGCATCTTTTTATTTCTAATTTAGTTTTCCCTTATCTTACTACTTTAGTTCTTTTGATGCGTACAACTTTTATTTCTAATTTAGTTTTCTCTTATCATCTCAACTAATCCTCAATAG
>CAYYLH010000025.1:0-10770 GCA_964472575.1 Candidatus Woesearchaeota archaeon
TATTTCAAATTTCATCTCAGTCTAGCATCCAACACTCTTGAATCAGGAGAGAGAAGTAAAATATGGTCTTGGTCAAATCTAAGGCCTCTGTAAATCTTTTGTAGAAGTTCTCTATTAGCTTTATCTAGGTAGAATTCGAGAAACTTATGTGGTTGTTGTTGCTTTAGTATTTTCCAGAACAATGATTGTATATTTGGATAAGGATATTTTGTTAGTATTATTGATTTACATTGTTCTCCTGGAAAATCCACACCTCGAGAACACTTAGTAGTAAATAAGATGTCTATTTCACCTGATTTAAACTTTTGAACTTGTTTATTATTTTTATCTTGTCTTTGCATTTCTTGTATTTTTTCTCTTGTTATTGTTTTTTCTAGATTGAATTCTGCTTTTTCCAATTCAGAAGGTAGGTCATTGAAATTAACAATATGAACTAAACAAGGAGGTTCTGCATTTTGAACACAAGCTTCTAAAGCTCTTAGATAGTCTTCTCTAGTTACTAATCCTGATTTAAAATTAGCATATTTGCAGTTTTTTTCTAGACCTGTTCTAAATTTAGATATAGTTCCTTGTGTTTTTGTTTCTGCTTCTATTGTTTTAAAATTATCAATACCAAATATATCTTTTAATACTTGTTCTGAGTGTAGTGTTCCTGACATTAGGACTAGATTATTAGTTGTATTAAGAAGTTCTGTGAATTGTTCTTCTAGATTAATTGTTACTAGTGTTATTAGTTTTGCATTTTTAGTTTGTTGTGTTGATATGTATGTTTCATCTAAGAGTTTTTCAAAAGATTTACAGATTTCTAAAGCAGTATTATAGTAATTAGCATCTTCATCTTCTGCTAGATAGGGATTATCTATTATTAATTCTATTAATTGTTTAGCAGGTGTATTTTTTATTAAGTCTAAATCTGTTTCAAAATCAAATAATAGGTCATTAGCTATTTTTACTATATTTTTAATTGTTGTTCTTTTTTCTTGTTCTTGTGGATTTAGAGCTGATAAAGCATTGATTAGTCTGTTCAGATTTAGTGATTTTTCAGCTGCAAAACTATCTAAAAAGTCATCACACTCATCAATTATATCTAGGTCTGTTTTTGGTTTTCTTCCTATTATTGTTTCTAAAAGGTATTTTTGTGCATTGAATATTAGAACATCTGCTGTTTTGTATGATTTATACTGGTCATAGTATTTGCATCCTTTTTTTCTTTGAAATAAAGCATACTCTCCTGAGATTGATTTATATTCGTGTTTTTTTGCATCTTTTAGTGAAGCTGATTTTACTTCTGAGGGGAGGACAGGGCTCCAGTAAGGACAACAAGGAGCTACTGACATTCTTCTTACATCTGATGAGGTTTGAAAAGATGCTTCATCTACATAAGGATTTTGTTTTACATATTGTTTTAGTTTTTCTGAATTTTGTTCTCTTAGTTCTATTTTACATGGTAGGTCTTCTGCATCTGCTGTTCCTCCTAAGAATGGGCAAGGAAAATTATTTCTTCCTTTTATAATTGAGATTGATAGTTGATTATTATCTTCTTTTAGAATGAATTTATTGTCTGTGTAGTCTTCTTCATACTGTCTTTGTAGTGATTTGATTGGAACTACTATTGAGGTTTTTTCAAAGTGTTTTGCTATGTTTAATGCTATGGCTGAATTGTGAACAATTATCCCATTAGCAATAAAATTATGATTGTTTTCCACTTCTAAGTCATAGGTTATATCTTTTTTTATAGATTCTATTGATTTTATTTTATCCCAAAATATTTGCTCATTACAGATTATGGATAAATTATTATCCTTAACTTTATTATTTATTTTTTTTATGTGGTCTCTTAAAAAATCTATTTTTTGTTGACGAAAGATATGTTGAAACCTTATAGTTTTATCCTTAACTATTTCTTTGTATCCTTGTTTTTTGGATTTTTTTACTTTTTCTTCATTAACTAATAAATTTAATTGATTAAAACTATAACCCTTATCTTTTAGGTAATCTCTAATAACTCTTGGTACCTTATCTATATTGGTAAACTTATGTTCTTTTAATTTGGGAAATAATTTTCTTGCCATGTCTTGTTTTTCTCCTAAAAATCCTATTTCAGTTAGAAATTTCTTAACTTGTCTTTGATTAGCAATAGAAATTCTATATGAATATTCTTTTATTTGTCTAAAAGATTTTTTTGTAATTGTGTGTTGGATTCCAAATCTTGTTAAAAGTATGGATAAATCTTGAATTAATCTTTTTGAGATGGTATCATATTCCACAGTGATTGTTTGTTTTTCATTTTTTATTTTTCTTTCATAAATACAACCATCTCCTGAAAATAATGCTTGAAGGAAAATTGCTATTTTTTCCTTAGGTAAATTAAAAATTTCTTTTGGAATAAATTTTGTTAAGGAACTTTTTCCATCTAATCCATATTTTTTTATTAAAATTCTTAGTTTATTTGTTGTTCCTTTTGTCGTGTTCATATTTCTAAAGACAGTTGTTACTTCTGTTTGATGTTTTTGAATAATTTCTACATCAGGAAAAACCCTTTTAAGAGCATTAACATAATCTTGTCTTATTTTCGGATTTAAGGATTTATCTTGATAGTATTTTGGAGAACCTGCTTTGTCTCCTAACTTTCCTTCTGAAATGAGATGTCCAAGGATTTTTAGGACTGAGTTATCCATATTCTCTTTTTCATTAATGATATTAATCTTATTTGGAAGACAAATATAACTTAAATTGTCTAAATCTTCTAATTTATTCCAAACAACCCCTTTTTTTGTAATTGTTAAGAAGGGATGATTTGCACTTGTGATTATTTCTCTTCCGGTTCTTGTTTTTAGTTTAAATAATTGCTTTTTTCCTGTTTGTCTTACATTTTTAAATTTAGATTCTATTAGGTTTCCTTGATTGTCTAAGGAGATTATTTTTCCTTTTTTATTAACTAATGATGAAATTTTATGATATGAAAAATAATTATCTTCTTCTGGTTTACAAAATATAAGTGTATCTTTTTCAAGACACTTTCCTGTGCCACACACACCTTTTATAAATATTATCTTGGTTCCTTTATTTATTTCATCTAGAACTTCTTTTACTACATCTTCTTGTGTTTTATTGTTTGAGAATTTTAATGGGCAGAGTTTTTCACCTGTATAATTGAATATTCCTTCACCTGTTTCTTGCTCTGTATCACCTTGATTTTTTTTATATAATGACCACATTGTAGTTTAAATTTAGAAGTGTTTTTAAGGGTTGGGGTTAGAATTAGTTATAAGTTAGAATTTCTTGCCTTGGAATCTTGTGTCCTAGGTTAAGTGTTAAAGGTATTTGAACATTAATATCTCTTTCTTGTTTTTTTAGAGTAATCATTAGTAATACATAGACATTATTTGTTTTATAATTTATAGATATCTTAATTGATTTGATATTTTGTAAATTCTCTTTAGAGATACCTAGATTTTCACTGGCATCCATTATTTCGATGCCACAAATAAGGTTTTTATGATTAATATCTAAAATGAAATCTCCAATATCTAGGGAGGCCTTTACCTTATCTTGATTAGATATACTAAATATATCATTCTCGTAATCATAATCTACTTTTTTAATTTGTTCTGCCATTTTCTATGAGTATTCCAAGCACTAATTACTTTTAAACTTTTGGAGACTATTTCAATTATCACTATTAATGAATATCTATTACTCATTTTAAAATGAGATTTTAATCTATTTTTATTTCCTTTTTCTATTTTTTCTAATTTATTGGGATTGGATAAAAAGCTTCTTACTAGTGATTCATTTATAGGTCTTTGTTTACATCTTTTATAGAAGTGAGAGTCAAATTTTATATTTTCTTGATTTAAAGTTTCTAAGAATTTTTTAAATTCCTTTAAATCCATTAATATCTATAGGTTAGATTATATAAAAAATTTTGTAAAAAGGTTTATATATTAGAGTGTTGTTATTTGATTATGAAAAAGGGGTTATCTAGTGTTGTTGCTACTGTTTTAATTATATTATTAGTTATAGCTGCTGTTGCTTTGATTTGGACTCCTGTTAGAAATATGATTTCTCAGCAATCTGATAAGATTCAGGGTAGTTGTTTATTAGTTAATATTAATGCAGAGGCTTGTGATAGTGGAAATGATTTAAAGATTAAAGTTACAAATGGGCCTGAGACAGAGATTGATAGTTTTCAGGTTGTGTATGGTACTGAAGGAGATTTAACAACTAGTAAAGAAGTAGAAGAGGAATTAGGTATGAACGAAGAAAAGACACTAATAGTTAGTGGTGCTGGTTCTGAGAATCCTGAGCAGTTTAGAATAGCTGCTAAGATTGGAGAAGAGTTATGTCCTGCTCTTCCTGCTAAGGATGTTAAGAGTAGTTGTTAGTTTGATTTTTCTTTTCTTTTGAAGAAGGTGAATCTTGGTTTATCTTGTTTTTTTATCTTTTTTTCTAAATCTTTTATATCTGACTTAATGTCTTGTTTTATTCTTTCTTCTATTTGAGCTAGGTCTTTTTTTGTTACTAGTGTGTTTTGTATTTCTTCTACTTTTGAGAATGCTAGTCTTAGTTGTTTTGTTTTTTGTTCAAAATCATCTACTTGTTTTCTGAACTTACTTCTTATTTTATTATCTTGCTTTTTTGCATAGTCATTTTGTCTTTGTTCTTTTTTTAAGAAGTCTCTCATTTTTTGTATTGTATCTTGCATGTCTTTTATGTCTTGTTTGATATTTACAAAAGATGATTTTATGTTTGTATCTATTTTATCGAATTTTCTTGATATTCTTTTTTCTAGTTCTGATTTGAATAGTTTCATGTTGTTTAGAGTTGATTTGTTTATTTATTAGTTGTGGAATTTATTTGTTTAGAATGGGTAGTGACAAAAAGTGGATAAGGTTTATATAGTATTAAGAATTTTATTTAGTAATGGGTGATATTAATTTTATATCTAAGGGTGTTGAGTTTTATTTAGGTTTATATTTATTGAAAGGAGGTATTTTATAATGAGAAAATTATTGAAAAAGAGACTTAGTTTCTTTGGTAAAGAGGTTTCAGTGTTTATGCTTGTACTTATTGGATTTGGTATATTAGGTACTGCTGCGCTTGTTCCTTATTTAAGTAATACTTTATTTGCTGATGTTAATGTTGAGAGTCCAATGCAATGTTGGTTTGAAGATGTAGAAGGAAATAATCTTGGAGTTACAAATCCAACGATTAATATTGCTGGTGATGAACCTATTACATTATATACTCGATGTATTGGTAAGGGTCCTGTAGAGGCATATGGTATAATGCTTAATGTAGAAGGACCTAGTGATTGGAGTGGTGAAGAATTTCAATCTGTTAATCTAAAAGAAAAACATGGTGATGGCGATGTAACAGATAAGGGAGATATATTGCCTTATCTATTTCATGTTGAATCTGAAGCAAGTATAACTCCTTTTGCAAGTGTAAGTGGAAGTGATGAGGTTAACTTATTTGCTTCAAGACCTAATGAAGGTGAGACACTTGGAGATGCTGATACTTTCTTGGATAGTTATGATGAGGATACAAACATATGGAACGAGATTACTATAGTTCCTAAGGTGAATATACATCCTGGACGATACACTATTGATATGTGTTATGTAGCTGATTTAGACAATCCAAGTTGTGAAGGAACTGCTTAAACACAAAAATTTTTAATTTTTTAATTTTCCCTTTAATTTTTTAGGGTTTTATATTCAAGAGAAAGAAAGAAAATGGTAGAACAAAAGTTCTACACTTAATGACGCCAGTAGAACAAAAGTTCTACACTTGACAGGAGAAAAGAAATGAACAGAAAAGTGATAGGAATGATGATTTTAGGAATATTACTAGTTGGGGGTGTGAGTGCTGGGCTTGTGGGGTGGTTATCTAATACTATAACTGCTGATGTTAGTGTGAGTGGGCCTGTGTTTTATTTAGATGGTCCTATTGAAGGAGTTTATCATAATTTATATGTTAATGAAGTTCCTGAGGAAGAAGAAATTTATTTTTGGGATGGCCATAGAATAGTTTTTAAAACATCTGATTTAGAAGTTGATGATTTTTATAAGGCAAGATTTGAAGTTACAATTTATATGAAAACTAATGTATCTGGCTCACTAATACAGGCTAGGATAATTAAATTAAAAGATAATAATTTAGATAATGTAATCTGTGATGTAGAAGAGCCAATTGAATTAACATCTACATCTAATTTTATTAGTGAGAATTTTTATTGTGAGTCTGAAGATACTATTGAATTAGGAGAGTATGAAAGTATTGGATTAGAATTAAGAGGAACAGGTGGAGAAGAAGATTATTACTGGATTAGTGTTGGAGATGAATCAAGAACATATGGAGCATCAAGAATAGAGGTATCAGCAGCATGAAAACAAAACTAATAACAACTATAATAGGAATGATTATGTTAGTTGGGATGGTAATGGCAGCTGGAAATCTTACTCTTGATAGTCCTATTACTCTTACTCTTGATAGTATGATAGCTGGTGAATGGAATAGTGCTATGTTTTCATGGGACTTTGCAGATGATGAGTTTAATAATCCTGATTCATCTTTAGTATTACAGGTTAATTTTAGTTCTGATAATGAAGAATATCCTGTATGGAAAGGAGATTTTGTTTTGAATGGAATGCTAAAACAATATCCTTTATGGAATTTGTACTTTTTAAGTAAAGAGAGTGTATTAAAGTGTGTTGAGAGTGATGAAGTAGAGTTTAGAGTTGCTAATGGACATTTATTTACACAACCTAACTATGTTAATGGTACTTTTTATTGTTATGACCCTAATGATTATATTGATATGATGGAATTAGATAGAAGGGACAAAGTAAGTTTAAGTTTTAAACCTGATATGGCTATTTATCCTGGAAGTTATAATATCTCTATAATGCCTATGGAAATGGAACCTGATACAGAAGGTCCTGTTATTGAATTAGTAAGTCCTAGTGAAGATAGTTTATATTCAGAAGAGAGTGAGGTGATAGATATTAAATTAAATATTACAGATATGTATTCAATAGATGAGGGAGTTAGATATAAGATTACAGAGGCTGGATTAGATGATGATGGACAGGGATTTTTTGATTACTATGACTCTGGTTGGATTGAGATTGATTTTAATACTAGCTCTGGATTATATGAAGATGAATTTAATATGACTGAGATGGGATTGAATGAGAGTGGTGAATATTGGATATATGCACAAGCTAGAGATGTATTGCAAAATCTAGGAGAGTTGTAATGAGATATAGTGTTTTAATTTTAGGAATTTTAATGATAGGATTTATTAGTGCTCAGTCTAGTTTTTGTGTTGATTTTGATGCTCCTTCTGCTGTTGATTTGAGTTATACAAGAAGTGGAAATAGTATTTCTTTGTCTTGGAATGAGTCTATTGATATTCCTGATTGTAGTGGGATTGATTATTATTCTATTTATAAAAATGGAGTTTGTATTGCTAATGTTTCTGATTTAAATTATGTTGATAGTATTAGTTCTGATGCTAGTTATTATGTTGTTGCTGTTGATTTAGTAGGGCATGAGTCTAATTCTAATGTTTTAGAGGTTTCTTATTTAAGTGGTTCTGGTGGAGGTTCTAATGGTGTGGGCGGAGGAGGAGTTTCTAGTAGTGGTTCTTCTGGAAGTTTTTCTGGGAATACTATTGTTCCTGTTTTTCTAAATGAAAATCCTGAACAAGATGATTTAGATTTATCAGATAACTCTAGTGAAGAAGATGCTGATGAAGGTGGTTTTAATTCTTTTTTAACAGGTGCTGTTACTGGTTTAACAAGTGCTAGAGGCTTAGTAGGTGTTGGTTTATTCTTATTAGTAGTCTTAGGTGCTGTGTTAGTTGTTTATAATAAGAAGGGTGGAAAGAAGAAGAAATAGTTATAAATCATTACTTAGCCTTCTTTTAGTATTAAAATTAGCTTAGTTAACTTAATAAATATGGTAGTGTATCTAATATAAAAGATGGTTGTTTTAACTAAGTTAAAAAAAGATGATTTTTCTAAAATATTGGGAAATTTTTCTATTGGAAAATATAAATCTCATAAACATATTCTATGGGCACTAGGAAACACTGTTTATATCTTAAAAACAACAAAGGGAAAATTTATATTAAAAATATATGAAGATTCAGACCCAAAATTTATAGATTTTCAAATTAAAATTATGAAGCTAATGGAAAGGGAAAGACTTCCTTCACCAAAGTTAATGAAAACTAATGAAAATAAGGTACTTTTAGTTTTTAATAATCACAGAATTGTAATCCAAGAATTTATAGAAGGTAAGGAACCAAAAAAATTTACAAATAAACTAATTAAAGATATTGCAAAAAAACAAGGAAAGATGAATAACTTATTGAGACGAATTAAATTGCAAGGAAAATATACTTGGGGAATAGATTACCAATTTAATCCTTTGAAGTTTAATGTTTTAAAATATAAAGATTTTAATATAATTGAGGAAAACAAAAAATTAAGAAAAGATTTAAAACAAATCAAAAAACAAAATCTTAGAAGAGGGATTATTCATGGAGATTTTCATGGGGTAAATCTTTTAGTTGATAAGGATAAACTAAAGGCTATTATTGATTGGGATGATTCTCATGAAGATTTTATTGTTCAGGAAGTTTCAAACTTTATATGTAGCTCTTTTATCAATAAAGAAGGAGAAGTCAACTACAAAAAAGTTAAGTTATACCTAAGGACTTTTGAAGAATATTTTAAGCTTAACTCGGATGAGAAAAAAGCAATTTATTTTTTTATTAAACATAGGCTTCAGGGGATTATCTCATGGCATATAATTCAATTAAGAAAACATAAAGATCTAAGTGATTCTATAGTTGTTTCTATTAGAGAAAATATTGAAAAATATAAGAATTTTAGTAAGATCAAATTAGAAGATTTCTTGGATCATCTTTAAAATTAATTTATTTAGGATTTGGTATAATATAAATAATCACAAATCCTTTTCCATGTAAATTTTATCTTTATCTAGTGTGTAGTTGAGTTTTTTATAGTATTCTCTTACTCCTACTCCTGAGATGACTTTGATGTGTTTGCATTTTTCTTTTTTAGCTATGTCTTCTGCTGTTTTCATTAGTTGTTTTCCTAGTCCTGTGTGTTGTGAGATTTTTCCTTTTTTTCCTATGTTGACAGAAGGGCCATAGACATGTAGTTCTCTTATGATTGCTTTGTTATTTTCTATTCTAAGTCTTGCTAATCCAAATAAGATATCTTGATTATTTATAGCTTCTATAAAGTATTCTGTTCCTTGTGATGCTTTATATTTTGTTGTTTTAATTTTTATATTAGTATCTAGTTTTTCTTTTGGATTATCTCTTAGAAAGAAGCCTATTTCTCTAAATCTTATTTCTTTTATTTTTGTATTTTTTTGTCTTAGTTCTGCTTCTATATCTTTTCTTAGGTCTATATTTATGGTTCCTGCTGTTAAGAACCAAGGTGGGATTTCTCTCATTATTCTCATTATTCTGCAGTATCTTGGTGTTAGTTTTATCATTTGTATTAGTACTTGTTTTGTTTGTTCTTTTGTATAGGGTTTGTAGGTTTTATTGAAGTAGTTTTTTTCTAGTTTTGCTCCTTTTAGTACTTGACATGGATAGAGTTTTACTTGGTCAGGTTTATAGTCTTGTGATGAGAAGATTTTTTTATACATTTGAATGTCTTTTTTTAGATTGCTTCCTGGTATTCCTGGCATTAAGTGGTAGCCTATTTTAAATCCTGCTTGTTTTAGTCTTTTAGTTGCAGAGATTACGTCTTTGATTGTGTGTCCTCTTTGTACTTTTTTATAGATTTTATCATCTATTGCTTGTACTCCTAGTTCTACTCTTGTGCATCCATAGTTTAGAATGTCTTTTATTTGTTCATTAGTGCAGACATCTGGGCGGGTTTCTATACATAAGGCAACACATCTATTTTCTGCTGTTTGATTTAGTTTTTTAGCTTGTTCTAGTGTTTTAGATTGTTTATTGTTTAGTGCATTATAACATTGTAGTATGAAGTTTTTTTGGAATTCTTTATCATATTCTAGAAATGTTCCACCCATTATGATTAGTTCTATTTTTGTTGTTGGATGTTTCATTGCTTTGAATGCTTCTAGTCTTGATTTGACTTGTTTGTAAGGGTCATAGTCTAGAGATGCTGCTCTTAGTACTGCTGGTGATTCTGGTGTGTATGATTGTGGTGCATTTAGTGTTGGGCAGAATAAGCATGTTCCGTGATTGCATTTTCTTGGTTTTAACATGACTGCTAATGGTGCTACTCCTGATAGGGTTTTAGTTGGCTTTCTCATGTTTATAGAATTAGATTTGTGTTTATAGGTTTTGTGATTATCTTTGTCTTCTTAGTCTTTCTACATCTTGTCTAAATTTTCTTTGGATGTTTCTTGGTGTCATATGTCTTGGCAATCCTATTGGTTGTCTATGATGATAGTGTGGAGAGCCATTATTCCAGATTCTTGTTTCTCTTCTTACATTTCCATATCTATCTCTATAGGTTGCATGTGATTGTCCTCTGTAGCCTGGATAGCCTGGATTAGAATGATATTGTGGTCTTGGATGATAATTAGTGTGTCTTACTCTTGTTCCTGATGATACACATCCAGTTACAAAAGGTAGTAAAAATAGTGAAAGAGTAGGTATTATCAACTCCTTTTTCATGTATTATTAAGGTGGAATAAGTATTTAAATGTTGTTTTTTGTATTCTAGAAATAGGAGAATACTC
>CAYYLH010000026.1:0-10478 GCA_964472575.1 Candidatus Woesearchaeota archaeon
TGGGATGAAAAACCAAATTTATAACTTCATATATAACAAAATAAACATAATCAAATCAAACCAGTGAACATTGCAATACCTAATCCGATTAAGATTAAACCTTCTACTAGATGTAGGTATCTAATATTTTCTTCTTTCCATCCTGAGACAGATGAGACTGTTGTAACACCTAGATAAATTAGTAAGGTGATTGCTATCATTGGTAGAATGAAGATTAGATTATATAATAATAACCATGGAATTGTTTTAAAGAATGAAAGGACTGATAGTTTTCCTGATGCAATTATATAAGGTCCAATAGTACAAGGAAGTAAGAATAGTGTTACTATTATTCCTATGATAAATGCTCCTTTTGGTGATGTAATTTTCTTAATCCACATCTTAACTTTTGGTCTAAGTTTTAAAGGCATTTCTGTTCCTACACTTCCGGGTGTATAGTAGATAAAATCTTTTAGATTTAGTAATCCAAGTATAATCGCTAGTAATCCAAATCCTTTAAATACATATAATGAGAATGAACCTGTAGAAGGAATAATATTAGAAAAGAATTGTATCATTATAAATCCATAAAGAAAATAGAGAATAAAAACAGCAAGTGTAAATGCAAAACCACCTAATAAGATTTGTTTTTTGTTTTTAGGATTTTGTAATAATAATGTCATTAAAACCATAGTCATTACTGCTAGAGCACAAGGATTAACAGCATCAACTAGTGCAAGTCCTATTATTGAGATTATACTTAAATCAGCCATTTTAACATTGTGTAAGTTCTTTTAGTTTTTCAATAGATTTAACACCTACATAGTTTTGATTATTAATACTCCAGGTTGGAACTGCTGTAATTCCAGCTTGTAAACACTCTTGTTGTTCTTCTGTACAGTCTATTATTGTAAATCTATCTAGATAATCAGATAGTATTTCTTTTTGAGCTGCACAATGAGTGCAGGTTTTAGAGACATATAGTTTTGAGTTATCTGCTATACATTCAGCTGTTTCTTCTTCTATATCAGAAGAATTATTCAGCATGATAATTCCAATTGTTCCTAGTATTCCAATGATAATTAGGATAAAGTAGAGTGTCTCTTTTTTCATTTTATAAATATATAATTTAAAAGAGGTTTATAAAGTTAATTTTTATTTGTTAATAGTGTGAATGGAATTATTTTTCATCCATATTGTCTAGTATTTTATCTAGTTGTTGTTTTCCTTCTGGATTCATACTTTGTTCTTGCTGATTATTGGATTTTCTTTTTACTAGTTTTAGTATTATGAAAATTATTATGATTAGTATGATAATTCCTAGTGCTATGTATATATAATCCATTGTTGATTCTGAATCAAATATAGCTAGTCCTGTTATTGTTGATTCTGATTGTGTTTCATTCTGTGTTATTGTTAGTGTTGTTTGATTATCTGTTTGATTTATTTCTATATTGGAATTATTAGTTATTTCTTCATCTACATCATTCCAGATTTCTGGATTAGTTGTTAAATCAAGATTAATTGTTTCTGATGTTGAAAAAGGTCCTAGTTCTTTTGTATCTTTTACATCTGAGTGTTCTACAAATAAAACTAAAAAGTTTACTTCAGGTCTTGTTGTTGAAATTGTAGTTGTTGCTGTTCTATTCATATTTGTTTTAACACTAACTGTTTCTACTATAGCACCTGTATCTATATCTTTTACTCTTATTGCTAGAGCTTGTAGTGCTTTTTGAGTTTCTATATTAAGAGTTGTATCTGCTAATACTAATGGAGTTAACATTAGTAAAAAAATCATTAATATCACTACTTTTTTCATTATTATTTTGTAGATTTTAGGGTTTATAAATATTTTAGTTTTTTATTGATATGGTTTATTTTATTTTTTTAGTAGAATTAAGTAATGTGTGCTAAATAATATAATGTTTAAAGTTAGTTAGTAGATTATATTAATTTTATGTTAATTAATATGTGTTTGATAATTATTTGTATAGTGTTTGAGATATTTTATATTCATTAGCAATATTTGATTGGGATTAACTAATGAGATTTTGGTTAGTTGAATTTTTTATCTTATTGTTTAAATAGTTGTAGTATTCATCTTGAGTAGAAGAAGCAAGTTTTTCTACTATTAGTTCTGGAGTAGAGTGTGCTAGTCTTCCTAAGACTGGATTATGGTCTATTATTAGATTGAAGTTATTATCAAGACCTTTTGCTTCGATTCCATCTATTCGTGTTTTTATTGGAAGTATTGGTTGTATTTCTTGTCCTAGATGTGTTGCGATTACTAAGAAGCAGTTTTGTTGTATAAAGTATTCAGCTGTTGCTGATATAATTTTTCCTGCTACTCCTGGTTCTGTTACTGCTTCTATTTCATCTGCTAGTATTAGTGTTTGGTTTCCTGGTTTGATTTTTGACATTTGATTTAATAGTGTTTCAAATGCTCCTTTAGAAGCAGAGCCTTTATTTTTAGCAAAATAGTAGACATCTGAGAATAATGGTATTGATACTTGTCCTGGTGTTGATAGTCCTAGCTGTGTGAGTGTGATTAGTTGTATTAGGTGTTCTAGTAGTGTTGTTTTTCCTCCTGAATTAGCTCCTGTTAGAATTGAACATTTATTTTCTTGGTCTAGTTGGAATGAGATTGGTTTTGGGTTTTCTATTAATAGTGATATAGAGTCTCTTATATCTAGATTGTCTTGTATTGTTGGATAGTTAAATATTGAGAATTTTTTTATTCCTGAATAAAAGTCTATTACCAAGATAAGGGCTTTTAGTTTTTCTAGTTGTTTTGGAATTTGTTTTAATAGTTCTGCATTTGCTTTTATCTTTGCTGCTATGTCTGTAAATTCATTTGCTGATTGTCTTTTTACTAGTTTATCTAGTTCTTGTTCATCTATTTCTAAAGGTATTTTAATGTTTAGTACTTCTAAGGGTATTGAGTGTTCTTGTATTTGTGTTTCTATTATTGTTTGAATTTCTTTAGGCATTTTACCTTGTGCTACTATGTTTAGAAGTTCATTTCCTGAGATTGTTAGTTGTTTGATTTTTTCATTTATTTTTTCATTGATTAGCTCTATTTTTTCATCTAGTTTTTCCCTTGATAGTATTTGAGTTTTTTCATTTTGTATTAGTTCTAAACTTGGAGTAAGTTGTTGGACTAGTTCTTGTATTTCTTGTGCTTGAATCTGTTTTAGTAATTCTAGATTTGGTTTCCAAGATGAGAGTAGTTCTAGATATCTTTCTAAATAGATATCTTTAATAGAGTCTACAAATATTGATTGTGGTAGTTTTTCTATGTGTATTGCTGTTTCATCACAATTGATTGCTTGGACTAGGTCATAGTTTTGTAGGTCTAGTATGTCTTGTTGATTTGTTATTAGTTGGCTTGGACAGGATAGTTTTTGAAGTTCTACAAAGGTTGCTTCATCTTCTGTTACTGCTATTATTTCATATTTTGGTTTCCAGGTTGGTTTTAGTCTTTGAATTTGTTTTAGTATTGAATTATCTAGTTGAGGAAGTGATTTGAATAGTGTTTGTCTTTGTTCTAGTTCTTGTTTAGTAGAAGGGAATTTTAATGCATTGAATAGGTTGTAGGTTTCTGGAAATATAAAGTTTTTAGCTATTAGTGATAGGATTTTATTATGTATTGATTTTCCATCTCGTGTTTGATATATTGATTCTGGTGGTTTGATATAGGTCTTACTAGTTGAGAATGGAGATAACTTATTTTGTTGTATAAATTGTATTAGTTCCTCTTTCATATGTTAGAGAATTTTTAGAGGTTTAAAATGATTTGTGTTGTTTTGTGATAGATTAATTCTTGTTGATTGAGGTATATTCAAAAGATTTATATAGTTATATAAGTATATATAACAATGGAACAGAGGTTTGATAAGAAAAATATATTGCATTATCCTCAGTTAGATAGTGTTTTGATGGTAGAAGATTTTATTAGAGAAAACTCTGGTGAGTATAAAAAAAGAAATTTATGGGAAGCTCTTCCTAAGAAGATGATGTATCAGACCTTTTGTGTTATTTTTGATTATCTTCTTAGTTCAGGTAAGATTGCTCAGGATAAATTAGGGTGGGTAGTTTGGATTTGGAATCCAGAGCTTGTAAAGAAGTATTTGAATAGGAGTGATTTAGCAAGGTGAAATCAGAAATAAGATTTGCTGACAAAAGAGTAAAAGAAAGTTTTGAAAAATTAAAAAATTCAAACATAGATAAAAAACTTTATTCTTGGATTAATAAGGCAATGGATGATTTAGAACAAAATGCTTTCTGTGGAATTAGAATTCGTAAGGAGTTAATTCCTAGAAGTTATATTGAAAAATATGGGATAGATAATTTATGGAAGTATGATTTGCCTCAGGGTTGGAGATTAATTTATTCTGTATCTAATAGTGGGATTTGGGTGCTATCTATTATTTTAGAGTGGTTTAATCATAAAAATTATGAAAGAAGATTTAATTATTAATTTAAACCTTTAATAAGAATTTATCAATCTGTTTTTTTGCTTTTTCTCTTTTTTCTTGGTGTTGTTTTAAGAAATCATTGATTTTATCTATTGTGTGTTTCTTAAGTTCTCCTGTTAAGAGTTTTCCTGATTTGTAATCTTTTTCTAATTGTTCTAGTTTTTTATCATTAGGTTCAAATATGAATTTTAAGTATTGGAATGCTACATCTATATCTGGATTTCCACCTTTTTTTCTATGTTCTTCTATTGTGTCTTGTCCTCCTGAGAATGCATATTTATTGATTTTCTTTTTTACTTGATTTGGTGTGTCTGTTGTTAGTATTGCTGATGTTTCTTTTGAAGAAGACATTTTACCTTGTATTCCTTGTAATGGTGGAAGCATTATTCCGTGAAGTATTGCTGGTTTGTAGAATCCTAGTTTTGTATAGACATCTCTAGCTACTCTAAAGTGTGGGTCTTGGTCTACTCCTAATGGAATTAGACAGGGAATGTTTTTCTTTTTTAGTACAGAAGGTAGAATAGCTGGTACAGCTTGCATAGAGGTATAGAATATCTCTCCTATATTTTTAGAGTCTGTAAATCCAAAAGCAGATTTAACAGTGGAATAGGTTATTTTTTTAGCTATTTTTATTGCTTGAGGATACATTAGATTTGCATGCTGTGTATCTATTATAAAGTGTGTTTTTTTAGGATTAAATCCTAGTGCAATTACATCTAACATGTTTTCATTTAGGTATTTTTGTATCTCATCATAAGATTTATTTTTAAATAGGAATTTTTCATCATCTGTGAATTGGAAATATAATTCTACATCAAATTTATCTTGTAACCATTTAGTAAATAGCCATGTTTGTAAGTGTCCTAGATGTAAGGGTCCTGAAGGGCCACAGCCAGTGTATAGAAAGAACTTATTTCCTTTTTCATATTCATCTAATAACCAGTTTAAATCTCTGTGTGCAAAGAATACCTCTCTTTTTAACATTGGATGTATTTCTTTTGTGTGTTTTTTAATTCTGTTTAGTAGTTTTTTATCTAGTTTAGATATTCCAAACTCTTTGATAAGTTTATCATAATCTATTTTACCAGAAACATCCCATGGATTCACCTTGTTTTTCATATTATATCTATATTATTGAGATTTTTAAGTCTTGTCTTTTGGATTTATAATCAAAAGTTTTATTTAGTTTTGATTGTTTTTAATAGTATGAAGTCTATTAAAGAGGTACTAAAGAGTTATAAATCAAAAGTAAGAGATGTTAAACAGATTAGATTTTCTGGTGTTAGTGATTTAGATGTTTATAATATTACTAAGCCGTATAAACTTAAAAGAACAAATTATATCTTAGGAAGAGTAGAGCCAAGAGATTTAGAAGAGAATGCTAAGGTTATGTTTTTCAAGAGAAAGAAGAATTCTAGTTATTGGGTTGTTGATTGTGATTTGCCTGTTTTAGATTTACAAGACCCTTTTTTAACTAAGATTAAAGGGTTGTTTGTTTTAGGAGGTGTGCAGGTTAAGTGGAGAAAAGATGAAAAAGATTTGAATTATAGAATGGTTTTTTTCAAAGGAAAGGACATACATAATTTGCAAGAGTTTGCAGTTGGTCCATGGGGTATGAAAGGGGTTAGACTAGTTGAGTTAGATAAAGGTATTGGTGTTTTTACACGTCCTCAAGGTAAAAAAGGAGGAAGAGGAAAGATTGGATTTACAATTATTGATTCTTTAAAAGATTTAAATGTTCAAGTTTTATCTAGTGCTAAGTTGATTGATAATCAGTTTGCTAAAGGAGAGTGGGGTGGTGTTAATGATGTTGTTTTACTAGATGATAGAAATTTAGGTGTTTTAGGACATGTTGCTAGATATTCTAAAGATGAGAAAATGAGGTTTTACTATCCAATGGCTTTTAGGTTTGATTATAAAAATAGAAGGAGTGGTTTTATGAAGATTTTAGTTAGAAGAGGAGAGATACCAGAAGGAGAAGCTAAAAAGCCAGGGTTGTATAATGTGGTTTATCCTGGTGGAATTGTTAGAAAGAATGGAAAGGCTGTAATTTATGCAGGAGTAGGTGATGCAGAAGCTTATAAGATTATAATTGATGATCCGTTTGAAGATTAAGGTCTAGCTTTAATCTTAGAAAAATCTCTTTTTTGTCTTGGTCTTGAATCTCTTCTTGAATTAGAATTTCTATTTCTACTATCTCTTGAACTTCTATTTGAATTTCGATTAAATCTTTTATTTGAACCTCTATTTGAATTAAATCTTCCTCTAGATTTAGACCTATTTCCAGTTCTATAACTTCTTTTACCTCTTGAATTATCTATTGAAATTCTTACTCTTTTGAATTCAGGTGTTTTTTCTTTTGTTAGTTTAAATGAAGGGTTTGTTTCTATTTGTTGAAATGTTTGGTAGTCTCTAGAAGATAGTATGTTGATAGCTATTCCGTTTTTACCTGCTCTTGCTGTTCTTCCTATTCTATGTGTGTATTCATCTGCTGTTTTAGGAATATCATAATTATATACATGACTTACTTCTTTAATATCTAGACCACGAGCTGCTACATCTGTACATACTAAAACATGAGTGTTTTTATCATGAAAATTTTCTAGAACTCGTGTTCTTTTATTTTGTGATAATCCTCCATGAATTGCTTGTGCATAGATGTCTTGTTTTTTTAGATTTTTTGTTACAAAATCTACATTTCTTCTTGTATTACAAAAGACCATTACTAGTCTTGAGTCTTCTTTTTTTAGTAGGTGAACTAGTAAAGAGAATTTTTCATTATCTGATACATCATAGAATACTTGTTTTAGTTTTGTTGTATCTACATAAGATTTAACTGAGATTTCAATTGCATTTTTAGTGTGTTTCTTTGCTAAGTGGTCTATATCTCTAGATACTGTTGCTGAGAATAACATTGTTTGTCTTTGTTTTGGACATTGTGATAGAATTTTTTCTACATCTATATGAAAACCCATGTCAAACATTCTATCTACTTCATCTAGAACAAGGAATTTTATACTATCTAGTTTTAGAGTATTTCTTTGTAAATGGTCTAGAATTCTTCCTGGTGTTCCTACTACTATGTCTGTTCTTTTTAATTGACTTATTTGAGGATTTATATTTATACCACCATAGATTGCAGTTGTTGTTAGTTTTTTATTAGTTGCATATTCTTTTATTGCTTGTTTAACTTGTTCTGCTAGTTCTCTTGTTGGTGTTAGTATTAGTGCTTGTGGTTTTTTAGTAGGTTGGATTTTTTCTATGATTGGAGCTGTAAATGCTAGTGTTTTTCCAGAACCAGTAGCTGAACCTCCGATTATGTCTGCACCTTCTAAGGCTAGAGGGATTGCTTTTTCCTGGATTTCACTAGGTTCTGTAAATCCTTTTTTCTCTAGTATTTTTATTAGGTCTTGTGATAGACCTAGTTGTTTAAATTTTTCCATTTTTACTTTTTAGTTTAAATTCTTAGCAAGAAGGAGTTTATCCTTTATACTGATTATAGAATGAAATATAGGTTTATAAATCTAATTTTTAATCTCTAGAATTTTAATCTTAAATGTTAGGTCTTTTCCTGCTAAAGGATGGTTTAAATCTATTGTAATGTTTTCATCATCTACTTTTGTAATTTTAGCTGGAAATTGTCTTCCATCTTGTGATGTCATAATAAGTGTCATTCCTGGTTGAGGTTCTTTTCCTTCAGGCATTGAAGATTTTGGAACTTGTCTTTCTAGTTGAGGATTTATTTCTCCGTATGCTTCTTTAGCTGGAATTGTGAATTCTTTTTCTTGATTTTTTTCCATTCCTATTACTGCCTTGTCAAATCCTTGAATTACTTGTCCAGCTCCTACTTCAAATTCTAAAGGTTTATCATGATTTTTAGAAGAATCAAATACTTCTCCATTTTCAAGTTTACCTTCGTATTCTATTGTTATTTTGTTTCCTTTTTGTACTGTCATTTTTTGTTTGTTTTCAAATTTATAAGCAAGTGTTAGAATAATTAATATTCCTATTATTGCTAGGATAATTAGTTTTTTATTAATTCTTGTTCTTTTCATAACTAATTCCTTATTATTAGTTTGGTTTAGGGGTTTTTAAGTTTTCGGGTTTTTGTGTGATTTTGATTGATGGTTTTTGTTAGAGATTATTAATAATTATTTAATTAAATTGAAATAGGATTTTATTTAGATAATAAGGTTTAAAAAGTAAAATGAACATAGATTTTTACTGAGATTGTAAGGGAACAATCTTAGAAAGAGGATGACTATAAGGAAAGTTTGATAAAGAAAACCTTTGGTTATCTGCCTCAATAGTATAATGGCTAGTACACGGCCCTGTCGCGGCCGGGATCCGGGTTCAATCCCCGGTTGGGGCGTAGTATCTTTATGGGACTTTCGTGAGAATCACTTAAACTTACAAAATAAATTCTCTTACAGGTGCCATTTTGGGGGCTTGTCCGGTTTGGGAATAATAAACAAATTTATCAACACTAAACTAAAGACTTCCAATTTTCTTTATAATAAAGAAATTTTTTATTAAATTCTTCTTTAGGAGTAATTTCAACATTTAAAGATTTCAATTTTTGTTTAAGATTTTCAAGCTCTTGAATTTTTGTATCTTCTGTACACATTTTTTCAAGTTCGATAATATAACCATAGCCTCTTGTAAAATCCAAACAAACAGTTATATCATCCCATTTAAATTCAAATCTTTTTCTAAACCATTTTATTTCAATATTATATCCTAAGGAAAGAAATAACCTTTCTAAATTTTCAAAATCGGATTTATCAAACTTAATTTCAATCTCTTCTCTATGATCATCATGAATTTGACCTTTTTTCATCCAAATCTTTGAAAAAAAGTTATTCTTTTGAATTCTTAAATCTTCATCACAATCAAAATAAAAGGTTTCCTGAAAATACTCCTTAACAAAAGAAGCATTATTCTTAAAAAAATCAAGAAGTTCATTAAATTTTTCTTTTGAAATAAAACTTCTGATTTCAGTTTCTATATTCATAATATAAAGTGAATTGAAATATTAATAAATTTTTGTATTCTTAATCTAAGTTGTATCACTCTCTAAGGAAAATAATAATTAGTATTTTGAAATCCAATTAGGGTATTTTATTTAATCTGCAATAAATCAAGAATTTCTGGGATTTCTTTTATTGTATAATTTGGTTTTTGGTAATCTTCATTAAAATTAAATTCTGTTGATTTCTTATCAGTAATGAGAACTGTGTCTAATCCAACAGAATTTCCTCCTTCAATATCTTTTATATGATGGTCTCCAACCATCACAGCATCAGAAGGTAAAACATTTAATTTATTCAGTGTAAGAAGAAACATTACATTATTTGGTTTTTCACTTCCTGCTTCTTCTGAAGTAACTAATATATCAATATAAGGTACTATTCCTAATTTAGACATTTTTCTTAATTGTATTTGAGTTGTTAAATCAGAAACAATTGCAGTTTTTATATCTCTTTGTTTAAGTTTTTTAAGTGTTTGAATAACTCCTTTTCTCAATTTCATATTTTTTAAGAAATTATCCCAGTAAGCATTATATAATTTCAAAATAATTTCAGAATCAATTGTGTGGTGTGTTTTTTCTATTAACCTTTGGAAATATAAAACCCTATTATGGGATGATGCAGTTCCAGATAACTCTCTATGAATCTCTGCTTTAGAAATCTTGAATAATCTAAGAAATTCTTTAAGTGAGATTTTTATTTCTTTTTTTAAAATCTTATAAACACTTTTTAGAGCTTTTTGATGAACAGGATCATATTCATATAAAGTATTATCTAAATCAAAAAGCACCACCTTTTTTGTTGCCATATTATGTGTAAGGTAGTTATATTTATTAAGCTATCGTTTAAAGGGAATTTTCTGTACTCTTTAGAAAAAAATAGAATATGTTAAATCAAATTTGCCACATTATTATTTTTATATAAAGAATAAGTCCATGTATAGGTTCAAGACATATGTCACCCCCCTAAATTAACTTAGCAAAATCATAAT
>CAYYLH010000027.1:0-10457 GCA_964472575.1 Candidatus Woesearchaeota archaeon
AATCTACAAAAGAACTAACAGCAAAACAAATACTAAGACAACACCCAGCAGGAAGAGAATACGCACACTTATTAGAAGATAAAGAACTATATCCAGTATTTATAGATGCAGATAATAAAATCCTCTCAATGCCTCCTATAATTAATTCACAAGAAACAGGAAGAGTAACTGAAAAAACAAAAGACCTATTTATAGAATGCTCTGGATTTAATCAATACTATCTAAAAAAGACATTAAACATAATTTTAACAGCTTTTAGTGAAATGAATGGAAAAGTCTATTCAATGAATATAACAGGAAGTGAATCTTATGACTCTCCTGATTTTGAAGATGAAGAACTTGAATTTAAAACTAAAGACATAAACAAAACACTAGGTTTAGACCTAACAGAAAAAGAAATATCAAACTATCTAAACCAAATGGGAATTCAAACTAAAAAAGATAAAGACAAAAACCTAATCGCTTTAATTCCTGCTTATAGAACAGACATCTTACACTGGATTGATTTAACAGAAGAAGTAGCTATTGCTTATGGTTATGATAACTTTGAAGAAGAAATACCTAAAATATCTACAATAGCAAAAGAAAGCAAGCAATCTAAAATCAAAAAACTAGTAGGAGATATTTTATCAGGACTAAAACTCTTAGAAACATCTTCATTCCATTTAATTAATAAAAAAGATATTAAAAAAATGCACTATGATTATAAAGACTTTATAGAAGTAGAAGAATCTAAAACAGAATATAACACTCTAAGAATAGATTTAATATCCAACCTATTAAAGATTCTAGCTGAAAATTCAGATGCTTCTTATCCTCAGAAACTATTTGAAACAGGGGTTGTATTTGAACTAGATAAAGAAAATGAAAATAATCAAACACCAATAAAAGAAAAAACAAATCTAGCTATTGCTTTAATAGATGAAAATATCACATTCACAGAAATTAAACAAGTTCTAGACTATTTATTTAGAATGCTAGATACTGAATATGAAATTAAACCAATAGAAAATAACAACTATATACAAGGAAGAGTAGGAGAAGTAATAATTAAAGATAAAAATGATAATGATAAAGAAATTTCAATTGGTTACATAGGAGAGCTTGCACCTAGGGTCTTAAATAACTGGAAACTTAAATTTCCAATAGCTTGTTTAGAAATCAATATTGACTGGCTTATGAAAAATTAATATAAATAAAATCTCTAGTTTTATTAATTAATCTAAATCAAATCTTAGTTAAGTTATATTCTATAGACATAGACAACCTAAATAAATATCCAACACACCCTACCTAATAAAAATTTAATAAGAAGTATAACCATCTATATGATTAACTACATAATCCTGCTTCTTGTCCTCTTAACTGATAACTAACACTAACATTATCTCCACCAGGAACACTAAATAATTGATGTAATCCTTGTCTATAATCATGAGATAATTCTGATGCTTTTCCAGGAGAACTTCCAACCTCATGTAAAATACTATCTAACTCTTTAATAACTTCATCACCAATCATCCAAAATACCCCTTACTAACATGATTATTCTCAATATCAAAATTAGATTCAAACCTATCTAAAATCTTAAAAATATCTTGTTTCAGCTCTTGCCACTCACTATAAACTAGTTTTAAATAATCAGCTTCTGCTTGTTCACTATAAATAGTATCTGCTTTCATAGACGGAATCTGCAACTTTCCTATTCTTTTGTATATCTTCTTAATCTTATCTCTATCTATTTCTTCTACCCCTTTTAGTAAAGAAAATATAAATAACGAAGAATTACTAGGATTTAAAAAATTCTCAAACAAATGAAAATAAGCAGATATCTTTTCTCCTATAGCTTTTCTTATATCTCTTAATAAAAAAGTATTAGGCTTTTCACATGCTTTTTCAATATCAAAGTCCTCTGCTAAACTATCAAAATCAGGTAATTCATACTTTTGTTTCAATTTTGCATATTCCTTTTTCATTTCTTGTATATCTTCTAAACCATCACATTTCTCCATAAAAAACTCCAAATTAAAAGAATTTATAAATTTAATTGCACTCCAGTTTCACATGCCTGTTTAGCTCAGTTGGTAAGAGCGCGACATTGGTAATGTCGAGGTCCTGAGTTCAATCCTCAGAACAGGCTTTAAGGAATTACCTCTTTGTCTCATTAAATCCTTGTCTTACAACATTGCCTGTCATTCTTAATGTCTCTGTTCCAATATCCCATAAATCAACAACAACCCCAGATACCCAACTAACATAAAGATAACTAGCACTAAAAAAGCTCTTAGGAGAACTTAAACTAATCTCATTAGCTCTTAAAACACCTACAACAGAAAAATAAAACAAACCTAAAAGAATAACTATCACAAAAAACCTCAATAACTTTCCAGACTTCCTCATTTTAAAAAAGAGTACAACTAAAAATAATAAAGTAAAAAAAACAAGGATAGTTGCAAGACTCACCATGTAAATCTAAAATAAGACACATATAAAAATCTTTTTATAGTGCATTTAATTAGATTAATTATGAAAAAGAGGTTGAAGATATATCTATTTAGACACGGACAAACAACATATAACAGAGATAAAAGATTTACAGGCTGGAAAGATTCTAAACTAACTGAACTAGGAAAAAAACAAGCTAGAAAAATAGCTAAAATTATGAAAAATAAAAAGTTTGAAGCAGCAATACAAACATCTTTATCAAGAAGTAAGAATACACTAAAACCTGTTCTAAAAAACCATCCAGAATGTGTATTTCTAATACAAGATGATAGAATGATTGAACGAGGCTATGGAAACTTACAAGGAAAATATCATAAAACAATAATAAAAAAATATGGGGAAAAACAATATGACTGCTGGCATAGGGGATACAATTGTAGACCTCCTAAAGGAGAGTCATTTGCAGATGTAGAAAAAAGAGTTAAAGCTTTTATCAAAGACTTAAAAAAATTTATGAAAAATAATAATGTAAATGTAGCAATATCTGCTCATGGAAATTCAATAAGATTATTTAGAAAAATTATGGAAAAACTCTCAAAAAAACAAACAGAAAAACTAGAAATACCTTATGACAAGGTTTATGAATACACTATTTCTTAATTTAATATGGAAAAAGAAAAACCAAAAACACAAAAATGTAAACAATGTAAAAAGGAATTTGAAGTTAATCCTAAGTGGAGATTTAAAAGAAAATACTGTGAAACCTGTAGTAAAGAAAGAAAAGAACACTATGAAAATCTACACACAATATCTATAGAAGATTGTGATGATGAATAATTAATCTAATATTATTATAAAAGAAACCATTATTTTTCTTAAATACTATCCTTGCAGATAAGAACCAATAATTTTTCTAATAAATATTATCCAAATAAGATAATAATACTTCACAATAATAAATAATCTAACTAAAATGATATATAAAACTTACTCAACACACTATATTATAAACTTAATTAACTAACTACTCACTAACTTCACTAGAAATAGCAACCCACCAAGGCTTATTTGTATTGATAACTTCGCCTGTTTCTGCATCAACCTCAGCATTAACTCTTGCTCTTGCTCTAAATAATCCAAAAACCTTATACTGCTTTTCAGCTTGTACTTGATAAGCAGCCTTAGTCTGATTTCCTTGACCAACTGCTTTTAATTCAATAGTACAATTATTAGATTCATTACAAACTCTTAATCTTAATTGTTGTAAAGCAGTCTCAGAAGCAACATTAGGCATTATCATAACCTCTGCATTCTGACCATTAGACATATGAAATCTTAATTCAGTATTATTTCCTTTAACATTCTGTGTTAAATTACCTCTAACCCTTGCAGAAATACCACCTACTTGTAATCTCAGTTGTTCCTTATTCTCATTCATTATTTGTTTCTTTATCTCAAACCTATTTCCAGAACCATCTACATAATTCCCTTCCTGTAATTGAGTTTGAACCTGTGTCTGAATTTGTTGACCCATATTAGTATTAACACTTGCTTGTGAATTAACATTTGCATTAGAATTAATTCCCTGAGCTAACACTAAATTAATTCCTAAAAATAAAATCAATAAAACACTTAATCTTTTCATATAATATATAAACCACCTACCTTTATAAATCCTATGATAAAAAAATTAAAAATTAAAACTCTAAAACTAAAAAATCCTTTCTTACTAGCACCAATGCTAGAACCAAATGATATAGCATTTAGAGCCTTATGTAAAAAAGCAGGATGCAGTCTAACATATACCGGAATGATTTCAGCAAGAACAAAACAAAAACTACACTTAGAAGATAAACCAGCATTACAACTATTTGCATCTGACACAAAGAATCTAAAACACTTTATAAAAAAATACAACTCACAAGTAAGTTTATGGGATTTTAATTTAGGCTGTCCTTCTAAACTATCTAGAAGATTAGGACACGGTGCATTTCTACAAGACCTAGATAAAATAAAACAAATACTAACCATAATAAGACAATCAACTAAAAAACCAGTCTCAATAAAACTAAGAAAAACAAAAAATACAATTAAAATAGCTAAACTAGCAGAAGAAATAGGAATAGATTTAATAGCAATCCATCCAAGAACAATTCAACAAGGCTATTCAGGAAAACCAGATATCAAATATGCAGAAAAACTAAAAAAACAAATCAACATTCCAATAATCTATTCAGGAAATGTAAATCTAAAAAACTATAAACAACTCTTAAAAAAATTCCCTTTACTAATGATAGGTAGAGAAGCAATTGGCTATCCTCAAATATTCTCTTTACTAACAAATAAGAAACAAAAAATAACCTTTAATGATTATCTAAAACTAGCTAAAAGATACAAACTAACATATAGACAAATAAAATATCAAGCAATGAACTTTACAAAACATAAAAAAAATGCAAAACAACTAAGAAACAAACTAATCAAAACTAAAACAATAGAACAAATTAAAGAAGTTATGTCTGCAAATTAATTAACCATCTAATATATAACTTAATTAATCCAATCTAAACCCTGTTAAATCTATAAAATTAACTTTAGCAAGCTAAATATTATCTACATACATATATTACCTAATCACTAACTAGATATTATGAACAATACTAATAAATCAACTAACTAAACTCTCAATCTTTTCAACTAACTTAGGATTAATATAATGATGAATAGTTACACTAAAACTATCTTCCCATTGATTTTTCTTTTTTGAAAACTTTTTATGTCCTAAAACATCTGCAACACTTGTATAAAATTCATTTACTTTTTGTTTATCTAAATTCTTCTTCTTATTCTTTTTTAAAAAGTCCTCTGCTTGTTTAGTAGCATAATAACTTCTAACAATATGTGGATAAAACTCCTGACCACAATACTGCTTAAATGCTTGTTTAAAATCACTCTCTTTTACAACTCTTCCACTTACACTAAATACATAATCTTTTTTACCTAACATCTCTAATCTCTTTTTCAATATTTTAATATACTTTTGAGGAAACTCATAAACTAATATCTGAGGAACTCCATCCTTACCAATAAAATCAAATACTACATTCTTACCTTTAATCTTAACATTCTCCTTAGTCAAAGTGCTCAGTCCCTTATGATTATGAAGTTTATAATAAATCTCATTACCAATCCTCATTTTAGTTACAAATAAAGTATACATTGCTAATCCTATCTCACTATCTAAATCCTTTTCAACATTCCTTTTCAATTTAGGAAACAACTTTTCAAACTTTTTAACTTTTGAATACTTATTCTGCCTTGCTTTTTCATCTTTATCTAAAGTATAAACATAAGCCAAGCCTCCACCAGGATTTCTATACAATACATCCCAATGCTCATTAGATAATTCATCATGTATAATCAAATCACTAGCAAACAAAGAATAAGCCTTATCTAACTTCTTTCCATTAGGAAGAATACTAACCCTTCCACCTAATACCTTCCTTTTACCATTTTTAATTAAACACATCCCTTTTAAAAATCTAGGATTTTTCACATCAACTAACTTATCAAAATTCTTATGAGTTTTAAACAATTTAACAACTTCTAATGCACTCTCTATTCTTTCCTTAGATTTCTTCCATCCAGATTTAGTTTTTTCATAAAACTTTAAGTCTTTTCCAAGCCGTATAATTCCAACAGGAAGATCTTTTTTTAGTTTTCTAGATTTCTTTTTAATATTTTTCACCTTCTTTTTCACCTTCTTTTTCATACTAAAACTAACTAAAATTTAGTATTTATATGTTATCAAAATTAAATAATATAAATTCCAAAAAAATCTAATAAAAAATCACTAAAAACAAAACACACCCTACAAAAAAAGGTCACACCTCACTAGGTAATAGTAATTCAAATCTTAGCTAAGTTAAATATTACTTATCTAGGCAATCTAAATAAATATTTGGCACACATTACCTAACTGCAAAAGATTATACTAAACAAAACATTTATATAGTTACTATTTGTATACAACTTGTTTAAAGATGAAACTACAAGAAACAACAGTTAAAGTAAGTAAATGGTTAATAGATGAAGTAGATAAATTCATTAATCTTAATCAAAAAAACTCTTCTGAATTCCCTTCTAAAAAAAACCTAGTAGATAGAGCACTAATCACTTTTCTAGAATCTAAAAAAATAAAACTAAACACTAAAAGGAGGGCTAAATGAAACAAATTCAAGAGGCAGTTGAATTATTCAAAAAATTAGAACAAGAAAATACAAAACACTGTTCTGAAATAGCTGAAAGAAACTTTAGGATTCAACAAAGACTATCTGAGATTAAATGCAGATAATATATTAATAATAAAGTTTATATATTAACCTTACTAAGACATTACAATGGTAATGGACACACTTCAAATAAGAATGAACAAAGCACTGTTAAAAAGGATTGATAAATTAGTTAAAACAGGAATTTATGCTAATCGTTCAGATATTATACGGGATGCTGTAAGAAGATTTGTATGGGAAAAAGAACCCGGAAGCATATCTTATAAAGGAAAAACACTAAAAAAAATAAAGGAAATAAGAAAACAATTAGAAAAAGAAAAAATTAACCTGAACAAAATTAATAACCTATAATCTCTTCAGGCTTCCTAACACTAACCCTATAATATTTAGCCAATAAAATTAAATCTCTATCCCTAGTTACCAATATAGAATTAGTCTTTTTTGTAAGTATCATATGAATTATGTCATAAAGACTAATCTTTGAATTTAATTTTTTAATCTCCTTAGCTAATTTAAATTCATTCTCACTAAGATAAATTTTTTTAAAGTTACTTTGAGAATTAAATAATTCTGTCTTCTGTAAATACTCTTCAATTGTTAGTATAAACATCAACTCCTTTAATAAAAATCCTGAATAATAAATAACTTCTTCATTATCTGAAACCAAAACAAAAAATTCCTTAGCATACTTCCATAATTTTTTATTATTAACCTCTTCTTTTTGCCATAAATTCAAATAAATACAACTATCAACATAGTATGAAGACATATAAAAATTATGAGATTATTTTATTTAATCTTTTCTATAAATTAAAAATGCTCTGTCCGGGATTCGAACCCGGGTCACAGCCGTTCTCTGCATCAACCTCAGAGAAAATTTCTTTTACAAAATCTTCACCAGAGATTGCAGTTGTCCAAGAGGACAGAACCTATCATCTCATCGACTAAAGTTCCCTGCTTGAGAGGGCTGTATCCTTGGCCTCTAGACTAACAGAGCATATAAAATTATAATCTAATCACTTTATAAACATTTCACTAAATATTTAAAATTAAAAAAATTCCAATTGTATTTAATACAAAACCAACAAAACCAAGCCAAAATTGCTTAATCTCAGTTAAACCAGCTAACATAACAACTCCTGCTTCATCAGGCATAGGACTAGCAATCAAAATTCCAGCAAAAACATACATAACATAAACCTTTAACTTCTTTAAAAAACTCCTATCAATAGCTCTATTAACACTTCTAACTATTTTAGAATCACTTAATCTCTGAAACTCATCCATAAATGAAAACCTAATAAAATTAAATATTAATAAATCAGAAACTAAAGCACCAACACCAGCTATCAAAGCAGCAAGATAAATACTATCAGGATTAAGAGCAATAAAAAAACCAACAGCAAAAGGAGCAGAAAAACCAAATGCAAATAACATTCCACCAATAAAAATTCCAATATAACTTAAAGCACCTAACTTATCTAAATAAAAACCAACCTCTGGTCTTTTAAAAATAAAATAAGCAGCAATAGTAAATAAAACTAATAAACCTAATTTAGGATAATCAAATTTAAACAACCTCTTCATTCTCATTTTAAAACATACTCACACTTATTTATAAAACTATTTAGAATAATCTACAACATCATTAGTATAATTACAAGGAAGAAATGGAAAAGAATTCATCTCATTAATAACTCTTTCAGCAACATATAATTTAGAATTAGTCTTTCCATTCTCACAACAATCATCATTAACACCAACACATTCAGAACAACCAGAAGACAAAACAATAGCTAAACCAATTCCAGTCCCAATAGCTATTCTAGCCAATCTATTCATTAATTAACTAATAAGAACTAATATATAAATCTAATTAAAAAACAAATAGCCCCACCAGGATTCGAACCTGGGTCTCCAGATCCAGAGTCTGGAATCCTAAGTCTCTATAACAATTGCTATAGATTTGACCGCTAGACTATGGGGCTATTCTTAAATTTTTGAAGCCTCTGGATATGCTTCAAATTTGAGAATCCAATTTCTTTTATATATCTTTCTACCTCTGATTGTAAACCTTTCAATCACAAGCTTTATAAACATATAATTGGATTTAATCACATGAAAAGATCTAGTAGAAGATGGAAAAAGAAAGGCCAAATGCGTTGGAAATGGCAAAGAAAAAGGCTTAAGAAAGAGAAAAGAAAGAGAAAAATGAAGAGATCTAGATAATTATAATTCTACCATATAAATACTTATAAACCAAATTTTTCTTTTGAATATATGGAAAATGAGTTTAAAGGAAGTGAAGTTTGGACTGAAAAATATAGACCTAAAAAATTTGAACAAGTAGTAGGTCAACAAGAAATTATCAAAAGAGTAAAGTCTCTAACTAATTCTATGAACATTCCTCACTTATTATTTGCAGGTCCAGCAGGGATAGGAAAATCAACCCTAGCACTAGTAACAGTAAAAGAACTTTTTGGAGAGTCTTGGAGAGAAAACTACTTAGAACTAAATGCATCAGATGAAAGAGGAATTGATGTAGTAAGACAAAAGGTAAAAGATTTTGCAAGAACAAGAGCACTAGGAAATGTTCCATTCAAAGTAATCTTTTTAGATGAAGCAGATGCTTTAACAAGAGAAGCACAACAAGCATTAAGAAGAACAATGGAAAACTATACTTCTACTTGTAGATTTGTACTATCTTGTAACTATTCATCTAGAATAATAGACCCAATCCAATCTAGATGTGTAGTGTTTAGATTTAAACTTTTAGAAAAAAAAGACATTAAAAATATAATAGATAAAATCTGTGAAAATGAAGGACTAACAATAACATCAGAAGCATTTGAAACACTTTATGAAGCTTCAGAAGGAGACTGTAGAAGAGCTATAAATCTATTACAAGCAACAGCATCAATCTCACCTAATATAACTCCTGATTTAATTAATACAATTACCTCTCAAGCAAGACCTTCTGATATCAAAGTAGTATTAGACTATGCCTTATCAGGAGACTTTCAAAGTTCAAGAGAAAAACTTTTAGACATAATGTTAAAAGAATCTATATCAGGACAAGATGTAATCAAAGCAATTCAAAAAGAGGTCTGGAATCTTCCAATAGATAATGAACTAAAAGTAAAACTTACAGAAAAAACAGGTGAAGTAGAATTTAGATTAGTAGAAGGTTCAGATGAATTCATACAACTAGAATCACTACTAGCCTCATTCATACTTGCAGGTGAAGGTTCAAAAAATGCATCCTCTTGATTCAAGAATAGATAGAAAGAAAACAGAACTTTGTGCAGAATATGATACTAAACATCCACATCAGGATATAGATGGCAACTATGTATTAGATAGAAGAAGATGGGTTGATGAAAGATTACATCAATATATAAATTCAATAGATAAAAAATGAACATAAATGAACAAACTCCTTGGTGTGAAAAATATAGAGCCTCATGTTTCTTAGATGTAAAAGGCCAAGACCTAGCAATAAATAAAGTAAAAAACTTTTTACAAAACTTTCCAAAGAAAAAAGCAGTTGTCCTTCACGGTCCACCTGGAACAGGAAAAACCTCTCTAGCATATGCAATTGCATTTGAACTAGATGCAGAAATCCTAGAAATGAATGCATCTGATTTAAGAAATAAACAAAAAGTAGGAGAAATTATAGGTCCTGCTTCTGTATCTAAATCTTTGTTTAAAAAATCTAAA
>CAYYLH010000028.1:0-10443 GCA_964472575.1 Candidatus Woesearchaeota archaeon
CATAAGAATTAATAAGATCTATGGCTTCTCTATGTTTTCTATAAATTTCCTTACATAATTTTTGAATTCTTTTATCTTCCATAAGTAACTCTCCAAGCACCTTTTTATAATAATTTATAAAGTTATAAATTTTTGGATTTAGATTATCCCTTTCTAAACTTAAGATTTCTTTTAAGGAATTATAGATGAATGAATAGCTAAGAGAAATATAGTCTTGTTCAGAAGCATCTTCACCATCAAGCGTCAAATAAACTTTTATTAATTTATAATTAGGATATTTTTTAATTAATTTTTTTGAATATCTCTTTAACTGATTTTTTCCCTCTTTTGAATTAATTTTATTTTCGACTAATATACACAACTTATCTTTTTTAGAAACTAAGACCATATCCATATTATTCTTTTCTCTATAAATTTCAACACCTTGATAATCAAAATTATTACTAGATTCTAAGGAGAGAGTATCTTCAAGAAACAATTTGATTAGGAACTTTTTAACAAATTTATCATTTAGTCCATGATTTTCTCTAGGATTAAGTAACCAACTAAGAACATTTGAATGTCTTATTTCACGAAAACTAATCTTCAGAGTTTTGAAAGGATTAAATTCATTAATAATAGCATCTAACTCATTTAATCTTTCTTCAAGTAAGAATTCTTTTAGGCAATTAAGTTGTTTTTGATTAATTACTTCACCCATCCTCATCCCCCCTCACCCCCTTCCACCCCTAAACCCCAACTCCTCGTCCCTTTTCATTTTTCTATCTCCCTCCAACCCCTTCACTCGCTCACAATTTATTTTATCTTTCATCTTCATCTTTTTAATCCTCTTCTTTGTTCGCTCTTTTACTCAACCCCACCCGAACACCCTTATCAACCTCAACCAAACCTTTTAATTCATCATCAATAGCATCATGCCCACTAATAACCCAACTATTCAACCTAGGATAACAAACCATAGAGCAATCATCATAAATACCTTTGTCCTTCATCAGCTGGATAAACTTATCCTTCTTATCTTTATCTTCTGGCATAACAATCTTATCAAACTCTTTTACACTAGCTTTCATGTTGCTTCCATAAACAACATCAACACCCTTCTGCTTAGCAAAATCAATCAAACTAGCACTTAATTCAACCTCTTTCTTAGTAAGCTCTTTTAATCTATTCTTAATCTCTGCTAAATCATCAACAAATCTAACCCCTTCATCATCTTTAAACTTCTTAATAGGTTTATCT
This sequence comes from Candidatus Woesearchaeota archaeon, assembly GCA_964472575.1. Taxonomy (GTDB): domain Archaea; phylum Nanobdellota; class Nanobdellia; order Pacearchaeales; family GW2011-AR1; genus CAYYLH01. Next base: position 1,240 of record CAYYLH010000028.1, read on the forward strand.
TGAATCTCATCTAAATGTTTAAAACTAGGACACTTAGACTTATAACCACAATACTCACACAAATTACTAACACTAGTAGGAAAATCACCTTTTTCTTCTGCTTTCTTAATCTTACTAATCAAATCAATAATCTCTTGCTCTAATACCTCTAACTCCTTATCACTCCTCTCACTTACTACTTCCTTATTAAAAGCAAGCATATGCCAAACCAATTTAACAGATTTAGCATCCTTAAACTTATCTTTAACCCAAAGAGAATACATAGCCAACTGCCTATCAGAATCAGCATCTTCTTGATTCTTCATAGAAGCATTAGTCTTATAATCACACACATAATAATTACCTTTATCATCACAAGCAAATCTATCAATTCTAACATGCCACTGATTACCATCCTTCAAAGTCATTCTATCTTGTGTTTCTAATCCAAGAATAGTAAGCTGTTCAAACGGCTTATACTTATTATAATAATTAACTAAAAACTCCTCTCCCATTTTCTTATAATTCTTAGCATTTAACCCTTTCTTAACAATCTTAATATCATCAGAATACTGCTTATCCCACAAATCCTTATAAAACTTAATTAAACTGGCTTTAGACACTCTTTTCTTAAACTTCTTCCATTTATACAGCTCTTCTAAAGCTTCATGAACAATACTACCCATAAAAGCCTCAATTGTATTATCTATATCAGGCTCTTCTCTATCTATATACTTCAGCTTATACTGATAAGGACAATTCTCAAAACAACTCACTCTTGAATGCGAATATGTTGCCATAAATATACAGATTTTCCTTGTTTTTAGAGTTTATGGTAATTCATTACTATTGAATGTAACTAAGAATTTATATATTCTAAATACATAAAAATAAGATGGAAACTAAAGACAATGAAAAAGGAATAAAAATTCAAGAAAAAGGTGAATTTATTGTATATTTTGATGAACAAGATAAACAAGGAGATAAAGAGCAAGGATATATAACTCAATCAAAAAAGAAACTTATCTATCCAAAAAATGAAAATAGAGATAAGGCAAAAGAGTTAATCTTAAAATTCAAAAGCATAGACCCTGAAAACAAACTAGTTACATATGAATATGAAGAGAATGAGCTAGAATAAAATGAAGCAGATATCAAATAAGAAAATAATTTTAATTTCAATAACAATTTTTATATCTGTTCTAGTATTTTCTTATTTACTTTCATTCTTTCATGAAATAGGACATCAACAAGAACTAATAAAACATAATATTGCTTCTAAAATCACAATGAAATATCCTAAATTTCAATCAATGTTTTCCCTAGCTACTACAAGATTTTCAAAAGAAGATTGTATAAAAATAAATTCATTAAATTCACAAGACAAGACAAATATTATGCTAGCTGGAGTTAAAACAGACATAATTGTAATATCTATTCTTATTTTCTCAGGAATTTTATCTCTTTTATTATCATTCTTTTTTTATTTAAAAAAGAATCCTTCTAAGTATTATTTATTCTTCTTCATAGGTATATTTCTTTTACTTCTTGCATTTTCAAGAGTAATCAATCTTTCATCTAATCTTTCATATAAACAAGGAACAGATGCTTTTTTTATTATAAATAACCTAACCTGTTAAATACCCACACACCCCAACTCGCACCACCAAATCCACCCCCCCTGCTCGTTCCCTTAAAATTCCCAAAAACCCAACATCCCCCTAGCATCAATCAGCTCAATCCGCTTGGGATTAATTAATAAAAAACCATAACTGCCCCAAGAATCCTCTGCTAGATGTTTATCTTTATCTTGAGCATGGCTTTCTTTTGAAGGATATTTTTTAACATCTATAAGTTCTGCTTGTCCAACAATCTTTCCAACAGGAAGCTCATCAAAACCAAATCTTTTCATGCCCTTTTTATCAGGAATCTTAGAAGCATGAATAAGAAACTTGCCTCTAAACTTTGTATTCCAATTTCTAAGTTCAATTGTCTTTTTACCAGAAACAATTAACTCTGCCCAAGGTTGTTTAATTGAGAGTGTTTTCATTTTGTATTTTTATCAAAATATCCTATAACTTTTTTTATTCTTTCATTAATAGGGGGATGAGTTTTGGGATTATATTTAACAATTCCTTTTTGGTATAGTTTTTTAGATTTTTTTAATTGAGAAACCATTACCTCTTTAGAAGTATTTTTTACCCCATAAATATCTGCATCAAATTCCTCTTTCCAACTAGCTTTTTTAAAACTAAAGTACCTAATCAGATAAAAAAGAGTTTTAAAAGGAGTAAATGGTCTTTTGTGATATCTTTCATGATAAAAAATAGCTATTTTTTCTTTTTTATTAAAAGTATTCATAAAAATATCATCAACAATAATTTTCCCAAAACTTGTTTTTGCAGGACTATCTTTCTTTAAATAAAATCTAAAATTCTCCCCATTATGTTTAATTTCTTTTTTTATTGTTCTTGTAATTTCAAATAAATTTTTTATTTTATCCATTATTAACCAAATAATTAATACTTTTTAGAGTTTATGGTGATTCCTCAAAAACCAAAACCTTTAAATAAAATTCCACCCCTATAAAATAAAGATGGTGAAAAAGACTTTCACAGTCAGTCTTGATGAAAAACTTGTAAAAGAACTTGCAAAAAGAGCAAAAAAAGACTATCTAACAACTCAAGAACTAATCAATCAAATTCTATGGCGTTCTGCAAAATCATCTAAACATAACAGAGACCATCCAAACCCAAGAAAAGCAGAAGACTTTGTAGAAATCTTTTCAAGATACAAACCCTATCATAAAAATTCTAAAGAATCATACTACTGCTATAAATGTAAGAAAAAACACAAATTTAATTCTAAAATAGGTAAACAACACATTAAACACTCAAAAACATGACAACAGAACTAATGCAAACACTAATACTGCCTGGCTTACTCGGTCTAATCGGAGGTCTAACAAGAGGACTAGTTGGCTTGTTAAAAGCACTAGCACTAAAAAGACAAGTCTTATGGGGATACTGGATAATCACAGCAGTAGTAGCAATGCTAATCGGACTATTCCTAGGATTAATATTCAACTTTGATTACAGACTATCACTCTTAGCAGGTTATGCAGGAACAGACATCTTAGAATCTGTATACAAATCATTCACAGTCCAAAAAGTCTATGTAATTCCATCAGGTAACAAAAAATGAAAATCACAACCCTTTCAGTCATCCTACTTCTAGTAATAATTGGAATATTTATAGGAATCTTCACATACATCACACTAAACTATGAACAAGACACACTAAAACCCTCTTTAAAACAAAACACAACACAAACAAACCAACAAGCCTGCATCAACCTAGGATGCAATGAATCAACAATCTACACAGGAAGTATAAACTCTGACAAATACTACCCCTGCACCTGCTCATATGCAAAAAGAATCAAACCAGAAAACATAATCTGCTTTCAATCTAAAGAACAAGCAGAACTAGAAGGTTATGTTTGGGTTGAATGTTAATTCTAAGAAATCATTAAATTTTTAAATACAAATCTAATTAAACTAAAATGGCTACAAGATATAAAGGAGTTATAGTAGAAGATGATGCAAGAATAAATAAGGATATATGTGATTTACTTAGAAAACAAAGTATAGGTATAAGAAGCTATTCTGGTTTTGAACAAGCAATGTTAGGAGCTCTTAGAGGGGCAGACTATGATTTTCTTATTACAGATATGTCTTTTAGAGATGGAACAGGAGAAGCACTAATAGAACAATCTCAACAATTTAACCCAAAGATACCAATAATTGTGATATCTGAAACAGCCTCTTATGATTATAATCTAATTCCAAGAGGAGCAAGCTTTTTTATTCCAAAGAAGAAAGCACATGGACAAGTATATGTTAGTGGATTAGAAGTTTTAAGAGCACTAAAGAAATCAGGAATTGATGTTAGTTTGGGTTGAATGTTAGATAATAATAAAAAAGTTAAAAATAATCCTCAAACCTCTTCTTAATCTCTTCAAAACTCTTTCTCGTATATATGTGGGTTGACATACTATGGATTAAGCTAAATCTAGGATTTTTCTAACATTATCAGTCACTTTATCAAATTCTTTATCTTCTGAAGTTGCCCAAACATATCCATCGTGCTCTGTTAATTTAATTTGCCCAGGCTTGGCAATCACCAAAAAATTAAATTGTCTTGCCTTTTTACCACTACAAGATAAATAGTCAAAATGTCCAAGATATTTAACAATTTTTTCTATATCTAAATCAGTCTCTTCCTTAACTTCCCTATTTAATGCAGAAACTAAATCCTCATCCTTTTCAAGATTGCCACTCGGAAGCTCATTTATTCCTCCCATAAAATCATCAACAGGACGTTTTAACAACAAAAATTTCTCTCCATCTTTAATAATAGCCCCAACAACAGACTTTTCTATACCTTCATTAAGTGATTTGCTTAATAGATTATCTACAAAATTTTTGTCAACTATTTTTTTAGAGATAATATTGACCATAATCTATATATAAGCCAAATTAAAATATTTAATCCTTTCTATTTAGATAATTATATATATTAATCTTACCTAATCAAATTATGAAACCAAACATTTTATGTGTATGTACAATGGGACTAAATAGAAGTAAATACTTAGCAGAGTATCTAGCTAAAAAAGGATATAAAACAAAGTATGGTGGAGTTGGACCTTGTAGAATAGATCCAGAACCTGCTAATCCAGCTAAGAAAGAAGACATGGACTGGGCAGACATAATAATTACAGCAAGAAAAAAACATAAACCAATACTAATAAATGAGTTTGGAGTAAAAAACAAAAGAATAATCTGCTTAGACATAACAGATTCTAGAAAAGCAATGAGTGAAATATATCTTGAGTTCAAAGATATCTCACAAGAAGAATTCAATAAAAAATGGACTCACCCTCAGTTGGAAAAAGCTATTAATGAGTTCTTACCTTTTGAGGTTTGATTTGTATTCGAATCCATCAGAGATTTATGCAAACCCTTCCTAAAAATTTATAAACCTAACCAATATAGATAATTATGGCAAATAGAAAAGGAACCTGCTTTGAAAGTATGACATCCCTATCTGTGATGCCTAATAATTTCTACTAGATTTTCTCTAGTGATTTGTTTACATTCTACATTAATTTGTAGACTATATTCTAACTAAATTTTGGAGGAATTCTATGGAAACTAATTTTAACGTACGTATTGAAACAGAAAGACTTGTTCTAAGAGATCTAGAAGATCGAGACAGAGAAGTAATCCCTGATTTGATTAATGATCTTGAAGTTACAAAATACTTAGCTGTTGTTCCACATCCCTACACTCGTTCAGATGCAGATTGGTTTGTTAATAAAACACAAGAAGATAGAAAGAAAGTTCCAAGAACAAACTATGAATTAGGTATTGAGTTAAAGGAAACTGGGACCCTTGTTGGAGTAATTGGTTTAACATCAATTAGTGAATTAGACCAGAAAGCAACACTCGGTTATTGGCTTGGAAAACAGAATTGGAGAAAAGGAATCATGACTGAAGCAGCTAGAAGAATTGTGGCCTATGGTTTTGAAGATCTTGGCTTACAAAGAATTGAAGTCAGTGCTTCGACATTGAATGAAGGTTCAAATGCTGTTATAAGAAAAGTCGGATTTGAATTTGAAGGAATAGCAAAAAGATACCATCGTGCAAAGTCAACCGGCAAGTTTCATGACGCAAAAACCTACGGCTTGTTAAAAGAAGACTGGCAATCAAAACAATAATTCAAAGAAAATTTTTATTTTTTATTTTTTATTTTCAAACCCCTTAAATTTCACTTCCAATTTCGTTCATCTTATCCTATTATTTAGAAGGTTAATAAGGCCTTAAAGAATTATTTGATTTGGATTTATCTATCAAACAAACCTTATGTGTTGTGTTATTTATTTTTATTTTTCCAATCTCATACTCTTTATAATCTTCATAAATATGCATTACCTTTAAACTCTTTGTTGTAATTTTGTCTGAATCTTTTAATTCAAGTTTAATTGGAGTTCCAGAATATCTCATAAAAATTCTTTGGTAACGCCCGATCTTATTATCTTTTAGACCCTCAATAATATTAAAATCTTCTAAATTATACTTCTTACTTTTTAAAAATTCCTTTAATTTTCCATAAAATTCATTTATCCCATTATAATATTCAATATCTGGTTCTAAATCTTTAATATGCATAACATCATTTATTGTTTTAATTTTCCATTTATTACCATTATAAATTAGGTGATTTATGCAGGTATTGTCCTGTTTTAGTTTAATAAATTCCTCTTTTTTTAATTCCTGAGATAGATTAATAAATGTTTCAATAGCTCCAGAATGAGAAACAACAGCAATATTTCCATCTAACCTCTCTATATCCTTTAAAAAAGATTTAATTCTTTTTATCAAATCCCAGATATTTCCCCCCCATATGGTCTAATCTCCTCCATAGGATAGCCTTGTTTTAACAACCTATTATATTCTTCCATCCATTGCTCAGTGCCAGGCATAACCTTTCCATGTGCGTATTCTCTTAATCTTTCATCAAAAATTATCTTATTTTTTCCAAAAAGGATTTCAGCTGTTTGTTTAGTCCTGATAAGGTCACTAGAATAAATTTTGTCAAACTTAATTCCTTTAAGTCTACTTGATAATGCCTCAAGTTGTTTTACCCCATAGAGATTAATTGTCATTTCATCTGATTGAAGAAAACCAGCATTCTTTTTATTAAAATCTGTTTCTGCATGTCTGATTAAATAAACATTAAGTACCATCTTTTTTTATGTTCTCATCCTATTTAAAATTCTGCTTATTATTGAAAAAACTTTTTTTCTTCCCCAGATTAGACTATTATTTCTCCCATCCAATTCAATCTATAAAAAATAAAATGAAATCAGACTAATCTCTTTTCCATTATTTTTCCACCAACTCTCTGTTCAAACCCATTAGTATCTGAATTATATATAATTGCTGAGGCAGGATTAATCTGTAAATCCTTCCACATAGTCTTAGGAGAGATTCCTTTTAGTTTAGCTACAAAATACCTAATAATAGTTCCATGACAAAAAATAGCCACAGTGTCTTCCTCATTAAATTCTTGTATCTTTTTATAAAATGATTCTGCTCTCTTAGTGTCTATTTCTTCTCTATTTTCTGAGGTATTTTCTTTTTCTGGACCGCCTATAATTATTCTATAAATTTCATTTAATTCTTTAGTAAAAATCGGTTTTAGATCTTTATTTAATTTTATGAACTCTTCTGCTGTTTGTTTAGCTCTTTTTAATTCACTACAATAAACTTTAGTTATATTGAGGTTTTTTAGTTTTTTAGCTAAGGCCTGAGCCTGTTTAACACCTAATTCTGTTAAAGGAATTCCTTCCTCTTATGAGTTAGCTTCTCCATGCCGAATAAATAGGATTTTCATACTATTCTAAATATTCTTTTATTTAAAAATCTCTCCTAATGACATCAAACCAAATGCTTATCACAATCTAATAAAATAACTTCATGTTTCCCATCATGACTAATATCAAAAATACTAACAGCAGCATTTCCCATATTTTTCATCTTTTTTATCTCTTCTAAAGGCTTATTAGTTATTAATGAAAGTAAAGATCCTATTAAACCTCCATGAGATACAAATAAAACAGTTTCATCTTTATGACTGTTTAATACCTTTTTTAATAAATTATTTGCTCTTTCTAACATCTTTTCACTATTTTCAGTATCTTTTGGTTTACTCCAATCTATTTTATGTATAAATTTTCCAGAAAGACTTCCTTGATTCCTTTCTCTTAACTCTTCTACAAAGGTTAAATTTGCATTTGGATGAAATTTTGCAATTTCATTAGCAGTATCAGCAGCCCTTGCTAAATCACTAGAATAAATTGCATCAATCTTTTCTTTTTTTAATCTTAGTGCTAATTTTCTTGCTTGTTCCTTTCCTAAATCTGTTAATTTCCCAGGAAGATGTCCTTGAAGAATTCCTTTCTTATTCTCTTCTGTTTCTCCATGCCTAGTTATTATTAGTTTCATATAACTACCTCTTCCTTATTTAACCTCCCCCCCAAATCATCAATACTAATATAATCAACTAAAAAGTTTAATTCTTTAGGCAGTTTGCCTGACACAAATTCCTCTAAAACATAAACCTTCTTTTTATTAAAATACTGAACACAGGAAATTTCCTTCATTGCACCCCAAGAATAACCCACACAGATAAAAAGATCACATTGTCTATTAAACTCATTTGCCTGCCTATCCCAATCTTTACAAGAGATTATATCTCCTAATTCAGTATTCAAGTAACTCTCATAATCTGGTTCTTCTGTTGGAATTATAAGGTTAATTTTCTTTCCTTTAAACACATTATATTGATTACCAAAATACTCTAGTAAAGAACCTTTATCAGGAGTAAGAATTATTTCATGATTACTTTTAGCAACAATCTCTGCTACCCTATCAAGTAACTTCTTTCTTTGATTAATATCTCTTTCAAAAATCTTATTTGGTCCGATGATTCCGATTTTCATACTAATTATAATACTCTAACCTTTATTATTCTTTCTCAACCACCAACCCCAAATTAACACCATCCCACACCCGAACCACCCCAAACCCCACCCTTTCAAACATCTTAACAATCTCATCCTTATCAAAAATATAAGTATACCTCATCACCTTCTGCGACTTCTTGCTCCCACTTGCGCCTTGCTTACTAACACTCCAAGGAACAAAACACTCTTTCTCCTTATTCTTAACTCTTTGAGAATTCCTACTCCAAACACTTACAAAAGCCATTCCTTTAGATTTCAAAACCCTTTTCATCTCTTTAATTGTCTTCTCCTGCTCTTTCTTAGTTAAACAATGTAAAACAGCATTACAAACAATATAATCAAAAAAATCATCTTCAAAATCTAAATCCCAAGCCTTACTCTGTTTAACACTAATCTCCATATCTTTTTTATTAGCATTCTCTTTAGCATGTTCTAACATCTTTTTAGAAAAATCAACACAATACCAATCTAAACCACTAATTCTAACTAAATTCCGACCACTCCCACACCCCAAATCCAACACCCTACCCTTTTTACCTTTTAAAAAATCAACAACATCCTGATTAGGCTTTTTCTTATACTTATTCCATTTCCATGAAATATCTTCCCATACTTCTTCTTGATTAGGT
>CAYYLH010000029.1:0-10427 GCA_964472575.1 Candidatus Woesearchaeota archaeon
TATAATATTACTAAGTATGAATGGGATTTTGGAGATAATACTACTGAAATAACTAGTAAGAATAGTGTAAGTCATGTGTATAAAGATATTGGTGGTTTTGATTTAACAGTTAGTGTAGAAGATGAAAATGGATATTCTAGTGAAAAGACAATAAGTGTTATAGCTGGAAATCCTGAAGAAGTAGTTGAATTAAAGTTAAATCAATCTAAAGAGGATTTACAAAATGTAAAGAATCAGATTGCACTATTTCCTAATTGGTATAGGAATAAGCTTACTAAACAGTTAGATATTGTTAATAAGGAATCTGGATTAAATACTTTAGAGAAAAAATATGAAGATGCTTTTGAAGAAGGGGATTATCTAGAGATTGCTTTAGGTTTACAAGAGTTGAATATTCCTAAGGATGTTTATGTTTCAGAGGTTTTAGATAATCCTTTAATTATTAGTTTAGATAGTATTCAGCCTGGAATTATAAGAGATTATGTTGGAGGTAGTGGTAATATGGAGGATTATAAAGCACCTATTAATGCTTGGGTTCAAGAGAATGTTCAAGGAAGTGTTTATATTGAAACTCTTAGTGTTTTATTTAGTAAGGGTATTGAGGATTTAGGTTATGTTTATAGATTTACTCTTAATTCTAATGATGAGGCTTATTTTGTTTTACTAAATCCTATTGAAGAGACTAGTTTTGAAACACAAGATGCAAAAAAACAAGGAGATGTTAGTATTATTCCTTTTTCTAGTGATAAGACTATTAAGGTTTTTGTAAATGAGCCTGTTGATTATTTTATCTCTCCTAAGTTGACTCAGTTGGTATTAGAGTATGATATTGGAAAGTGTAATTTTAATAAAATTTGTGAAGAGGATTTAGGTGAAGATTCTAGTAATTGTAGTGATTGTAAGAATTATTTTAGAGCTATTATTTGGGTATTAGTTGTTATATTATTAGGTTTAGTTGTTTATACTGCATTACAAGAGTGGTATAAAAGAAAGTATGAGTCTCATTTATTTAAAGATAGAAAGCAGTTGTATAATTTATTGATGTTTATTTCTAGTGCAAGAGCAAGAGGTATGAGTGATGATGAGATTGAAAAGTTATTAAGGAAAAAGAAATGGAGTGGTGAGAAGATTTCTTATGCTATGAAAAAGTCTTATGGAAAAAAAGTAGGTATGTATGAATTAATTCCAATTGAGAAGTTGTTTGCCTGGTTTAGAAAGAAAAAAGCTGAAAAACTTGTCAATAATCAGGGACAACAAATGAGACAAAACATTAATAAACCTGGATTCAAACGAATTAATAAATGGTGATTAAGATAATTAGAAACTTTGCTAAGAGAATTTTTGCAGGTATTTTTAGTAAGAAAGGTGAGGTAAAACTTGGGTTTTATGGTCCTCCTAATGCTGGTAAGACTAGTTTAGCTAATAGAATATGTCAAGATTGGCTAGGAGAAGACATAGGTAGTGTTTCTAAGGTTCCTCATGAAACAAGGAATGTTCAGTTTAAAGAAAAGGTTGAAATAGAAAAAGATGGAAAAAAGTTAGAGTTTAAATTAGTAGATACTCCTGGTATTGCTACTAAGATTGATTTTGAGGATTTTCTTAAGTTTGGAATGAAGAAAAAAGAAGCAAGGTCAAGAGCTAAAGAAGCTACTCAAGGAATTATTGAGTCTATTAAGTGGTTAGATGATATGGATGCTGTTGTTATTGTTTTAGATTCTAGTGCTAATCCTTACTCACAGGTAAATGTCACTATTATTGGAAATTTAGTTGCTAGAGACATCCCTGTATTAATTGTTGCTAATAAGATTGATTTGAAAAAATCTAATATTAAAAAAATTGAAAGTGCTTTTCCTGATTATGATGTTGTAGGTATTAGTGCTAAGACAGGTAAAAATGTCGACGAGTTTTATGAATCACTATTTAAACTTGTGAAAAAGATTTAAATAAGCAAAAACACTAAAAATATAAAGAATGGCAAAGAAAAAAAGAGGGAAAAAGTCTAAGACATCTAAAAAGAAGTCTAAGAAAAATAGTGATTTAGTTATTCATTTTATGCCTTTTTCTGAGATAGCTAGTGAAGATACTACTAATAGAATTAGGAAGATTATGGGTTTTATTTTAGATGGAAAATTGATTATTTTGCAAGGAAGATTAAGACCTGAAGAAGAGACTAAGTTGATTGAAAATACTATGACATTGGTTGGAAATTTAAAAGGATTTCAAGGTATTGAGCTTGCTGTTGTTTCTAGTGATAGTGAACATCGGACTGTGTTTGAAAAGGTTAGGCATAATATTGCTAGGATTTTGGTTGGTGAGCAAGATGCTTTAACTATTATTGGGCCTGCTGCTCTTGTTAAAGAGATTAAAAGGAATCCTAAAAAGATTGAACTAATGTTAAAAAGAAGATGAAAGATAAAAAAGCAGTTAGTGTTATTATTGGTTATGTTATGTTGATTTCTATGGCTATTGCTTTGTCTATTTTAGTTTTTGCATGGCTTAGGTTTTATGTTTCTCCTGGTGAAGAGTTAGAGTGTCCTAGTGATGTTGCTTTGGTTATTCAGGATTATTATTATGATGGAGAGACACTAGGATTAAGATTAAAGAATAAAGGATTGTTTAGTATTGATGGTTATTTTGTAAGAGCTAGTAATCGGTCTGATGCAGAGGTTAGTAGTTTTTTATTAGAACAAGTAGAAGCATTAAGTGTGCAAGGGCAGGAAAGACAATCTATTTTAAAACCTAACCAGGTAGTTGAAAGAGATTTTGAAAAAAAAGATTCAGAAGATAATGAGATTTTAGGTGATTTTACTTTTGTAGAGGTTTTGCCTTATATTTATGAAGATGGAAATCGATTGATTTGTGGAAGTGTTTCTCGTTCTATTATTCAGAAGGATTTTGCAGGAAGTAGTGGTTCTTCTTCTGGTGATAGTAGTGGGGATGATGGGTCTGATGGGTCTAGTGATGATGGTTCTAGTGATGATGGGGATGTGAGTTGTTCTGGTGATAATGATTGTGGTCCTGGACAGGTTTGTACTGATTCTGTGTGTGTAGATTTGCCTAGTTGCACTGGGGAGTTATTTATTAATTGTAATTTTAATAATCAAGAAGAATGTTGTGATGGAAATGAATTAAGTGGAGAAGGAGTATGTCAAAATAATGAATATACTTGTATATGGGATGATAGTAAATCTAGTTGTGAAGTGAGCTGGGTTGATTATTCTGGAGAGACAGAAGAAGATTGTGGATATACTTGTAATTTTATTAATGGAAATGAGGTTTGTTATCAAGACTCTCTTCAAGGTGGTGGTGATGACCCTGTCTATTGTGAAGTGGGTGTATTAAATCAGTGTCAACATTAACCAAATATTTATTAATCTATAATTCTATGAATAATCATGCCTCATCAATGTGTACACTGTGGAAAGCTTATTGAAGCAGGAAGTAGAGAGATATTAGAAGGATGTAATAATTGTAGTAGTAAGTTCTTTTTTTATGTAAGAGATGAACAAGTAGAAAGTATTAAACAGAATAAAGAGGTTATTGAGTTTGATAGAGTAGATAAAAAGAAAGTAGAGACAGATGTTAGACAGATTTTAGGTATTGAAGATGAAGATAAGCCTGTTATTTTAGATTTAGAATCAGTTAGAGTGTTAAAGCCTGGTAAGTTTGAGATTGATTTAGTTAGTTTAATGAATAGAAAACCTATTGTATTTAAGTTAGAAGAGGGTAAGTATATTATTGATTTAGATTCTAGTTTTGAAAAACATAGTAAAAAGCAATAAATTAGGTTTTTAAACTGGTTTTACATTAGTTATTTATGGATATTACTAAGGTTTTGAAAGAAGAATTAAAAAAGATTAAACCTAGTGATAAGGAGATTTCTAGTATTAAAAAGCAGGCTAAAGAAGTTGTGAGTGTATTGAAAAAAGCAGGACTTAGGCCTAAGATTGGTGGAAGTCTGGCTAAGGGTACTTTAGTTAAAAAGGATGTGCAAGATGTAGATATTTTTGTTGTGTTTGATAAGGAAAAAGATACTAATAAGTTAGAAAGAGTATTGAAAAAGAATAATTTAGATTATAGTGTTAAGCATGGTTCTAGGGATTATTTTCAGATTAAAAAGCAAGATGTAATTATTGAGTTGATTCCTGTTGTTGCTGTTTCTAAAGCTGGAGAGGCTGAGAATATTACAGATGTATCTTTAATGCATGTTAAGTATGTTAAAAAGCATATTACTAAGAAATTAGCTAATGATATCAGGCTAGCTAAGGTGTTTTGTCATGCTCATGATTGTTATGGTGCTGAGTCTTATATACAAGGATTTAGTGGTTATGCTTTAGAGTTACTAGTTATTTACTTTAAAGGCTTTGTTAATTTTTTAAAGAAGATTGATAAGTTTAGGGTTATTGATTTAGAGGATTATTTTAAAGAAGAAGAGGTTTTTTTAGAGTTAAATCAGAGTAAGTTAAAGTCTCCTTTTGTATTAATAGACCCTACTTATAAATATAGGAATGTTGTTGCTGGTTTATCTGAAGAGACATATTTAGATTTTTTAGAAGCTAAGAATAAGTTTTTGAAAAGTCCTAGTTTAGAAGCATTTGAAAAAAGAGAGATTAATGTTGATTATATGAAGAAGTTAGCTGAAAAAGATGATGCTAGGTTTTTTGAGTTTTCATTTACAACTGATAAACAAGAAGGAGATATTGCTGGAACTAAGATGAGGAAGTTTTTTAGATTTATTTTAAAACAGTTTGAAAAGAAAAAGCAAGATGTTTTAGAATGGGATTTTTCTTATTCAGGTGAAGGGCAGATTGCTAAGGGTTATGCTGTTGTTAAGATTAATCCTAAAGTAGAGATTAAAGGGCCTCCTAAGACAAATAAACAGGCTGTAAAGGGGTTTAAGTCTGCTCATGATGAGTTTAAAGAGAAGAAAGGATTTTTATATGCTAAGCAAGATTTTAGTTTAGAAGATTTTTGGAATTTTTTACATGGTTTTGAAGAAGATATGGATGTTAGGTTTGAAGTTTATTAGTGTTTCTTTTCTTAGAAGTTTTTTTCTAGAGTTTTATCATGGATTGGATGATATCTTAATTCTGCTGATTCATAATGACCTCTTAGGGCTATATCTAAATAGTGATCTAGTTCATTATGATTAAAATGGATTTCATCTTCTTGATTAGGAAGACCTAGTTTGATTGTTCCTTTATATGTCATCTTTTTTATCTCCTTGATTATTTAAAAAAGTGCAATAATTTTCTAGAGTGTCTCTTTCTGTTGGTTCTATTGCAATTACTGAGTGTTTATTAACTATTGAATCTCTACTAACTAACTTTCTTGTTATTCCTTTAGAAGTATATTCTGCTCCTTGAAAAGGATTTAAAACCAAGTAATCTTCTTCTATTTTAGAAAGATGTCCTGAAAATGTATTCCCGTGTTGTGGAAAGATAATAACCCACTGACCTATATATCTCTCAAAAGGTGTTGGTTCTATTTCTTGTGGATAAAATCCTAGTGATTGTCTTTTCTCATCCATTTTAATTCCTCCAAGCAAGTTCAAACATATAAGCTAAAGAGGTTGTGAAATATTCAGAATTTATCCAAACACCATAGTCAAAATCTTCATGAACAGATGTTGGTTTTATTGTAAATATTAACTCTCTTTTATCTGCTATTACAAATCTTGAATTAATTGATTTAGATTTAATTGGAACTTTTAATTTTTTTTCTAGTTTTTTTGCATCTTCTTCTGATTCTGGAATTATAATCTTAATATCTACTTTTCTCTTTTTTAGTTTTGTAAATATTGCTGAGAACATTTTTTGTTTTGACAGTAATTCATAGGATGAGGAAACCATATATACAGATGACTCTGCGTTTTCCATTACATCTCTTATTTGAGAGTAGAGGTTTTGTCTTCCTTTGATTGATGTTGAGAGTTCGTGATTTTTAATTGGTTCTACACCTGTTTTATGTAAGTCTTTTAATTCTTCATATTCTTGTGTGTCTTTTAGTTTTGATAGTGTTTTTATTTTTTCTTCTGCTGATTTCATTGTGTTGTTTTTTAGTTTTTCTATTACTACTTCTGGTTTTACTGCAATGTATTTTACTGGTTTTCCTAGTTTTTCTATTACAAAGCCTGCTTTTTCTAGAGATTCTAATACATCATATGTTCTTGATCTTGGAACTCCTGATATTTCAGCTATTTCACCTGCTGAAGATACTCCTTTAGATAGAACTGCTAACCATACCTTAGTTTCATAGATATTAAGGTCAAAATATCCTTTTATTTTCTTTATTAGTTCATTTTTTACTATCATTTTTTATTCCTCATTGCATTTGTTATATCATGATATTTTTTTGTTGCTTGTGTGAATTTTTCTTCATATTCTTTCCATAGATTACAATAAGTTCTTAATTCTTCATTTGATAATATTAGTTCAGGAGCTCTCTTTCTTGGATTTGTGTGTTCTAGTGCTGTCGTTACTATTTCTTCTTCTATTGGAGTAAATTCTCTTGTGTTTGGGTAATAATTAGTGCATGAATCAAAAAAAGCATCCATTATTGCATATTGTCTTCCTGTTGATGTTTGTTCTGTTGTTGGAAGTCTTATTCCAATTCTTTTAAAAAAATCTTTAAAACTTTTTATAGGAGTTTCATCTCTATCTTCAAAACCCATTTCTAACATCTTAGCTAAAGCTTCAGGACTAGCTCCATAAGTAGTTGGAACTTCTCTTTGTGTATTATCATTATTTCTTGCTACCATTTTCACTACTCAGAACAGACAAAAATGCTTTATAAATCTTTCTGTCTTGTTGTCTTTTTATAGGAGTTACAGATACAAAGATTTATAAGGATTTGAATGGTTTTGGTTTTATGAAAGATATAGTTGAGTATGTATTTATGTTTTTAATAGGTTTTCTTAGTTGTGTTGCTTTATTTTATGTAACTGGTAGTGTAGAACAACCTTTTGGAATGGCTTTTTCAGGAAGTGTAGATGCTCCTAGTGATTATATTCAAGAGGATGATATTTACTTATATAGTGATAAGATAGTTATTAATTTAGATAGTGCTAAGATATCTAGATATGCTGATACAGGAAGTATGAAGCCTGTTTTAGATGAGAATTCTAATGGTATTAAAATTAAACCTGTTAGTGAAGATGATATTAATGTTGGAGATATTATTAGTTATAGAAGTGGTTTTGATTTAATTGTTCATAGAGTTGTTGAAAAGGGTGTTGATAATCAAGGTGTTTATTTTATTACTAAAGGAGATAATAATGATGTTACAGATGGAAAGATTAGGTTTTCAGATATTGAGTATAAGACTGTAGGGGTGTTGTGGTAATGGGATGTGGGGTTAATAATGACTTAGTAGAAATATTAAATGCTTTATCTAGTTTTAATTCTGGAGATTTAAAAGGTATTTATCATGGAAGTCAGGTTTTATTAGGATATTCTGATAATCTTGGAAGAGCAGTTAATATGATTTCATCTCATGTTTCTAGTTGTAGTGAATGTATGAAAACTTATGAAAGATATATTAGAGAGATAATGATTGATGATCTTTTACCTTATGAATGGACTAGTGAAAATGAAAGAGGTATAGAAAGTGATTTATTAGGTATTTTTAATAAGTATGATCTTGGTGACGATGGATATTTAGATTAGAATAAATAACCAAATAATTGAGCTAGTAATAATCCTGCAAAGATTCCAGCTGTTATAAAAGGCATTGCAGGATAGAACTTCTTTTTTTGTGAATTAAATAGTAGTAGTGTTAGTCCTAAGAATGCTCCAAAGATTACAAATAAAGCTGCTTGAAAATTAAATGTAAAAGAGATAACTCCTGCTGTTATAATTGGAAATACAACATCTCCTCCTCCTAGAATGCCAAGAGAGATTTTTAGTTTCTTTTTAGCTTTTTTAGTTTTAGCTTTTTTAAATTGTAATTTTTGTTTTTTATTCATATATGGAATCATAAATCCTCCAAATACTTTTAGTTCATTCATATAGTATTTAGCCATTTTCTGCATTACGCCTGAATGCCAGACAGCCCATATATCATATAAAGAGATTACTACTAGTAATAACATCATTGTCCAGAAGTTTAGAATAGGAACAAATACAGCTGCTATTCCTGGATAGATTAGAAGTTCTGTGAAATTGTGGATTATTATGTTTGGTCTATATACTTTTAAAAATGCAAAAGGTAGTGCTATTGCTACTGGTATTAGATAGATTATATTGAATCTTCCTAAGAATGCTTGTATTGATAGATATAATGCTAAAAATGTAACTGCAAAGAACCAAGCACGCATTACAAATTTTAGTTTAAATTTAGCTAAGAGTAATACTATTGAGATGGCTATTATGAATGCTATAATTAGTTGCACAAGAAAAGAGACAAAGTCGAGATTTGTTGATGCTGTTGGTGTTTGAAAAAAGCTAGGAAGATTTGATATTGTTTTGTTTATTGTTTGATTAGTTGTTTCATTAAATACTTGGATTGTTTCTGCCTTATAATAGTCTACAACATATAATCCTATAAATTGAGTTATTAAAAACATTGATAGAATAATTAGTGTTATTTTTAGATTGTGCTTCATTTATCAAAGACACCTCCGGTTTTATTGATGCTAATAGAATTGAAAATTCTACACTTGACAATGAATCTTCCCACTGAATTAGTTTTAAAATTATTTAAATATCTCATTTATATCTCTCTTTTTTATTTGTAAAATTATTAAGATGAAGATGTTTTTAAAGTGTTGGGTTTAGATAAATTAATAAGCATTATATTATACTTATTGTTATGGTTAATGATATTCAATTAGTATTTATTCATGGAGGAACTACATTTAGCAATAGAGAGAGATATCTCTCTTATTTAAGAGGCAAAGATATTTCACTAGATAAAAAGATTAGATGGAGTGATGAGTATTTGGATAAGAAGCTTGTTGGTGTTGAGATTATAAGGCCTCAAATGCCCTTAAAAAGAGATGCTAAATATGAAGATTTGGTTTGAGAAACATATTAAATTATTAGGTGATAAAATTGTGCTTGTAGGAAATTCTTTAGGAGGAATCTTTCTTACCAAGTATTTATCTGAAAATAAATTTCCAAAAAATATTTTGTCATTATACTTAGTAGCTCCTCCTTTTGATAATACCATTCCTGATGAGGAATTAGTAGGTGGATTTGAATTAAAAGAGGATTTAAGCTTAATAGAAGATAATTGTAAAAAAATATATTTACTATTCTCAGAGAATGATAATGTTGTGCCTTTATCACATTCTAAAAAATATAAGGATAAATTACCTAGTTCTAAACTGATTGTTTTAAATAATAAGAATGGGCATTTTCAGGTAGAAGAATTTCCAGAACTAGTGGAATTAATAAAAAAAGATTTGAAAGAAAACTAATTACCTCAATCTAATTGTTTCAAGATTTTTAGGAACAAGAGTTTCTACTCTATAGGTCTTATATAGTGTAGATGCTAGGTCAAGAGAACGTGATTGTTCTCCATGATTAATAATTACTTTTTTAGGTTTAGGATTCATATGATTAACAAAAGCTAGAAGTTCGTTTCTATATGAATGTCCTGAAAAACCATCCATTGTTTCAATTTCTAATTTAATTGGAACTGTTTCTTTTTTACCATTAACATCAAAAGTAGCTTGTTTTAAATCTCCTTGTTGTAATTGTCCTCCTAAACCTTTTGGTGGTTGATAACATACAAAACAGATTCCATTTTTTTCATTATCTGCAAACTCTCTTAAATATTCTACAGAAGCTCCTCCTACTAACATACCTGAAGTAGCTAGAACAACACAAGGTCCTCCTTCTACAACATTTTTTCTTTCTTGTTGAGAACCTACTTGATTAAATACTTCTGATAAAAAAGGATTTTTATCTTGAAATATAGATGCTCTAACTGATTTAGATAAAAAGTCTGGATAAGCAGTATGAATAGCATTAATATCCCATATCATACCATCAATATAGATTGGAACTTTTGGTAGTTCTCCTTTTTTCATTGCATCTTCTAGAATTAACATTGTTTCCTGAGAACGGCCTAGACCTAGTTCAGGAATTAGTACTTTTCCACCTCTTTTAATTACTTTGTTAATAAATTCTATTAGTTTATTTTCTGTTTCTTTTCTTGGTGGTGCTGTATTTTCTCTTGCACCATAAGTAGATTCTATTTGTAAGCTTTCTACTCTTGGAAATCTAGATACAGCTGGTTCTAAAAGTCTTGATTTTCCAAATTTCATATCTCCTGTGTATACATAGTTGTGTAATCCATTACCAATATTAAAGTGAACTATAGCACTTCCTAGTGCATGACCTGCATTATACATTGTAATTCTTACATCTGGAGTTATATCTGTAACTTCATTATAATCTAAACAAATAGAGTGTTTAACC
>CAYYLH010000030.1:0-10279 GCA_964472575.1 Candidatus Woesearchaeota archaeon
GGATTACCATTCATAATTCTATCACTATTAGTGGCAACAAAATATGAAGCAGTACTTAAGCCAGTAGCAATTGCCAAAGCAAGAAATGGTTTTTTCCCATAAAAACAAGCATCTTCCCATAATCTTTTAAAAAAACCAGGATTGTAATCATCATTAGGAGCATCTACAGGAAGGCTCATCTTTGTTAGGCCTTTGGAATTTGTTTTATTTTCTAAATCTTCTTCCATTTTGATTAAAATATACAACAAAAACAACTATTTAAACTTTATGTTTTGTTGTCTCTTGCGAGTGACTACCAACTAGTTGGTAGTTAGCACTTTAAAATTACACTGTTCAGGGTGTTTACATTGATTTGTGTTAGAATGTTAAGGAGATTAAGAAAGGTTTATAAAGCGATTTTTTCATAAATAATTAAACCAATGACTAACTAAATAGGAGGTTAAAATGGTTTCTGTATATGATGTAGTAGAAAAAGCAAGAAAAACTGGAAAAGTTGACAAAGGCGTTAATGAAGTTACAAAGGCAGTTGAGCGAGGAGTTGCAAAGCTGGTTGTAGTTGCTTCTGATGTAGAACCTAAAGAACTAACACAACACATTCCAATATTATCTAAGGAAAAAGGAATCAAGTTTGTAGAAGCTGATTCAAGAGAGAAATTAGGAATTGCTGTTGGAATTAATGTTCCGTGTTCTGCAGTTGCTGTAGTTGAAGCTGGTGAATCAGAAAAAGAACTTGCTTCATTATAATTATAAATTTATAATTACTTAAACTTGATAGAGAATGGCAAAACAACAAAAGACTAAAGAAGGAAAGGGAAGTGCATCAAAAGGTGCTGATAAAATTATGGAAGAATCTGGAGCAGTGCCAGCAGTAGTTGAAGCTTTATTAGCAAGAACAGGAACAAGAGGAGAAATAACTCAGGTTAAGTGTAGAATTTTACAAGGAAGAAATAAAGGAAAATCAATG
Source organism: Candidatus Woesearchaeota archaeon (assembly GCA_964472575.1). GTDB lineage: Archaea > Nanobdellota > Nanobdellia > Pacearchaeales > GW2011-AR1 > CAYYLH01. The sequence continues at coordinate 965 of CAYYLH010000030.1, forward strand.
AGAAGAAATGTAAGAGGTCCGATTAGAAAGAGAGATATTTTAATGTTAAGAGAGACTGAAATTGAAGCAAGAAGAGTTCAAACAGGGGGTAGAAGATAATGCCTAGATGTTCATTTTGTAAGGATATGTATGAATTTCCAAAAGGTACAACTGTAGTTCAAAAAGATGGAACTACAAGATTTTATTGTTCTTCTAAGTGTAGAAAGAGTATGGAAATGGGAAGAGATAATAGAAAGGTTAAGTGGGTTAGAAAGAAAAAGAGTGATGAAGTAGTTAGTGAGTGATTTTAGATAGTTATTTAAATTTGAAGTTTTTAATTATTTTATGGAAAGATTTAACAAATTAATTAGCAATGTTAAACAAGATAAGAGGGTATTAGCTATTGCTTTATTTGGCTCCTCTCTTGAAGGTGATGGAAGAGATGTGGATATTTGTTTAATTTTGGATAAAAAATATTCTAATTTAGAGATGTCTAAAATTAGGTTGAAATTATCTAAAAAATTTTCTAAGAGATTTGATATTCATGTTTTTCAGCAGTTGCCTTTGTATATTAGGATGAGGGTTTTGAAAAAAAATAAGATTATTTTTTCTACAGATATTGATAAATTATATGGGATAGTATTTAGTACAATTAATGAGTTTGGATTTTATAAAAAAATATATGATAATTATTTAGATGAGGTCTCAAATGGATAAAGAAAGAATTCTTAGTAAAATTGATAGTATTAATTGTTATTTAGAAGAATTGCATAAGATTAGACCTAAGAACTTTGAAGATTATGAAAATTCTATTTAAAAAAAGAGAGCTTGTGAAAGACTATTACAGATTTCAATAGAAGTTGTTATAGATATTTGTAATTTATTTGTGTCTTCACTAGGATTAGGGCTTCCAAGTGATGAAGATGATTTATTAAAGAAGTTAGAAAAAAAGAAAATTTTTCTAATAAATTATTAGATATTCTATCTAATATGAAAGGTTTTAGAAATATCTTAGTCCATAAGTATGGGGAAGTAGATGATGATTTAGTTTATGAGAATTTATCAGATAGATTAGGAGACTTTGAATTATTTATTAAAGAAGTTTTAATTTTTCTTAAAAGGCATTGATTTTCCTCGATAAACCAGTGTAGTGTAAAGGTTTAAATACTAGATTTTTTTTATCTTGTTATTAAAAAGAGCGTAGTGTAAATGGTTTATAAAAGATATATAAAAAAAGATGGAAAAACTTATGGACCTTATTACTATTCAAGTGAAAGAAAAGATGGAAAAGTAGTTTCTAATTATGTTAAAAAGTCTAAAAAAGTTGATAAAAAAAAGGTTTTTGTTTGGGTATTTGCATTCTTATTTTTAGTTGTTATGGGATTTGCTATTTTTAATTTACCTAGTTTGATTTTAACTGGTAATGTTATTTCTGATATTAGTTTTGGTGATGGAAGTACTTCTGGAACAGCTTCACAGAATTGGATTTATGTTAATGTTAGTACTACTTCTAGTGAAAGTGATTATTATTCTTTTGTTGATTTTGCTAGTGATGTTGTTTTATGGTTAAGAATGGATGATACTAATTCTTCTACAGGCACTTTAGGTGCTTTGATTTATGATAATTCTAGTTATGGAAATAATGGAACAGCTAGGGGTGATGCTGTTCAGACTGCTTATGGTAAATGGGGTAAGGCTTATGAGTTTGATGGAACAGGAGATTATATAAGAGTTTCAGATGATAGTAGTTTAGATTTACAAACTAATATGACTATTTCTGCTTGGGTAAATGGTTCTTCTCAGGCTAGTAAGAGTATTGTTACAAAATACACTGATAGTAGTAATGGTGCTTATTCATTAAAAACAACTAGTGGGGGAACTAAATCAAGATTTGTTATTTATCAGAGTGGTTCTCAGGTTTTTGTTGAGGGTAATGATGTGGTTTTAGATAATAGTTGGCATAATATTGTTGCTGTTTATAATGGAAGTGCAATATCTCTTTATGTAGATGGTGTTTTTGATAGTTCTAATGCTACAACTGGTTTGATTGATACTTCAAGTGATAATTTAATTATTGGTGGAGGTAATGACGGTGCAGAGGATTATTTTAATGGAAGAATAGACGATGTTTTAATCTTTAACAGAAGTTTAGATTTACAAGAGATTAAAGCATTATATGATGCTTCTACTAATAATTATTACCATAATTTTACAGGTTTGAATGATAGTGGGGTTACTTATTCTTATGAGGCTTATTCTGTTGATAATGATAGTGTTGATTCTAGTTCAAGAAGTGTTACTCTTGAGTCTGCTACAGAAGCAGAAGTAAGTTATAATGATACAGAGTATGATGTTGAATTGACTAATGAGACAGATGTTAGTAATGGTGGGACTGTTGAAACTGGAAGTGAGATTATTGTTAAGAAGGAGAGTGTTCCTGCTATTAAATTGACTACTACTGGTGATGTTAATCTATCTGAGTTATATGTTAATATCTCAGATGTAAAGATTGTGGTTGATAAATCAAGTGTTACTGGAATTGAAACTAATAAGAGTATTTATTTGAATAATACTCAGGGTATTGGTGCTATTATCTGTCCTGATGCAACTTCTATAGAAGAGGTTAATACTTCTTGTCCTGGAAAGATTTCATTTACATATTCGCAGTTAGAATCAGGAACTACTAAGTCAGGTGTTTATGGTATTTTACAAGGTGATGGATATTATAGATTTGATAATCTATCTGGTTCTGGTGGTGGTGAGTTTTCTGTTAGTTCTTCTAGTGTTGATAATTGTGCTAATTTAAATCAACATAATACTCTTTATGAGTTATCTGGAAATATAGAGAATTTGACAGCTACTGGTTCTTGTATTACTATTTCTGGAAATAATGTTACTCTTGATTGTTTGAATAACTTTATTAGAAATGGAGGAGTTAGAAGTGTTTATATTACAGGAGATAATGCAACTGTTAGGAATTGTAATTTAAGTGCAGGGGGTACTACTAGTGGTTCAGAAGCAGTTTATGTTGATGGTGGAGATAATGCCTTGATTATGGATAGTATTTTAAAAGATTCTTTTAGAGCTATTTCTATATCTTCTGGAATTGGATTTAATATTACTAGAAATACTATTTATAATAATTCTAATGCAGATGTAGGTTTGAATGATAATGGTTATTTTACATATAATAATATCTCAGATGCTACTAGTTATGGGTTGTATTTAAGTGGGTCACCTAATAATGTGATTAAACACAACACTATTAATGGAGGAGGTGCAAGTGGACAGATTGCAATATTATCTTCTAGTAATAATAATACTTTTGAAAATAATACTCTTATTGGTTGTACAGGTTCTTTATATTGTGGTTATAGAATTGCTAGTTCTAGTAATAATACTATTTCAGGAGGTAATATAACTAATGCTAATGGGAATTATTTTTATACAAGCTCTACTAATAATATTCTTGTTAAGGATATGGAGTTATCTGGTACTTCTGTATTTTATTTTAGGTTAAATGGTAATGATGTTAATTTTAGTGTTTTAAATGTTAGTTATATTCCTGATGATTATGTTGTTTCTACATCAGAATTATTTAGAAAGTGGTATTATCAAGCTTATGTTAATGATACTTTAGGTAATTCTGTTAGTGGTGTTAATGTATCAATCTATAATGCTACTGATGATTTAGTGTTTTATCAAGGGACTAATTCATCAGGTTTTACAGATTATGCACATCTTACAGAGTATAGAAGAAGTGATAACTCAAATACATATTATGGTAATTATTCTATTAATGTATCTAAGACAGGTTATTCTTCTGATAGTAAATTGTATAATGTTTCTTTAGAAGAGAATAGTGTTTATGATATATTTACTTTGGGTAGTGATACTATTCTTTCTGGTCCTGCTACTCTTGATAGTGCTGATACTGAATATATTTTAACTCAAGATATTACTGGTATTAGTGGAACTTGCTTTAATATAACTGCTCATAATGTTACCTTGGATTGTAATGGTTTTGATGTTTTTGGTGATGGAACTGGTTATGGTATTAATGCTACTAATTCAACTGGCCCTGGATTTAATTTTACAATTAGGAATTGTAATATTAGTGGGTTTGAGGTTGATGTTTATGGGGTTGGTGGTGATGATGACTCTTCAGGATCAGATACTTCTGGATCTGCATCTAATATTTTTAATTCATCCTTGGGAATGATTAATGTTACTGGAGGAATAAATGCAGAGGGCCCTAAGGGCGGTTTGATTATAGCTAATTTATCAGATATTAGTAGTATTGTTTCAGATGGAGGTATGGGTAGTGAAGCAGGAGATGTTTCTGGAGGAAACGGAGGAGAGGTTTATATTTATAATAGTAATATTATTAATATTAGTAGTAAGGGAAGGAATGAAAATGGATTTGGAAGTGGAGGTGATGGTGGAGATATTTTTTTAGAGAATTCCAGTATTTCTAATATTTTTGTTTATGGTGGTGATGAGATTGATGATTGTAATATGGATGGTGGTGGGAATGGGGGAAATCTTATTATGATAAATTCATCCATTATAAATTTATATTCTTATGGTGGAATGGGTAGTACTACTGGAGGAAATGCTGGTATTGTTAATAGTACAAATTCTAACTTTTTAAATATTTATTCATATTCTGGAGCGGGAGAAGATCCGGGTTGGTGCGGTGGTGGAGCCTCTGGAAATGCAGCTATTGTTAATATTCAGAATAAAACTGTTAATCTTACAAATAATTTAATTAATATCAGTAATAATTTGGGAGATATTTCAGGCCAACCAGGCCAACTTACAATAAACTATACAACAGGATTTGAAGATACAGGTGCAACTTATGCAGGAGATTTTAAGCTAAAGATTGTAAATGCTTCATCAGGTGTAATTGATTATGGAAGTAATAATATCACTGGAAGTTCAATAACTTCAATAGCAGATAATGTTGTGATAAAAGATAATTTTGCTGAGATTGATTCTGCTACTGAATCAGAATTAAATCAGTCAGCAGATATTACACTATATAATACACCTAATGCTGATGGAGCAAGAATTCTAAGGAATGGAGTAGAGTGTAATGCTGAAACAACACCTGCTTGTGTAAATTCAACTGCTTTGAATGCTGAGACTGTTGAATTTAATGTTGAATACTGGACTAATTATACTATTGATGGTGAGGCAGGAGATGAAGAGTTGCCAGTTATTGTTGTGAATAATCCTACAGATGGAAGTGAGTATGATTCTAGAACAATGTTATTTAATATAACTGCTACTGATAATGTTGGTGTTTCTAGTTGTGTGTATAATTTAGGTGGGGATAATATTACAATGAGTAATTCTGGAGATTTATGGACTAATACTAATAGTTCAATGCAAGAAGGAAGTTATACTGCTACTTTTTATTGTAATGATACAAGTAGTAATTGGAATTCAACTTCTGTTTCATTTACAGTTGATTTGACTAATATTAGTGATTGTGGATTTCATATGGATGAAGAAGATAAAGTTTATTATTTGACTGATGATTTAGAAGCAACTGAAACTTGTTTATGGGTTGAGGCTCATAATGTTACACTAGAAGGTCAGAATAATTATGTATTAAGTACTAATGGTGTTGGTTATGGTATTAATGCTACTAATGCAACAGGTCCTGGTTTTAATTTTAGTGTGAATGATATTAATATTAGTGGGTTTGAGGTTGATGTTTATGGGGTTGGTGGAGAAACCTCTAACTCAGATAAATTTGTAACAGGGTCTATGATTAATATAATAAATTCTTCTATAGATATAATTAATGTTTCAGGAGGAGAGGCATTTTATATGGATAAGGGGTCTGGAGGAGATTTAATTATTAATTTAAGCGTTATAGAATCTATTTATGCTTATGGGGGCGGATATTCTTCTTCTGCAGATGGTTCAGGGGGTTCAGGAGGGAATATAAATATTCATAATTCAAATATAACAAATATAAATAATTATGGTGCAGATTCAATGCCTGATTTTGGGGAATATGCTGGTTCTGGAGGAGATGTTGTATCTTATAATTCTAATATTTTGGTTATAAATTCTTATGGAGGTTCTAGTGATGCTGATGGGGGTGGGAGTGCAGGAGATGTAACAATAACTAATTCAACTATCCTTTCTATTAATGTTTCCGGAGGAGATGCTCTTGTAACTGGAGGTAATGCTGGGGATATTTATATGGAAATGAAGGATATAAATCTCTCTAATATTAATTTTGATATTACTTATGGTTTAAATCTAAGTAGTTCCTATGGAGGTTATCCAGATGAAGCATTCCAAAACGGCCAACCAGGCCAACTTACAATAAACTATACAACAGGATTTGAAGATACAGGTGCAACTTATGCAGGAGATTTTAAGCTAAAGATTGTAAATGCTTCATCAGGTGTAATTGATTATGGAAGTAATAATATCACTGGAAGTTCAATAACTTCAATAGCAGATAATGTTGTGATAAAAGATAATTTTGCTGAGATTGATTCTGCTACTGAATCAGAATTAAATCAGTCAGCAGATATTACACTATATAATACACCTAATGCTGATGGAGCAAGAATTCTAAGGAATGGAGTAGAGTGTAATGCTGAAACAACACCTGCTTGTGTAAATTCAACTCCTTTGAATGCTGAGACTGTTGAATTTAATGTTGAGTATTGGACTAATTATACTATTGATGGTGAGGCAGGAGATTTGGTTAGTCCTAATGTTTTAGTTTCTTTGAATGATAGTATTCTTTTTAATGGTTCAAGTGTCTTAGTCTTTTGGAATGCTTCAGATGATGTTCTTTTAGATACAGTTCTTTTTAATATAACTTATCCTAATGGGTCTGTCCTTTATTCAAGTGCTTTGGAAAGCGGTAATCAGGATTTTGATTCAGAAGATTTAAATTTGATTGGAGTTTATCTTGTTAAACTTTGGGCTAATGATAGTTCTGGAAATTCAAATTATACCAGTGATAGTTTTGAAGTGACTTCGGATTGGCCTTTTGTTGGAATGGACGAGCATGCTTCTCATTTTTATAATGATAATATTGATTATGATAATTTGGGAGTTTTATGGAATTATAGTTTAGGTTTTTATTCAAGCTCTGCAGGAGATCATCTTCTTTCTTCAATAGTTGGATATGATAAACAAATTTTTGTCGTTACCCAAAATGGAACTTTATTTTCAGTTAACTCTACCGACGGAACAAAACTTTGGAATGTTGATCTTGGTGGAGAAGATAGTTTTGGAAGAGTCGCACCTACATATTCTAATGGTGCACTTTATCTCAGTAATACTACTGGAACTTTGTTTTCTGTAAATGCAAGTAATGGAGATATTCTTTGGACATCAAATGAGGGGAATTACTCTGATTCTTCTGCAATTATTGTCGGAGGTTATTTATATATTTCTAGAGGAGAAAATCAATTTTATTGTTTTAATGCAAATACTGGAGCAAAGATTTGGAATTCAACTCTTGGAGGAAAAGGGGGGACACCTGTTGTTGAAGGAAGCAGAGTTTATGTTGTTGCTGATGACGAACGTCTTTATTCTTTTTATAAATCGAATGGAGTACAGGACTGGAATTCTAGTTTAGCTGAAGGCAATATTTATTATCTTCCTGCTAAAATTACTTATGATTCTGGTAGAATATTTGTTCCTTCTGGAAATTATATTTATGCTTTTAATTCAACTAATGGAACTCAAATATGGAGGACAAGTGGACTTTCTTACACTTATGCTGCAGCAACTGATGGAGTTGTAGTTTGTTTTGTTGGAGATGGTTTGGCTGCTTGTTATGATGTGGAGGATGGTTCTGAGGTTTGGTCTAATTTTTACACGGCTTCAGAAGTATTCTATGGGTCTGGGATTTTAACTGCAAATGATTTATTCTTAGTGGAAAATGATGCAGATAACTTTAAAATTTTGAATGCTACTAATGGCAGTCTTATTTGGAATGATACTACTAGCGGATTAGTCCTTACTTCTATTATAGTTATGGATGGGAAGATTTATGCCTCTGCTCAACAGATGAATGAGTCTTCTGTTTGGAATAGTTACTTAGTTGGATATGATGAAATTGTATTGCAGTCGGACATAACTCCTCCAATATTCACAACAATTCCAGCTAATGAATCTATTGTATATGGTGTTGTTTGGGGTGGTGTAGATTTTGATGCTTCAGATGATAATGGTGTAGAAGCTTATTTTATTAATGATAGTGATAATTTTGTAATTAATTCAACTGGTTATTTAGACTGGACAGGACAATTAGCAGTTGGTGAGTATTATGTAAATGTATCTGTTAATGATAGTTCTGGAAATATTAATTCAACTATTTATAATTTAAATGTGACAAAAGCAACAGGAGTATTGAGTTTAACATTTGATAAAGAAAGTCCTCAGGATTATGGAACTGCAATAACTCCAACTTGTTCAATAACTTCTGGAGAAGGAACACTAGAATTAAGATTAAATGATAGTATAATTACTTCTGGAGAAGCACAAGACCTAGCAGCTGGAAGTTGGAATTTTTCTTGTTCTATGGATGCAACACAGAATTATACTTCTGCTTTGAATGAGAGTAATTTTGCAATTAGTAAGATTGCACCAACAGGAAGTATAACAGGAACAACACCAATAACTTATGGAACTACTGGAGATGTAGAAGGTGTAAATTGTCCTGCTCAATTAACTTGCAATCTTTATAGAGATGATGTTTTAGTAAGTAATCCTAATACAGAAGTATTAAGTGCTGGAACCTATAATTATATATTTAACACTACTGGAAATGAGAACTATACTTCTGCTAGTGATAGTTTTGAATTAACAATTAATAAAGTAACCCCTATACTAAACTATTATCTAAATGATGTAAATGATAATATTTCAATAGTCTATCCAAACACAATTAATGCTTCTGCTAATACTAATGCAGGAACATTAGCAATTTATAGGAATGGGACAGATATAACTTCTGATAATAATATAGATGTTCAGTTAGGTGCAGGATATTATGAGTATGAGTTTAATGTAACTGGAAATGAAAATTATACAGATGTAAGTTCTGTTTATTTATATTCAGAGGTTAATCAAGATTCTAGTGCTTGTGATGTACTATTCAATATAAGCTCTCCACAAACTTGGAATACTAAGTTTAAGGTTTATACTAATTGTAATTCTGATTTTACACTATATAGAAATGGAACTGAAATAAGTAATAATTCTGAACAAGACTTAGCAGTTGGAAGTTATAATTTTACAGTTATTAGAACAGATAGTGTTAATTATTCTAATATACAAGAT
>CAYYLH010000031.1:0-10226 GCA_964472575.1 Candidatus Woesearchaeota archaeon
GACAGTTTGTATGATATCTACTAGGTGTGTTGTTGTTTGAGTGGAAGGACTTTCTAGTACGAGAGGAACGTAAGTTCGGAGCCTCTGGTGTAGCAGTTGTTATATGGCACGCTGCGCAGCTACGCTCTGTATGGATAAGTGCTGAAAGCATCTAAGCACGAAGCCATCCGCAAGACGAAACAACAAAGGCCGCAGTAAAAGACTGCGTTGATAGAGTTGAGATGTAAGTATCAAGCTTCGGCGAGATATTCAGTCTGCAACTACTAATAGCCTCAAATTATTTATTTTCCCATTACATAGAAAACCTATACTGCTCTATTAATTTCTCTTTTAGAAAAAGAGAAACCCAAGATAAGAGAAAACTAAGATAGTAATCTTATATTTTTTAATTAATTTATAGACTAGCGAGAGCTATGATAGATTAGTTAGATTTAAAAATCAAAATTACATATTATAATTGTGAGTAAGATAGCTAACTTCGGGATTTTGTCTGAGAAGACAAGAGCTGTAAAATGAGCTTAAATCCTGAGGAAGGTCCGCACATCCTTATTTCATAAGTGAAATAAGACAAAGTTACTTTCGAGAGAAAGGCGCTGTGAAGTGTGGCTTGTCTTGAATTAATAATCAAGACGACTGCAGTGTTTGCTTGCAAATATTGCTGCTGTTATAGAGACGAGCCCTTTTAGTAGGGAGTGGAACGAACATCCTAACTGATGCAACTGTCTTGCGCAGGCTTAGTCAGATGTTAGCACAAATCGTTTGTCTTTCAGGGAGGAAGACAAGGTTTGACAGAATGCGGCCTATTTCTTACTCACATTTTTTATTTTTATTTAGAACTTCTTAATTTTTTAAAAGGATTTAAAGCCCAATTAAGTAGGGAGATATCTCTCTTAGATTTATTTTTACAGACTGGTTTTCCTGGTTTTACTTTTATCATTCTTGAATTGAATGAGATTGTTTTTTTAGCTTCTTTTATATCTTTTTCAGTCCATTTAGATTTAGTTTTTTTAGTAATGTTAGATTTCTTTTAATTGGTGCTCTATTAAGAGATGCTTTTTTACTACACTCTGATTCAGACCATTTTTTAAATTCAGAATAAGACATATTTACAGATGCTTTGTATTTTTTATATACTTCATCTCTAAGTTGTTTAAACTTTTTATCACTCTTTTTCATGATTATATAGAGTGTTTAGTATTTTTATAGGTATGGGGCTGGTGGGAGTCGAACCCACTACACACCGGTATCTGATATAACAGATTTTCTGCTATTGAGTTTTTAGACTCAAAGAACCTTTTTTGAAAAAGGTTGTTTTCTTCAGCCGGACGCTCTCCCGTTGAGCTACAGCCCCGTAAAATTATTTAGGTTAGTTAGTTTTTAAAGTTAATTAATATAAATTTCAAGTCTCCACAACATTTATAAAATAAAAAATCTAATAGATAACATGATAAAAAAGAGGTTTAATAAGTTTCGGAAAAATATAACTATTGCTGATGTTCAATTTATTAAACTATCAGTTTTCTTTTTTGCTTTTTGGATTGCTAGTTTTATTGATATTAATTACATTGTTGGTTGGAGATGGATTTGGTTTGGATTATTTTTACTATTTGGAGCTAAACCTATTTGGAAGTTTTTAAAAAGATGAATATGAAAAATAAAAAAGCAGCTATTGAATTATCAATTGGAACAATTGTTATAGTTGTTCTTGCTATGTCTATGTTGATTTTAGGTATTATGTTAGTAAGAAGTATTTTTTCTGGTTCTGAAGAAGCTGTTGATTCTATTAATCAGGGTGTTATGAATGAGATTAATAAATTATTTACAGATAATAATAATAAAATAGCTATTTATCCTGCTACAAGAGAGGTTAAATTAAAACAAGGTTCTGACCCTAAGGGATTTGCATTTAATATTAGAAATAATGAAGTAGAAGAGCAGAGATTTACATGGAGTGTTGAAGTTGATCCTAATTATAATATTCAACAGAAGTGTGGGATTAGTGCGAGTGAGGCTAATTCATGGTTATTGGTTAGTTCTGGTAGTATGACTCTTGCTCCTAGTCAGAAGATGGAATTGCCTGAATTAGTTAAGTTTGATGTTCCTGAATCTGCACCTGTGTGTAATATTAGATATAGATTAGATGTTAATAAGGCTGGTGAGGGAATTTATACACAGACAAGTGTTGATTTAGTTGTTCAAGCTGCATAAACAAAGTTTTATTAAATAAGTTTTTTTAGGTTTAATATGAAGATTTTAGCTGTTGGTGATCCTCACGGAGTAATGCCTAAAAGAATTCCTAGAGATCTTGACTTAATATTAATCACAGGAGATATAGGCAAGGCAGACTTAGCTAGAAAGAGATTTTTTAAAGACAAAGAAAGAGAAGGACAGGGTTTGGAACCCTTAGAAAGGGATTCAAAATTTATTAGAGCAGTTTATAATCAAACTCAGAATTCCACTATTAATATCTTAAAAAGATTATCTAAATATGCGCCAGTATATACTCTTGAAGGTAATGTAGGGATATCTAAAAAAGCAGATGTTAAAAGAGATAATAAGAAATATAAATTAAATCTCATTCCAAGTATTGATAGATTAAAAAAGATTCGGGATGTTAATGTAGTTAAGAATAGACTGAGAATTATTAATGGTTTAAGGATTGGTTTTTTAGAGTACTTTACAGATATCTCATGGGTTAAGGAATTTAAACCAAAAGATTATGATGTAGAGTTAGAACAGGCAAAAGATGAGACAGAAAAAGCAAGAAGGATTTTAGAACGATTTGGTAATGGTCTTGATATATTGGTTTGTCATCAGCCTCCCTATGGATTCTTAGATAAAGTTAACTTTCCTGGTGCTCCAAAAAGTTGGCAGGGAAAACATGCTGAAAGCAAGGCTATAAGAAATTATATTAGAAAGTATCATCCAAGATTTGTTTTGTGTGGCCATATTCATGAGGCTAAAGGAACAAAGTTAATTGGTAATACAACCATATACAATTTAGGCTGTTGTGGAGATTCTAAGATTATTGAATTGTAAAGATTTATTAAAGATTATTTCTATTTCTTGTTATGATAAAACTATATAATACACTAAAAAAGAAAAAGCAAGTATTCAAACCTATTAAAAAGAAAGAGGTTAGACTCTATACTTGTGGGCCAACTGTTCATAATAAAGCACATGTTGGAAATTTACGTGCTATGGTCTTTTATGATTTGTTAAGAAGATATTTAGAATTTAGAGGATATAAGGTTAAACAGGTTGTAAATATCACAGATGTAGATGATAAAACAATTAAAGCTAGTCAAGAGCAAGGTGTTAAATTAAAAGATTATACTTCTAAGTATGCTGAATTATTTTTAAAGGATTTGAAAGAATTAGGAATTGAAAAAGCAGAAGAGTATCCTAAAGCAACTGATAATATTAATGAGATGGTTGATTTAGTTAAAAAGTTGTTGAAAAAGAAATATGCATATAAAGCTAAGGATGGAATTTATTTTGATATTTCTTCTTTTAAAAATTATGGGAAATTATCTGGTGTTGATTTATCCTCATTAAAGGCAGGTGGAAGTGGAAGAGTAGAGGATGAGTATGATAAAGAAGATGTAAGTGATTTTGCCTTGTGGAAGTTTTATACTGAAGATGATGGAGATGTTTTTTGGGATGTTGATATTGGTAAGGGAAGACCTGGGTGGCATTTAGAGTGTAGTGCTATGTCTAAAAAGTATTTAGGTTTGCCTTTTGATATTCATGCTGGTGGGGTGGATTTGGTTTTTCCTCATCATGAGAATGAGATTGCTCAGTCTGAAGCTGGTTATGGAAAGAAGATGTCTAACTACTGGATGCATAATGAACACTTGTTAATTAATGGAAAAAAGATGAGTAAGTCAAAAGGAAATTTCTATACATTAGATGATTTAAAACAAAAAGGACATAGTGTTAAAGAAGTTAGATATGCTTTATTGAGTATTCATTACAGGCAGAAGATTAATCTTACTGATGAATTATTAAAACAAGCTAAAGATAATGTAAAAAAGATTAATGATTTTTATATTTCTTGTTATCATGATGATTCTGAATCTGGTGATATATATGAATTGATTAAGAGAAGTAAAAAAGAATTTGTAAAAGCAATGGATGATGATTTGAATATTTCTAAGGCATTGAATGTTGTATTTGAATTTATTAAAACAGCTAATAAGTTTACACCTGGACAGAATGCTAAGAAGTTTATTAAAGAGATAGATAAGGTATTTAGTATTTTAGAAGAGCAAGATATTCCTAAGAATGTTTTAGAGTTAGCTGATAAAAGAGAAGAAGCTAGAAAGAATAAAGAGTGGGATAAGGCTGATGAATTAAGAGATGAAATTAATGATTTAGGATTTGAAATTAAAGATAAACCAGAGGGTTATTTGATTAGTAAGTTATGAAATTAGAAGATATTAAAAAAGAATTAGAAAGTAGTGTTCTTGCGGTAGCAAGTGCTGATAAAAATGGAAGACCACATAATATTGCTGTAATGTTTGCCAAAGTTGTTGATGAAAAAATTATTATTACAGCTAATTATATGAAAAAGACTTTAGAAAATATTAATGAAAATCCTGTTGTATCTATTATATTTTGGAAGGGTGAAAAAGGATTTAGTATTGAAGGTGATTGTGAATTTTTTGATAAAGGAAGATGGATGGAATTTGTTAAGGGTCTTCATGAAAATAAGGAATTTAATCCAAAAGGAGCATTGGTAATTAATCCTAAACAAATTAAGGAGATTGGATAATGGAAGACGAATGTAAATGTCCGTGTAAAACATGTCCAAGACATGGTAAATGTGAAGAGTGTCAAGAGTATCATTATTCTAAAGGTGAGAAGACTTTTTGTGGAAAGTGATTTGCTTGTTGGAGTAGATAATTTTTTATATAAGTTTTAATTTTAATTAGTATGAAGAGGTGGAGTTTTTGGGATGTTCTTGCATGGATTGTTTTAATAGGAATTTTAATATGGTTAGTGTTAAAGGTATTTGGAATAATTAATACTCCTTTGTTAATTGAGTATGCTCCTTATTTTGGTGCTGTTTATCTTGCTGGATGGGCAATGCATAAACTAGATAGTGTTGTTGAAGAGACAAGGGAATTAAAAAGATTTAGAAGTGATACAATTAAAGAAATTAATAGTATTAAACAAAATTGTAGAATTAATCATTTAAATAATTAATAAGTTTTATAAAACAAACTATCTATAATCTAGTATGAAAAAAGCAGTGTTGTTTGATTTAGATAGTACATTATATGATTATGAAAAAGTACATAAGACTGCACTAAGAGCTGTTTACAAAATCTTAAATAAAAATATTAAGATTTCTTTTTCTAAATTTAAAAGATTGTATAATGTTTCTAAAAGAGAGATTCATAGAGAGTTAGCAGGGACTGCTTCTTCACATAATAGGGTTTTATATTTTCAAAGGTTAATAGAAAAAACACATAATACTGTTGATCCAGATATTATTTTGAGATTATACCGTTGTTATTGGGATACCTTACTAAAAAATATGAAGCCATACAAAGGAGTTAAAGATACTTTAAAAAAAATTAAAGAAAAAGGTATGAAGATTGCAATTGTTTCTGATTTAACTACCCATATTCAGTTAAGAAAAATACACAAGTTAGGTATTACACAATACATAGACTATCTTATTACTTCTGAAGAAGCAGGGAGTGAAAAGCCACATAGTATTATGTTTCTTCTTGCTTTAAATAAATTAGATGTTAATCCTGATGAAGCAGTTATGGTAGGGGATAATACTATATCTGATATTGAAGGTGCTAATGCAGTTAGATTAGACACTATCTTGTTAAAAAAAGGTAAACTAGCTAAACAACCTGAAGAAAACTATCAAAAACCAAACTATGTTATTAATAAAATAACAGAGATTTTAGATATTCTTGATAATTTGAATAATTAGTTTGATTAGAAAGATTTAAATACTACTCTTTAGTGACATTTGTATGGGAAATGATATACCTTATACAGAAATACAAGGAGATGTTGAAGCTAGATTTAATCATTTACCAAGGGCAAGGAGTTCTAGTGAGAGTGATTTAGAAGATGATGAAGATTTTGGTAATTGGGCATTAGGAACTGATTACTTCTCTATTTGTAGTTATATGCCTAACTAAACACTTATTAATTCTTATTTTCTTTTTATAGTATGAGGGAGTTTATTTACTATTCCAAGAGTGCTGTGACTGCTGGAAATTATATTAAAAGTGATTTGATGAAGGCAGGTAGATTAGATATTGCTTGTAATGTGATTATTCAGGCTTTTTTTATTTCTAATTCAATGAGAAAGGATGTTAGGTTACATATGATATTTGATGGACCTCCTGTTGCTCCTGTTCATTTAGTATTTGAATATGATAAAGATATGCCTATTTCTAAAAAGGATATAGCTGGTTTGATTAAAAGGATGTTATATAAGTGTCCTAAAAAGAAGGGTAAAATGATTAAGGTATTTCCAGGATGTTATGTTGAAAAAAAGGGCTTTGAGGATTTGGTTTTAGAAATGAATGATAATAATAAGAATGTTTTTGTTCTAGATAAAAAAGGTGTTCAATTAAGAGAGATGAAATTAAATGGTAATGAGCTTTTTATTATTGGTGACCAGGATGGTTTTTCTAGTGAATTAAAGAAGTTTATTAAAAAGATAGATCCTATTAGTGTCTCTCCTAAGATGTTGTTTGCTAGTCAGGTTTTTGTGATTATTCATAATGAGTTGGATATGAGAAACATATAAAAACCAATCTTACTAATTTTAAATATGGTGAAGAAAGCTGTTAAGTTGATTGTGCAAGGAACTGTGCAAGGTGTGTTTTTTAGGAATTTTTGTAAAGAGCATGCTAATAAATTAGGATTAAGAGGTTATGTTAGAAATCTTGAAAATGGAGATGTTGAACTAAGATTAGAAGGTGAAGCAGGTAAGATTGAAGAGATGGTTAAGGATGTTCAAGCAGGTCCTGCTCATGCACGGATTAGAAATGTAACTGTAGAAGAGGTTAAATGGACTGGAGAGTTTTCTGAATTTAAGGTGTTGAGGTTTTAAAATGAAAGGAAGAGAAAAACAGATAATTGATGAGAGAATTAAAAAGATTAATGAGTTGAAGAAGGAAGGGATTAATCCTTATCCTCATAGATTTGATTTACATGAAAAAAGAGCATATTCTAAAGATATTATTGAAAAGTATGATAAATTGAAAAAAGAAGAAAAATCTAAAGCCTCTGTTGTAGTTGCAGGAAGAATTATGACTAAAAGGGGTTTTGGTAAGATTAATTTTATTAATTTGCAAGATATAAAAGGAGAGATTCAGTTAGTTTTTCAGCAAGGTAAGAGTAGTGAAGAGGTAATGGATTTATATTCTAAACTAGATGTTGGAGATATTATTGGTGTTAAAGGAAATGTACTAAAGACTAAGACAGGTGCTGTTAGTGTTTTAGTTAAAAAATTAGATATTTTAACTAAATCTATTTTACCTTTGCCTGATAAACATAAAGGGTTAAAAGATGAAGAAGAGAAATTAAGAAAAAGATATTTAGATATTATTACTAATGAAGATGTTAAGGAGTTATTTATTAAAAAGCAGAAGTTCTGGAGTGTTATTAGGACTTTTTTAATTGAACATGGATTTTTAGAAGTAGAAACTCCTATTTTAGAGTGTAGTGCTGGTGGAGCTGCTGCTACACCATTTAAAACACATCATAATGCTTTAGATTTAGATGTTTATTTAAGAATTTCAATGGGAGAGTTATGGCAAAAGAAGTTATTAGTTGCTGGTTATGAAAAGACATTTGAAATAGGAAGGCAGTTTAGAAATGAGGGAATGGATATGGAACACTTACAAGATTATACTCAGATGGAGTTTTATTGGGGTTATGCTGATTATAAAGATGGAATGAAGTTAGTAGAAGAGATGTATAAGAAGATAGCTAAAGAGGTATTAGGTAGTTTGAAGTTTAAGACTCATGGTTATGAAGTTGATTTTTCTAAGAAGTGGATTATATATGACTATGAAGAGTTAGTTAAAGAGAAGACAGGGATTAGTATTTTTGATGATGATAAAGAGAAGATTATGAAGTTTTTAGATAAACAGAAGATTGATTATGATTCTAGTGTTGATAAGTGGAGATTAGTTGATTTATTATGGAAGTATTGTAGAAAGAGTTTAGCAGGGCCTGGTTTTTTAACAGGACAGCCTGTTGAATTAGCTCCTTTAGCTAAGAGAAGAGAAGATGATGATAGAAAGGTTGAGCAGTTTCAGGTTATTATAGCTGGAAGTGAGATGGGTAATGGGTATTCTGAATTAAATGACCCTCTTGACCAAGAAGAGAGATTTAAAAAACAGCAAGCTTTGAAAGATGCTGGTGATTCAGAAGCACAAGAGCATGATAAGAGTTTTGTTGAGGCTTTGAAATATGGAATGCCTCCTGCTTGTGGTTTTGGTGTATCTGAAAGATTATTTAGTTATTTAGTTGGTAGACCTATTAGAGAGTGTGTTGTTTTTCCTTTAATGAAGCCTGAAGAGGTTGAAGTTAAAAAGAAGAAAAAGAAATAATGGTAAGTGCAGAAGTAATGGATAGATTTGGGGTTTTAGCATTTTTAATATTATTAGTAATTGGTATTTCTTTATTAAAAGTAGCTAGAAAAAGAGCTATTTTAGTGATTATTATATCTTTAATTGGATTAGTAGTAGATGTTACAATAGTTATTAGGAGTTTTCTGAACTAATCAAAAGATTTAAATAAGTGAGCTCACTTATAATCCTATGACAAATATAACCCTCTCTATAGATGATAATGTGTATGATGATATGAAAAAGTTTTCTGAGATTAAATGGAGTGAGTTTGTTAGAAAATGTATTAAACAAAGAATTATGGAATTGAATAAAATAAGTGAAGAAAAAAAAGAAAGTTTAATGACTATGCTAGCTTCTGAGGAAGTATTAAAAAAAGATTGGGATAATGAATTAGATGAAAGGTGGGATAATGTATAATCAGAGAGAGGTTGTTTTAATCCCTTTTCCTTTTTCTGATTTAAGTCTTGCAAAAAAAAGGCCAGCACTAATTATTTCTAATGATAAATTGAATAATATGCAAGATAGAATTTGTTGTTTAGTTACTAGTAAGCTTCATAAAGATGATTTAGTGATTAGAAAAGAGGATTTTGAATTAGGTAATCTTCCATTTAAAAGCAGTATTAAGACTCATAGGCTATTTAGCATTGATGAAAAAATCATAATTAAAAGATTATGTAAGATTAAGAGTAATCTACACAAAAAAGTTATAACTAAATTAAATTCCTATATTGAATAATGGTATTAACTAATAAATCTAAAGTAAAAGAGATGATGGAGTTGCAAGTAGCTAGTGATTTCTGGTTAGAGCTTGAAAAAAAGGTAGAAGAGATGGTTAAGAATGCAGAGGATAGGGCTAAGAAGAATTTAAGACGAACTGTTTTTGGAAGGGATTTGTAGTTGGTTTGGGTGTGTAAAGGAATATTCTAAATCCTTACTTATTAATTAATAGCAAGTCAAATCTTAGCTAAGTTACAAGTTAATAATGTTAAGATGAATAATTATCCTACACACATTAATTAATATTAATTTAAGGATGGTTGATTTCTTTTTAATTAATAATTATTAAACTAACTAAATAAGATAACATATAAAAAGAATTCTGATTTAATTAGTATATGGAGAAGAAATCAAAAGATGTTGAAAAGGTTGAGAGAGATTTAAAGGTTAAGTGGGATGATAAAGGTAAACCAAGATTAGTTGAGAAAAAGAAAATAAAAAAAGGTAAAAAAGCACGTGCTTCTGGTGCTAGGTTTGAATTAAGAGTTAGAAAGGATTTAGAAGAAAAAGGATTTGTAGTTGATAAGTGGACTAATAATTTGGATTTAGAAAAAGGTAAGATTGAGCCTGCTAAAAGGAAGTTTAATCCTTTTTCAAGAGTTATGACTATTGGAACTGGTTTTCCTGATTTTATTGCTATTCAGTATGTTCGGGAAGGTGTTTATGATGTTATTGGTGTTGAGGTTAAGAAGAATGGAATTTTAAAGAAAGAGGAAAAGCAGAAGTGTAAGTGGTATTTAGATAATAATATTTTTTCTTGTATCTGGATTGGTAAGGGTGTTAAAAAGGGAAGAAGATTGTTTGTTGAATATGTTGATTTTCGTG
>CAYYLH010000032.1:0-9232 GCA_964472575.1 Candidatus Woesearchaeota archaeon
ATTACCATGCTCATAAGTAAACTCTCTACATACATTAACCATAATCTGCCCCTCTGTGCTATGAGACCTAGTAACTATTCCAATCTTAACTGGATAATCTGATGGTCTGGTTTCTGTTAAACCACCTGCAGTATCGCTGGATAAATACAAATAAGAACCTTCTGAAAAACTAGAAGTATCCATATCCACTACTCTACCTATAATAATAATTCTACCAACTGAATTATCAGATATAGAATCATCCATTACTACACCAAGGACTTCTGCATTATCTTCAATATCAGCTTGTGCTAAATCAACTTCTGGATTATCTCCAGATGCTCCAACTTGTTTAACTACATCTCCTTTATTTAAATCAGAGCCAGAGGTATTTCTAACTTGTTCTGTAACATCTCTTCCTATTTTAATTAAATTATCTTCATCATCAAAATAACAAAATACATTATATTCACTTGAATAGAAAAGTCTACCTTCTTGAATTGAAGGATGTGATACTGCAGTAAAGTCTGCTTTGTCTAAATTAGTAAATAGATTTTTATGAGTTATTTTTTTAGTCTCTGGAATACTACTATCCGTTATAGGAACTACATCATCATTATCTGGACTTGTTAACTCGTTTAAATTACTTATTTTATCTGACATATTTTATTATAATTTAGTTTGAATATTATTTTCATCGTCATATTCCCAATCTACATCATCTGATTTTTCATCAAAGGTCCACTCTGTATCCTCTACCCTATTATCAAATATCCACCAACTTCCCAAAAAACTATCAAATATATTTATTTTATCTACCAGTGTTAAAAAATATTTTGCTGATGCTATAAGGCTTTCTTTAATACTTAAGTTCTCTTTTACAGTAATAAATAAATGTGTTAAGAAGTTATCTGTTAAAGAAAACGAATCAGTAAACGTTAATATAAAACTCCAGGTAGTTAATAAACTTTCTTTAATCTTGTAAGTTTCTTCAACAATAATTTTATATCCAGCTTGTGTAATCTCTGATAAAAATCCTGTTTCTAAAATTCTAAGCCTATAACTTTGAGGTTCTAATAAAAGTTCCTCTCCATTCTCTTGCAATACTGGAGTTTCATCTTCAGCTAATAAGTATTGACCATCATCATATTCTACTGTTGTATTTGACATTATTCAGCGTAAACTTTATAAGTTATTGTAATATCATCTCCGTCTGATACATTTTTTGTGGCAATAACAGTTCTTGAAAGCATTGTTCCAGAAGAAGCGTCATTAAATACTCCAACCTCTCTTATACTCTCAGAGCCCGTTACATCGAATTTATACTCTAATACAGCTGTATCATTGGTTGTGTTTGTAGTTTCTCTAGAAACGCTTGCATTAGCCCTAGCCAACCCATTTCCTGTTATTTCAGAACCTAATGAGGTGTCTGAAGCTGATTCTGCTGTATCATCATCTCCAACAGCAATATATGTAAATATATCCTCACTTCCATCTCCATTAATTCTAGAGGCAATTGCAGCTAATCCAGAATCAACTACTAAGTTTTTTTCTTTATACTCTTCTACATATTTTCCTGTTATAAAAGGAAGTTTAATTCCTAAAACTTTACCTAAGCTATTAGGTTGCCAAAGCTTTTTAACACCATCTTCATTTTCAATTCTGATAGTGTATTCACCTGTTAATTTTTTACTTTCTAATAAATTCATATTATTATTAATTATGACGAATAATCTCCTCTTTTAATTCCAAATCTCATAGAGGAGTCTCTTTGTCTTTTTGCGAAAAATTCTTCGACCTCACTTTTTAATCCTTGATTTGTACTTCCTCCATAAATTAATCTTCTTAAGTCTGCCTCTTTAGAAGAAGCACTATTTGCTACACAATAATCTAAGGCAGCACCATAAGATAATATTCTATGAAACATTGCTGGGATTCCAGGAGTAAAAGTATCATCATCAGTACTAAACTCAACAATATCTCTAGAAAATATACCTTTTAATCCTTTTGAGGAATTATAATCAGGTGCTGGATATAAGTTTATTTCATTACCCATCATATCATAATATCTTGGAATAGCATCAGTTTCTTGAAATTCCTCTAATCCAATATTAATATCAGTTTCATTAATATCAGTTAACTTAAACCAATTTCCATTATTATCTTTAACTTCTATTCTTTCTACAGTTAAGGCGTCACTATCCATTCTGTATTTACTTTGTCCTTTTATTAAATCTGTTCTTCCTATTGGTGTATTTGTTTTATTATTATCATTAAATTGCCAATCTGCATCACTATTTTCTATCCAAATCCAAACTTGTCTTAACCAATTATTTAAATTTCTAACTATATCTTCCTCTTTATAACTATTATCGTTAGTATTGGTTAAAAAGTGTATATCTTTTTTTATATCTTCGTAGTTCATATAGTATTATTATAATTAACTCCTTTATACGCCCCAATAAATGAGGCGTATAGTAGGAATCAACTATTAAGCAGAGTTACTAACTTCAATGTTAATAAGTCTGTCAGTTCCTTTTTCAAGAGTATCAACTCCGAACAAGTCGTAGACAATATAGGTGTAACCTGTAAGTCTAGGTTCTTTGTTGATTTGTACACTAGGTGCAATTTGTTTTACTAAAGAAATAGCACCTTTTTCACCTGCGAGACAGTGACCTGCATCGAGGTTATTGGTTCTATAAACATCAATTCCCATGATGTTATCTACCATTCCATTTCGGAGAGTAGAGTCTGCAACTTCAAAACCGTTTTGAGTCATTTCTGCCTCAATTACTTCAGCAGTTGCAAAGTCAACAGCAACAAATAAGTTATTCAACTTCATGTTGTTTTCACCAGCGGTTTGTTTAATCTTAGTGAAAAATTTAATTGCGTTGTCTGCGTCAACTGTTAATGGGTCTCCGTCAACTCCTCCAAAGTCTCCGTCATCTAATGTGTAAGAAGCATTTGAATATTCACCAAGAATTGCTTGGTCAATATCATCATTAAGTTGATAAACAGCTTCTTTAACATACTGTTTAAATCCATATTTAGATTGAACCTTTTCTAATTTATCTACATAAAAGGATACTTCTCTAGCAGTGTCTACTGTAACTAAGTCATCAGTAGCATCTAGATTTTGAGGGTCAACCTCAGTTCCTCTTACATATTCACTAGAAACTAATTCAGCGTGATATGGTACGTGTACAGTATCTCCTTTGCTTAAGTCTCTCTCATACTTTGTGTTGGCAATATCTACACCAATCAAAGATTTTCTTAAGAGAGATTGCATAGCACTAGACCATACTTCTGGTATTTGTGCATCGATTGAATTGTCAGCTATTTCAGCCATTGTGTTTTATACTACTAGTTTTTATTAGTCATATAATCCGATTTCCTCAAAGTATTTTTCTTTTTGAGCATCAGACATATTTCCTAAGTCTTTTCCACTAATATCAGAAATATTCTCTAGACTAATATTGCCAGTAGTTGGTTTAGGTGATTTATTACTTTCTTCTTTTTTTCTTTTAGCCTTAATGAGCATTTGAAAATCCTCATCATCTGCGGCTTCAGAATAAGAGCTATAATTTCCCGCTTTTTTAAACTTCTTAAGAGTCTTAAGTTCGTCACTTGAAAACTCTTGTAACTTCTTTACTTCTTCAACTCTACTAATTAAGTCATCGTCAGATGAAGTAATATTTTCGCTTTCATCTATATCTTTACCAGAACTCTTTTTTAGTTTATTAACCTCATTTTTAAGTTCTTCTAATTTCTTTTCAGCCTCTTCTCTTTTTTTCTTTTCGTGTTTAAAGCGGTTTGGATGTATTCCGTCTACATCCTTATCTTGCTCTTGTGAAGATTTATTAGGAGTTTTCTCTCCATCGGGATTTTGTGAAGTTTTCTCTTCCTCAGAATCTGGCTTCTGAGTAGCCTCTTTTTCTTCATTAACCATAGATTTTTAGGAGTGCCTTCTCCTGGTTAAAGTTTATAATCTAACTTATATAATTATTTGCGTTCTTCTTATTCTTCTTCTCAACTTTCGACCTTTTTATTATATTTAATATTTTATCCAAACTATCTATTGCTTTTTTTCTTCCAATAACCTGTGATATATCTTCCATTTCGTTAATAGCCTCTTCTTTAAGTTTCTTTTTTCTTTCATTAAATAAATCTTCTAAAGCTTTAATTTCAGGACCACTTGCTATTCTTTTTAAAAATTTATTTCTTTCTTCTTTTTTCATAATTATATTCTTCTAGTTAATTGTTCCCTTTGGGGTGCTTGCGGTATTGATGGTCTTGAAACTCCTCCTCCACCTCTTTGAACTTGTTGTCCTCCCATTTGTTGTCCTTCTGGTTCTAATCTTTTTAATTCACTTGAATTCTGTATATTAGCAATATCTACTCCTGATTTATCAGCAATTTGTTCTATTATACTTTTCATTGGTTCTTGTTGTAATACTGCGGGATTACTTCCAACTAATTGTAATATTGCTTGTAGGTTAGCATTTTGTGCAGAAACATCTTCTTCTTCTCCAGTAATTATTACTGAGATATCATAATCTAAGTCTTCATAAAAATCTTCAGGTATTTTAAATGTAACCTCTTCTTGTTCTCTAATTTGTTTACTAAGAACTTGTTCTGATATATCTCTCTCTTCAACGGTTGGTAATCTACCATTATTTCTATTAATCATTTCAATTAAATCAGCACTACTTTTATGCTTAAACACCATGTTTTGTAAATCGTCTATATCATCAGTAATTTTAATTACATGTTCAGAACTATTACTTTTCTTAAATGATGGAAGAATTCTTTCAATCAATATCCTTTTAAATGTAGATGCAATACTATCTCTAATCTGGTCAAAATGTGCTGATGTTAATCCTACTGATAATTCCTTGCTTCCAAGTGGAGTTCTTGCTGGTAAAGGCTCTCCTCTTGTTCCTCCATAACTAAATGTATTAGTTTTTATATTGTTCATCCATCTTTCTTCCTCTTGTGTATAAGCAGAAAGATTTCTTTCTTCAGTAGGAATAGGTTGAATAGTACCTAATGTTTGGACGATAGTACCGTTTCTAACGTCCTCTAAAAGATTGTCCTCAAGGGTTCCATCTTCACTCTGAAATAATTGTAATGCAGCCCAATAAGAAGCCTTAACCTTCATATTAACAAGTTCATTTAATCTTATTTGAGCATCTTCTACAATTTCAGGAATTGAAACCCCCAACCATCTTCCTTCTATTTTTTCAAAATGAAATTCTTCGTAAGGATGTTTATCAATTTCTTCTTCTTTAAGAACCTTACCATCTGTCTCATCATTATCATCTAAAACAAATTCACTACCCTTAACAACAGAATTCATTTCATCTTTTACTTTTGCAAAATATACTTTCTTGTAATCATCATCAATAGTTCCGTATCTTTCATATAATATAATTTTTGGATTGTCTTTTTCCTTTATTTTTTCTTTTACTTCTTCAACTGCACCTTCATCAAAATTAAATTCTTTAGATTTTTTAAGGAATATTCTTGGATTGTAAAAGTGTCTTTCTATAATATAAGAGGCTTCATCTAAACAGTCAGCTGAAGGGTCTACAAAAAAGTTTCTCATATCAACAAGATATGGTTCATTTTCAATAAACTTCCAAACTTGAGAACCTATTTTAGGAATATTAAGAACTGTCCTATTAATAAGATTAGCAAAATTGTTCTTTGCCATCCATATTTCTAAATCTTTTTGAAAAAACCATGCTTTATATCTATCGTTTGGTCCTCTTCCGTTTATTTCTATATCTTTAACATCCCAATCTATTTCTTTAGTAGCTGTGTTGCAAGGATTTCTAGTTTCATTGAAATAGTATTTTCTAAAGATGTTATTACCCTTATCATCTTTTTCAAATTTACCATTCTTATACTTAGAGTGATACAGTCTATAATTCTTTCTTATTCTTTCATACTGATTAAAATCAAACCCTTCAACAACGGTAATTTTGTTCTTTTTAAATCCATCTATTTCAGTTTCAATTAAATCTTTTATACCCTCCATTATTTTTCTTCTTTTTTATTATTTTTATTTTTCATCCTATCTTTGCCCTCTTCTTTATTATCTTCACCTCCTCTAGCTTGTTCCATACAATAGCCTTGTGCTTGTTGAAAATCAAATTCTCTTCTTACTTGACTATTTGACATACATCTTTGCATAAATTCTTCTTCTGACTCTGAACTTCTTTTTTTAGGTAGTGGCATAATATTTATGAATTATATTGAAAACTTCTTTTATAATTTGACTTTGTTGTTTTATTTCTTTTAACTTCTCTTTTATGGTCAGGTAATCCCCAAACAGCTAAAGCTAACGAATCAACACAATCATCATGCATTCCAGAAATAGTTGTATATGTGGGGTTTTTCTTTGCTTTTCCCGTTTTTTTATTAAAGTATTCTCTCCTATAAGCCTTTAACTCATTTATAAGTTCAGTTTCATTAGGGATGGTAATTAACTTTTGCTCAACAAAAACAATAAGCTTATCTATTAATTTTGTTTTACTCTTTCCAGAAAATATAAAGTTTTTAACGTGTAAGTTTTCTTGTTCTAAATCTTCAACTATAGGGTCTCCTTTTCCAGTTCCATCAAATATTATTATCGCATTATTATACCTCTTTGCTATCTTTGTTATTCTTTGTTTTTGAAGGTGATATCTATCTTTATTACTTCTTTCCCAATAAACTACTTTATGTGTATATCTATCAATTATAGTTATTACTGTATAATCTCTACTTTTAGCAAAATCAACTCCCATAACATAAGCGTGTCCAGTTTTTGGGTCTTCATAGCAATCTGATTTATCTTCAATTAAATCTTCTAATCCTTTAAATAAGGTAGAAGCGTCATCAGCAAACTTAGCTTCTATTTCTTGCTTAAAAACTTCTTTAGGCAATTTTTCTCTTAATCTGTCAAAATATTCTGTAGGAAGATAAGGATTATTATAACTTGGTTCATTTATCGAAGCAGCATACTCTCTTTGCTTTGCTTTATTAAATTCATCATAAAACCAATTCTTTCCAAAAGGTGTAGATACAAACATTGATTTACCTTGTCTGTCAATTAAACAAGGTTCAATATCTCTTTCATAAACCTTTTTATCAACTCTTGCTACCTCATCTACAATAACCAAGTCTAACTGGTCTCCAATTAGAGACGAGTCAGAGTTGGTTGACTTGCATTCAATAAAAGACTCAGCATGAGTTTCAATTCTTTTCGTGGGGCTGTGAACAACGCTTTTTATAAGTGATGGAAAGTACTTCTTCATCCATTTTTCTACCTTTTCAAAGATTTTATCAGTTACAGTATAGTTAGGACCTACAATCCAAATTCTCTTATCATCTTGAATTAATTCCGATAAAGCAATATAAGCACCAAGTTCTGATTTTCCCCACCTTCTTCCACAAGCAATTCTAAGGTCGTCTTTCTTTAAATATAAATCAATAGCTTTCTTTTGCCCTTTATGAGGCTCCCATTTAATTTTTCTTTGTAATTTACTGTGTGATAATACTTTTGTACTCATTAATCTTCAATCATTTCATTTTCATCATCCTCAATCTCTTCATCTTCATCATCTTCAATAACATGACCTTCAAATATATCATTCCTATCTCTATTAAAATCAACATTATAATCTTTAGGTGCATAATTACCCAGAACTTTATTATACTCTTTAATTCCATTAAGAGACTCTCTGTCAGCTCCTTTAAGAATAATTTGCTTTAATCTTTTACTAACCTTATCATCACCTATTCTTTCTTTTAATTGTTCTCTAAATGTAGACATTCTTTTTTGTATTTTATCAGAGTTTTTAAGTTTTGAAGCATTTGCTCTAGCACTATTCCCATTCTTAGCACTAAAACCAGCCTTTAAGTAAAGCTCCCAATTAAATTCATCTGTAAATCCTAATTCCTTTAAAATTAAAGCATTAAGAAATCGCTGCTCTTTTACTGTGAGCCCTAATTCTTCTCCAAAATATTCTCCGCGGGGTGAACCATGTAAGTCGTATCCCATTAATACCTTTTCTTAATTCTTACTCTATTATATCATTTTTTTCAAGAAAAATCAACCCCCCTCTTTTTAACCTAAATACCACGAAATCAAGACATTTGACTTTTACTTTTTTTTATGCTAATATTATAAATAGTAAAGAAAGAAAAGAGATGCGTTTAATTACCTGCCATGAAACGGGTGGGGAGCAGGACTCTAGCATAGTTCGGGAGATGAGGACCCGAGAACTTGCGGAGTTATTATTCTCTGATAGAAAAATGTGGGTTTAATAATTTACTCCTCTAAGTGATTATTAAATAACCTAACCGACGTGGAATTCGTCTAAACCCAAGGAGGGTTGATAATAACAAACATAACCGCTAATATAAACAATTCTCTTTCTTTCCAAATAAACTCTTAATTAACCCTTTACAAAGGGATAACTCTCCTATTATCTTTTAACCTCTAAAACGGGTAATCTAAAATATAACACCTAATCCTACAAGATTTTAAAGAGTCCACTAAACGGATTCTTTCTTTTTTTAAATTTGGTATTTACAAGATTGACAAGTCAAAGGGTATTTTGTGGAAAATTTGTGAGGGTGGTATGATTAATATATCCACACAACGCGTTCCCCTATCCCCTCCCCCCTTCACAATATAAAAGAATAACAGAAAAGAGAGCCCCTAAATTATCACCTGTAAAGTAAACCGTTTAAAAGAAACTGTAAAATTTCAACAAGGACGGGTCTGACAGCCCGAGAGAGAGATTTAAATAATAAAGATGACGTTTACATCGTCTTTTTATCCCCTTGTCACTTCTTTATTTATAGGGTGTTAAAGTTTCTGGTAAATATTTGGTTGTTAGTGTTTGATGTTTAGTGTTTGATGTTTGTTGTTTAATGTTTAGTGTTTGATGTTTACTGTTTGTTGTTTGATATTTAATGTTTGTTATTTGATGTTTGATGTTTGGGTTATAGGGTTGTTTTTGTATGGGGTTTGGCGGTTACTACAACATCCTACAACATCCTTACAACACTCCTACAACATCCTTACAACACCGTTATCACTCATTTATCAACTCTTTTATCTCATTTATACCTTACTATAGAATAATTTTAATATATCCTATTATCTTTTGAATATATACCCATAACCTGTGGAAAACTAACACTTGACAAGTTTTTAATAATAATATACACTTAAAACAAGATAAAAAAGTAATCA
>CAYYLH010000033.1:0-9024 GCA_964472575.1 Candidatus Woesearchaeota archaeon
CACAGTTATATCTTCAAACTCTGAAACAGTAAATTGTAAAGGAGATTATGACTTTGTAAATGGATTTTTAAGATTCTATATGACTCCTGAAAAAGGAGATATATATGAATGTGCAAGAACACTAACAACTAAGTTAAACGAATTACAACCAGAAAATTTTGAAAATGCAGAATTAACACATCAAGCAGTCTTACTAGAAGATCATACAGCATCAATATACGACTATTTCATATCTCACACTACTGAAGAATTCTACTCTGAAAAAGATGTATTTAATGAAAAAGTAGGAGATAGAAAATATCTAACAAGGGATGAAGCAGTAGAATTAACAGGAAAAAGATCTTGTGACCTAGCAAGAATGGCAAAGTCAGGAAAACTAAAAACAAACAAGGATGGAGAATTTGATATTAATTCTATTAGAAATTATATGTTTAGTACAACAGAAATACCAACACCAAGAACAACCCAATCTGGAATAGAAAAGGCAACACAAAATAAAAGAGCAAGCCATCAAAAAGCAATAACACTAGCACTAAAAACTTCAATACCAGAAGAATTAATACAAAAATCATATCAAAAACTAGAACAAATGCCTGAAAAAGTATCATATAGTGAAATTCAAGAAATATTATACTTAGCAAATTCAGATAGTTCTGTAACTAATCTTGTAAAGGCAGGAAAATTAGAACAAATAAAAGAAGGTAATAGGAGCTATATTCCAAAAAACTCCCTAAGAGAATTTTTAGAAACTCAAAAACCAACAGGAATCGGTTGGAGAAAAAAATAATTCTATCCAGTAATAATCTCAATCCCATCTCTATGCTTTAAAACATGCTCCTTACCAACTGCCTGCTTTGTCTTAGCATCGATTGCTTTAATAAAATTATCACCTAAATCACTATGTATATGATAAGCAAAATCTAAAGCAGTAGAACCACTAGGTACAAGAAAACAATCAGGCAAAATATTACCTTTAGAATCACCTAACTTAGTAGCAGAAGCAGGAAACACAGCTATATAATTCAATAAATCAAATACACACCTATTCAAAACCTCTTGCACACCTGTCTTTCCATACTTATCTAAAACATTCTTCTTAATACTCTCTAAAGCTTGTTTCTGCTTCTCACTAACCTTTTCTTCATAAATTGTAAAATCCCTATCACCAGGAATATAATCAATCAATCCTGCTTTACTAGCCTCTCTTAAAGCTAATTCAGAATCAGCACTACACGGAACAATCATTAATTCTGTATAACTCTCTCTTAATCTCTTTAAATTATCCTCAGTATCATTCTTATCAATCTTATTAGCAGCAATAATCATAGGCTTAGTCATATGCCTTAATAAATGTGAAAATTGTTTAATCTGTTCCTCTGTCCAATCAGCAGGTTTTTCAGCATCAAATCCTAATTTTAATACAACTGCTTTAACATCATCTTCTGTAACCTTTAAACCTGAAAATTGTTTAGCAACAGACTTAGCAAAATTACCCTTCTCAATTTGCAAGCTTCTTGTAAAGGTCTTCCAAACCTTCATTAAAATATTAAAATACCAAGCATCTAATTCTCTTTCTAACATCTCTATATCCTTTAATGGGTCATACCCCTCACTCTCTTTTCCTTCTTCATCACTAGTTCCAGATATATCAACAATATGAATAAAAGCATCTGCTTGTCTTAAATCATCTAAAAACTGATTACCTAATCCCTTTCCTTGAGAAGCACCTTCTACTAATCCTGCTACATCCATTAACTCAACAGGTACAAACCTCTGTCCATTAATACAATAACCATGCTGAGGATTACACTTAACATCAAATTCCTTTTCAATACAATCAATTCTAACATAACCAATTCCATGATTAGGCTTAATAGTTGCAAATGGATAACTAGCTATCAGCACATTAGCCAGAGTCGCAGCTTTGAAAAATGTACTCTTTCCTGTTGAGGGTTTACCTACTAATCCAATTAACATACTAGATACTAAGAATAAGAGTATAAAAGATTAATCCCTTATAATAAAAAACAATTACTAAATAATTAATTAATCACAATCAATCATTTATCTTTTACACAAAGTAATATTCTGTCTTCTATTATCTAACTTAATAAATAAAATATTAAATAACTAACTAAGATTTACCCTTCCCAATCAAATACACTACCAACCCCAACCCCTAACTCTTCAATAATCCCAGAATTAAATTCTAAAATATATAAACTCTCCTTATCAGGAATAATACTCTCCTCACTTCCTGCAAAACCTCTATCAAAATAAACTACACTCTTATTACTACCAAGCCAAACAATATCTAAATCAATCAAAGTATTCTTCATCCAAAAACTATGTATATCAGAACTATCAAATATAAATAACATACACTCATTATCATTTAAAAATTCTCTAAACATCAGACCTCTTGCTCTCTCCAAATTATTATCAGCAACTTCACAAGAAAAACATCTATCTTCAAAACAAATCTCTTTAATTTGATTAGAACTACTAAAATAATTAAAATTAGTATAACTAATACCTATTAATACTAATAAAACTCCAAACACTAGATAAATCACCTCTTTCTTCATAAAACCAATAAGAAAAACCTTTATAAGTATTTAACTAATCTAATAATTATCAGTTCATTTAAAATGAGCCTGTAGCTCATTACGACTTTCTTTAAAAGAAAGTTGTAAGCATCAAAGAACAAATTAGTTGTTCTATTGAACAGAAATACAGTGAGCCTGTAGCTCAGCCAGGTCAGAGCACTGCTCTTATAAGAACATGCTTCATTAGAAGTATGATTTCATCACAATCCGAAAGGAAGGTGAGAGCTTAGGAAACCTTTGGTGTCCTAGGTTAAGAAAGGCAGGGGTCCGCGGTTCAAATCCGCGCAGGCTCATTTTTTATTTTTGACAAAAAACTAGTGCCCAACTCTTATCCTCATTCACATAGAAATTGTATTTACCAAAATAAAGTTTTATTGCATCTTCTAAACTTTTTTCACTAAACTTCTGAGAATAGGCCACAATGATTTGGTCACCATTATTAAAATTAATTGTTTTATCTTGAAATTTAATGGATTTATCTACATTTATAGTATAAAAAGATTCAACCCTTGAGTGTCTAAATCTAGCACCAAACTCAATCTCAGATCTATCAAAACCTAACTCTTCTAAAACCTTTCCTAAAAAATTATCAGAATGTTTAGACTTATATGTTTCTTCTAAATCTTCTGGTTTAGTCTTAGACAAAGCAACCCCTATCAGAAGAGAATCTCCAAAGGCCATAGAATTTTGTAGTGCATACAAAACCTCATGAGTTTCAAAATTACCCAAGGTACTACCTAGAAATAAAATAAATAGTTCTTTCTTACCTATTCTTAGGAGTTGTGTTACATTTTCTAAATTTTCAAAATCAGAAACATTCCATTGAAAATTGACAATATCCTTAACCCCTTCTTGTCCAGAAATGTTTTTCATTGCCCTCTCTACCATATAACTACTAATATCAATCGGGCAATAAATTATTTTAGTCTCGTCTTTGATTTCATTAATTGGAACAACAGCCTTCTTCCCATCCCCACAACCAACATCCACCATAACAACCTCTTGTTTCAGATTTAATTTTTCTTTAATCTTAGGCATCACTTCTTTTAACAAATCAATCTCTGTATCGATCATTTCCTTTTTATATTTCTCAGATTTTTCAACATCCAAATAAGCCTGAGCCTGTTCAGGAGTCAAATACCATAACTTAGAATCAGCAATATTCCACACTCTTGTATTACCTTCAAGAGAATATCCTCGTTTAATAAGCTCTTTAAAAATTAAATCATTTATCTTTGATTTATCATCAGCTTGCTCAGCCTTTTCAGTCTTATTCATAAAACTAATGAGAAATAACCCTTTTTATTTGTTTTCATTTATAGTTACTACTGTTGTATCTTAACAGCAAGATTTAAAAGCAAAAATAATCTTGTCCTCTTAAGCTCTGTTAGTCTAGAGGCCAAGGATACTGCCCTTTCAAGGCAGTGACCCGGGTTCGAATCCCGGACAGAGCATACTCAATTACAATAATCCTTATATATCTAATCAGCTTATATAAAACATGGGAATAAAAAAACTAATTCCAATCTTATTAACACTATTCTTACTTTTATTACTAATCAATCCTACATCTGCATACTATAAAGAATATGATGAACATGAATCTAGCTCAACAAGAAATTCATACTACAAAACCTCAACATCACACACTAATGGCCCATTCTACAATAGCTACTATAGATACTCTCCATCGTATTCAACACAAACACTAAGAAAAACACACTATAAGAATTATAATTATGATAAACACTCTATAGAATATAAACCAGAATATAGAGATTATAATCCATACTATCATGACCATTACTACTATCATCCTCCTGTAAAAAGTTATTACTATAGATACTCTCCACATCTAGATGACTATGATAGAATAGATTGTTGGATTAATCCACCACATAACAAACTAATATATAGAAAATGTCCATAATTCTTTAATTAATTATTTTAATACACCATTTCTAAACAAATTGTATAATTAATTATTTTAAAGTAATCCTAAACTTTTATAAAAGAGAAAAATAATACAAACCTATGGAAGAAGAAAACCAAACAATGGAAAATACTTCTGAAGCTGAAACTTCAGAAGAAACTTCTGCAGAAGAAACAACTAATGATTCTTCAGATAATGTAGAAGCTCCAGTAGAAGAGAGTTCTGATTCAAGCGAAGAAGCTGAGTCTAATGATTCAAGCGAAGCTGAATCAAGTGAATCAGAATCTGCTGAAAGTTCAGATGATAGTTCTGAAACAACTGATTCTTCAGAAGCTCCTGTAGAAGCAGAAGCCCCAGCTGAAGAAAACACAGAGACAGCAGAGTAAATCTTTTACTAAAATTTTTTACTTTTTTTAATTGCCTTAACAGGCATTTTTTATTTTTAATTAACAAAATCTCTCTGATATTTTATTGCAAGCAATTATATTTATTAAAAATTATTACACTTACCTTAGATTTGATTTAGATTAATTAAAAATCATCTTCTCAATAAAATTAGAACTTGTTCCTAATTAGAGTCACTACATATTTGATTAACATTTCAATTAAATTTAAATATCTACTAATTAAACTAATTAAGAGGTGATGGTAAGAATCACCTTAGAATTCTAATACAAAATGGACCAAAGAACAAGAAAACTAGCACAACTTGCAGTAAGATATTCTATAAATGTAAAACCAGGACAAAACATAATCATATCCGGAGGTCCAGAAGCAATGGACTTCTTAATAGAACTATATAAAGAAATAATACTACAAAAAGCACACCCAATACTTAGATTTTCACTACCAGATATCTCAGACTTTTACTATAAATACTCAACAAAACAACAACTAGAAAAATTCCCACAACACCTAATGGACACTGTAAAACAAGCACAAGGCTATATAGGAATAAATACAACAGAAAATACAAGACAACTAACAAATACTAACTCAGAAAAAATAGCACTAAGACAAAAAATAACAAAACCAATCTCAGACTATATAGTAAATCAAAAAGATAAAATAAAAAGAGTATCAATTGCCTATCCTTGTCAAGCACTTGCACAAGAAGCTGAAATGTCTAAAACAGAGTATGAAAACTTTGTATACAATGCCTGTTTAATTGATTGGAAAAAACTAGGTAAAAGATTAGATAAAATAAATAAAACATTTGAAAAAGGAAATAAAGTCCACTTAATAGGAGAAAACATAGACCTAATATTCTCAATAAAAGGTAAAAATTCAATAGCAGATAAAGGAGAAGAAAACATGCCAGGAGGAGAGATATTTATGGCTCCTGTTAGAGAATCTCTAAATGGTTATGTAAAATTTGAATATCCTGCAATAGAATCAGGAAAAGAAATAACAGATATAGAACTCTGGTTTAAAAATGGAAAAGTAATCAAACATAATGCTTCTAAAAATAAAGACTTTTTAACACAAATGCTAAACACAGATGAAAACTCTAGTTATGTAGGTGAATTTGGAATTGGATGTAATCCAGGAATAAAACAATACACAAAAAATCTATTATTTGATGAAAAAATATCAGGAACAATCCACTTAGCTTTAGGAATGGCTTATAAAGATAATGGTGGAGGAAATGACTCTGCTATTCACTGGGATATTGTTAAGGATATGTCAAAGGCAAAAATCATCTTAGATGAAAAAATTATACAAGAAAATGGAAAGTGGAAAATCTAAAAACTTAAATACTCAAAAACACTAAAACTAATATGATAAATACCAAACAATTTGGGCATCATTAGAACTGATTTTTCTAGCTTAGACTCTCTAAACAAAACTTTTTATACCTACTTTAAATTAAATAAATATAACAATTACTTCAGTTGGTTGCTGGATTCATTTAAACCTGCTGGAGGTTTTGATGGTGGTTGTAGTTTAGTGGCAGAACGTACGGTTGTGGAGAGTGATTCGCTTTTGACAAGCGGATTTAAATGCATAACAAATGCAAATCGCGAATTCCGTGAGGCCCGAGTTCGATTCTCGGCTTCCACCCTTTTGTTAAAAAAAGAGGAAAAATGAGTAAACTAAAAATACTAAAAAGACAAATAATAATCTTATTCACTTTTGCAATTCTAATCTCATTAACATCAATATTATTTGGAATATTCTTTAAATTACCATTACAAGAAATAAAAAAAATAATCATAATTGGATTAATCTTTACAATAATTATAATACTTCCAGCACTATTAATATTTGATTATATTTTTTCAAAAACAAAACTAAATAAACTAAATAAAACTAAGAAATAAAATGGAAACAGTAAAAGGATTTAATGACTATACAGGAGAACAAGCTCTAAAAAGAACTAAAATAAAACAAATCATAGAAAAAAACTTCCAACTCTATGGTTTTGAACCAGCTGAGACTCCAATCATAGAACAAAAAGAATTCATAACAAAAGATAATCAAAATGATGAAGCAGTAAGAGATGTATTCAAATTACAAGATAGAGGAAAAAGAGAACTAGCACTAAGATATGAATTCACATTTCAATTAAAAAGAATATCTAAAAATCAAAAACTTCCATATAAAAGATATCAAATAGGATATGTATTTAGAGATGAGCCAATCAAGAAAGGAAGAACAAGACAGTTTATACAAGCAGATGCAGATATAATCCAAAGCACTATAAAAGATGAAGCAGAATGCCTCTCACTAGCCAGTAAAACACTAACAGAACTAGGAATAGAGTATGAAATACTAATCAACAATAGAAAACTAATCAATGAAATCCTAAATAAAGAAAAAATAAAAGATAAAGATAAAGAACAAGTAATAAGAGAAATAGACAAACTAGATAAACAATCAGAAAAAGAAATCAAAAAACAATTAAAACAATATAATGCAGAAGCTATTCTAAACATTTTAAAAGATAAAACAAAACTAAAAAAACTAGAATCATATAAAGAAATAAAAGAATTACAAAACTATTGCAAATTATATAATATAAAAACAACATTCACACCAACACTAGCAAGAGGATTATCCTACTATAATGGAAGTGTATTTGAAATAAAATCAAAATCAATTCCAGTCTCAATAGCAGGAGGAGGAAGCTATCTTATCAATGGAGTTCAATCAACAGGAATAGCACTAGGATTTGAACCAATCTCCTTAATAGCTAATCTAAAACAAAAACAAGACACACTACTAATAATCTCAATTAATCAAGATAAAAAATCAATAGAATTAGCAGAAAAACTAAGACAAAATAATAAACAAGTAATATTTCTAACTAATAAATCTGTATCTAAAGCACTAGACTATGCAAACTCCAAACTAATTCAAAATGTAATCATTATAGGAGATAAAGAAGTAAAAAAATCAAAATACACACTAAAAAATATGAAAACAGGAAAAGAAAAACTAACAAGTTTAAAAGATATAATTAAACTATAATAATTCTTATAAAGGTTTTTCCCATAAATATTTATGGGAGATGTTTCAAGACTTAAGATGGAGTTTACTCCTGAAGGATTTTCAGTTTGGCAACCAAATCATGAAAGAGAATTTTACTTAGGGAGATATAAGGTAGCACCATACCTTCAAGTAGAATATTTATCACTTGATAAACAAGTAGTGTTGCAGGGCGATGGGCATTTAATAAGAGAAGTTGGAACCACTCTTTATAATAATAGTGGACAAGGGGGAGCAACAATATTCTTACAAAGACCTAAAGAATATCTATTTACAGTAAATGAGTTTAAAGAGCATATGAAAGATAATTCTATCAATGTATCATTAGATGAATTTGCAGATTGGTTAGAATTACAAATAAAACAGTGTGAGGCCCTCTCAATAGAGACTATGCAGGCCTTTTTAAGTAAGCTAAAACCCTAGAAGCAAACTCTTCATAACTCTCATCTTCTAACTCATCTTCAATCCTTTCTAACTAAACTATAATAATTCTTATAAAGTATTTAAGTTATTAATTAGTATGAGTGATTTAACTCAACTAGCTGAAGATAATCCCTTCATAAAAGATATTAGAAAAGTCATTTCTTTTGATGATTCTAATCCTAAATTTAAAATAGACTGGCAAGCATATCATAATCTCGAAGGAGAAAGAACAGAATTTATTAAAGAACAAGTTGACGATATATTAGTAACAATTGGAAGATTTACATCTAATCCAAAAAAAGGCTGGGCAGTAGGTATTTCCAATCCTATAGGACCAATATTTCAATATAATTTTCTAAAAAGAGAAGATGCAGAATCATATGCAAGAACAATAAAATGTAAAGACCCAATAATTAATCTTCCTAAACACTATTCTTCATAACTCTCATCTTCTAACTCATCTTTAATCTCTTCAATCTCATCATCTGAAGAACCTAACTCTCTTTTCAACTCTTCTAACTCTTCTTCAATACTTTCTAACCTCATATAAACATCCTTAAAATGCTC
>CAYYLH010000034.1:0-9007 GCA_964472575.1 Candidatus Woesearchaeota archaeon
ATCTTTCTCTTTTAAACCTTCAACAACAGAGTTAACCTTAACCTTTAATTCATCAATACTTTCATTATTTTCAAAAACAAAATCAGCTATCTCTAAACACTTTTTTAAATTTCCTTTACTCTCATCTTCATTTTCAAACTCTCTTTCTTCATCTTGTACAAATTTTTCAAACGAAACAAAATCAGTACTACTTCCTCTTTTAGAAATTCGTTCATACCTCTCTTTAACATCTGCATCAACCCCAAACAAAACCCCTCCTTTCTCTTTTATTGATTTTGCCTCTCCAACACTTCTAATACTTTCAATAATACAATCTCCACCAAACTTCTTTGCCTTTTCATATAACTCTTCAACAATATAACTACTTCCATTCTTTTCTCTTAAATCATTAGCAACAGCAACCATAGAATCTCTATTAATTTCCATACCTCTTTTCTTTATCTCTTCAATTAAAAAATCTCTAACAGAATAATGAGCAAACCCTTTTTCTAATAAAATTTCAACAATTGTCCCTTTTCCAGCACCTAGTGTTCCAGTTATTCCAATTATCATCTTCTAGTAAATTTATCTACCTTTTAAACAATTATTATAATCAAACATATATATCACACTCTCACCTCAACAACATCACAATAATCTTTAGCAATCTCAACCAACTCTTTCAAATAATCTTCAGAAGTATTCTTCTCTTCTTTTAACCTCTCATCAATCAACTTACCTTGATTTTTAAATCCTTGAAAAACAAACTTCTTAATCTTTCCACTAACAATACTACTAAGCCATTCAAACATCTTTCTAACATCTTCTTTAGAATGCAAACTCTGAACAATAGTAGTTCTAAATTCATACTCTTTTAAACTAGAAATCAATCTAATAGAATCTTCAATCTTATCTAAATCAACATCAGAATTAGCAATCTCCTTATACTTCTCCTTACAAGTCTTAATATCCATAGAAACATAATCAACTAAATCCTCACTAATCATCTCTTCTAACTTATCAGGAAAACTTCCATTAGTATCAATCTTAATATCATAACCTAAAGCCTTAATCTTCTTAGCAAAATCTAAATCCAATGTCATCAAAGGTTCTCCACCTGTAATACACACTCCATCTAAATATCGAGTTCTCTTTTCTAAAAAGTCTAATACATCTTCTTTAGCATAACTCTGTAAATCCTCTTTTAAAACTAGTTCAGGATTATGACAAAAACCACATCTAAAATTACAACCAAAAAGAAATAAAGAACAGGCAATTCTGCCTGGAAAATCAATTAAAGTTAGTTTTTGCAATCCTTTTATCTTCATTATTTTTATGCAGCCATTTCAAACATCTTCCTGTCATGGAATTCAGACTCTTTAGCCTCATTCCATTGTTGCACAGGTCTAAGATATCCACACACTCTGCTCCATACCTCACATTTTGTTCTCTTTTTCATTTATCACCTCCTGATTTAGATTTGAAAGTGTTTGATTACCTACTTCTTTAGAATGCTGAAAAGCTATATTCTGAATCTTTTGAATACTCTCTTTTTCTTTTTCAGCAAACTCCTTATGAACCTCTTGTCTTTCTACTTCAATCTCTCCTGATTCTTTTTCTTCTTGAGCAAACTCCTCATCACACTTAGGACAATACTCATGTTCACCTGCTAAATATCCATGAATAGGACAAATAGAAAATGTAGGAGTAATAGTAAAATAAGGCATATGAAATGACTCTGCAATCTTTTTAACCATAACTTTAACAGAGTCCTTATTAATCTTCTCTCCTATAAACCCATGGAACACAGTTCCACCTGTATACTTTGTTTGTAGTGGGTCTTGTAATTCTAAAGCTTCAAATAAATCCTCTGTATGTCCTACTGGTAATTGAGTTGAGTTAGTATAATAAGGCTTAGCACCTTGCTTACTTGCATCTTCATTAGCAACAACAATCCTTCCAAATCTCTGTTTATCTAATCTAGCAAATCTACAAGTAGTTCCTTCACCAGGTGTAGCTTCAAGATTATAGATATTTCCAGTCTCTTCTTGAAACTCTTCTAACTTAGTTCTCATAAACTCTAAAATTCTAGTAGCAAACTCCTTTCCTTTAGCAGTTGTAATATCCTCTCCAGGCATAAAATTAATAATAGCTTCATTCATACCTAATAACCCTATAGTTGCAAAGTGGTTCTTCCAATACTCTCCAAATCTCATTTTAACAGCTCTTAGATAAAATTTAGAATAAGGATACAATCCAATCTCTGTAAACTTCTCTAAAGTCTTTCTCTTAATCTCTAAAGACTCTTTAGCTTGTTCCATTAAATACCCTAACTTTACTAATAAATCATCTTCATCAACACTTGTAAATCCTAATCTAGGCATATTAATAGTAACAACACCAATACTACCTGTTAAAGGATTACTACCAAACAAACCACCTCCTCTTTTTCTTAACTCTTTCTGGTCAAGCCTAAGACGACAACACATACTTCTTGCATCTTCTGGATTCATATCAGAATTAATAAAATTAGAAAAATAAGGAATACCATACTTAGCAGTCATTTCCCAAATACCTTGATGATTAGGATTATCCCAATCAAAATCTTTAGTAATATTATAAGTAGGAATCGGAAATGTAAACACTCTTCCAGAAGCATCTCCTTCAATCATACACTCTGCAAAAGCCCTATTCAATAAATCAATCTCTTCTTGAAAATCACCATAAGTCTCTTTCTGAGGCTTACCTCCACAAACAACAGGCTCCTCTTTCATATAACTAGGAACTTTCAAATCCATTGTAATATTTGTAAAAGGAGTATTTCCAGTAATAAACACCTTTCCATTTCTTCTTGCTATCACAGTTTCATTATCAGTATTAGGACACCATATAATTCCTTTATAATTTATTTTTTTAATCTCTTGTATATAGGTATCCTTATGTTTAATTATTCTTAAAACAAAAATAGGTTTATTTCCAATTGTTGGTTTTCTTGTTAATATAGTAGAACCCCATCCAGCATTACAAGCTATTGATTGCAAACTATCTAATATTCCTTTATCAGCTGTAGCAATCTTAACATCTTCAAATCCTTCTGCTTTAATATATGTCTCTAAAAATAATCTTGATTGTCTTTTACTCATATTTAATAGTCTTTTAGGTATAAAGCCTACACTCTCTTTTGTTCCAAATAATTTATGAATCTTTTTAGATGATTTAGCATCTAGTCTTAATCTTTGTACAGGTTGTCCTAGACCTCTCTGAGTGTATTCTGAAAAATTTAATTTAAATTTTTTTAATAAATTTTTAATTTCATTATAATTTAATTTATTTTTAATTTCAGATTGATATATACTTACCCTATAACAACACCTATTTTTTCCAGGCCTTTCTATACTTCCTTCTCCAATAATCCATGCCAAAAGTCTAATCTCATCATCACTAATCTTTATATCTTTTAGATTATTATCACCTGCAATAGGAATAATAACAGGAGACTTCTTTTTAATAACATCTTCTATCTCTTCTAAAACATAATTATCTGTTTGAAATTGCTTTCTTACCACTCGATGGTGTGGAGATATTAATTGATCCTGAATCCTATTTCTAAGATTATACATAACACCCTTATACTCTCTTTTAAATAATTTTTTTATTGGTTTGTCTTCAATAATTCCTTTCTCAGTATTAAATGTTTTAATTACCTCTCCTTTTGATAAATCTTTATATCCAACCCAACCATTAGGAGTAAGTATCTCAGTATCTTCAGACATACACTGAAATCCGACCCTAGTAGGAACAGCTAAATTAAATAAAAACTCTTGCATAGCCTGTTTAACCTGATTATAGTCTAGATTATCATATCTAATAAAAGGAGCTAATAAAGTATCAAAATTAGAAAATGCCTGAGCACCTGCTGTTTCTCCTTGTAGTGTATAAAAGAAATTAACTATCTGTCCTAATGCAGTTCTTAAATGCTTAGGAGGCTTACTTTCTACCTTTCCAGCCACACCTTTAAATCCAGTAGTTAGTAAATCCTTTAAATCCCATCCAACACAATAAGCACCTAAAGTTCCTAAGTCATGAACATGTAAGTCACCATTCTCATGAGCATTTCTAATTGCTTCTGGATAGATTCTTCTCATCCAATAGTTCTTAACAATCTTAGTAGCAATATAATTATTCAATCCTTGTAGTGAAAATCCCATATTAGAATTCTCTTTAACCATCCAATCATTTAAACCAATATAATCATCAATAACTTCAATAGTATCAAATAATCCCTTAACACTTCTTAACTCTTCATGACTCTGTCTATATAATATATAAGCCTTAGCAGTCTTAGCATGCCCTTCTTCTATTAACATCTTTTCAACTAAATCCTGGACTTCTTCAACAGTAGGAATACCTGCTTCACCATATCTTCTATCTAACTCTTGAATAACTAAATCAGAAATCTGTTGTGCCTTTTCTCTATCTCTTCCACCAACTGCCTTAGCAGCCTTCCATATAGCTTCAGATATCTTTTCCTGACTAAATAAGACAACTGCTCCATCTCTTTTTCTTATTTTCCTTACCATTTGTTCTAATTTTTTACCTCTTTTTTTATTTCAACTTTTTTAATTCTTGTTTAAAGTCA
This sequence comes from Candidatus Woesearchaeota archaeon, assembly GCA_964472575.1. Lineage (GTDB taxonomy): Archaea > Nanobdellota > Nanobdellia > Pacearchaeales > GW2011-AR1 > CAYYLH01. The sequence continues at coordinate 4,619 of CAYYLH010000034.1, forward strand.
TCTAAATCTGCAAACTCTCTATATACAGATGCAAATCTGATATAGGCTATTTTGTCTGCTTTTTTCAATCTAGACATGACTATCTGCCCTATTTTTGAAGCTTTGACATCTTTTCCTTTTGCACTTCTATTAATCCTAGCTTCAATCTCATCCACAATCCTATCTATCTTTTCAGAGGTTATAGGTCTTTTTTCAAAAGCCTTTTCAACTCCTTTTTTCAACTTATCTCTATCAAATGACTGCCTTGTTCCATTCTTTTTTATTACATTCAAATCCCTTTCTACTCTTTCATATGTAGTAAATCTCTTACTACACTTTAAACACTCTCTTCTTCTTCGTGTTATCTCATGACTATCTCTTTTATCAGTCACCTTTGTCTCTTCACTATTGCAATAAGGGCATATCATTTGTTATTTAGTGTAATTATAGAGGAAGGACATAATACAATATATTGTATCTCAACCTCTTTTTTAACACAATCCATTGTGGATGTAATCTAATCAAAATCTTTCTAGTATTTAAATATTTCTGTGATTTATCACCATAAACCTGAACCAGTTTGCTTTTTTCAAGGAGTATCACTAATTTTCATTTTTTAAGTAGGAGTTCAACATAACTCCATATCTGTTCATGCATCTCTTCTATGCCACCATCCACATAAGGAATAATCTTAGCACCAATCTGCTCACCTATTTTTCTATAAGCTTGATTAACCCTTTCATGAAATTCCCTCCTTTCTAAACCAAGCCTATCTTTAATTACTTCTCTTTCTAATCCTTTTTCAACAGGAACATCAATAATAAATGCTAAATCAGGGGTGATATCTGCTATTGCAAATGTGTTTGCCTGTTCTATAAAATTTAAATCTAATCCTCTTGCATATCCTTGATAAGCTAATGAAGATAAACAAGACCTATCATTTAACACAATCTCTCCTCTTTTTAATGCAGGCCTAACAACCTTCTCATATAATTCTGCTCGTGCTGCTTCATATAAGAATAATTCCGCCCTTTCACTCATTCCAGTGTGGGCTATATCTAATAATATTGTTCTAACTTTCTCTCCAACTTCTGTACCTCCTGGTTCTCGTGTCCTTACTGTTGTTAGACCAGAATCCCTTAATCTGTTAAAAAGAAGATTAGCTTGGGTGCTTTTTCCACTACCTTCTCCTCCCTCTAACCAGATTAATTTACCTCTTTCCATTTTAAAAATCAAGAATCAACTTTTACATCTTCCACAAGGTTTTCTCTCAGGACATCTTCCATAAACAATTCCTTGTGGTTCTGCATATCTTCCAAGTTCAGGAGCAGCGCTTTTTATTTCACTAGCCATATACTGAGCAACATCTCTAATCTCCCACTGAGCCTCAGTACAAGTTCTTTTTCCAATAGAGTGAACAGCATTCCAACCATTAACATGGATTAAATCTCTAACCTTAAGAGCATGAGGTACAGCCATCAGACTTTCTGGTCTAAGGTCTTTTTGAACCATCCCCAGAGATTCACCAACTAGGTCCTGATACTGACCATTAAATTCACTATTAGATATGCTTCTTGGAGTAACAAATTCCCCTCTTTCAACAGCACTATAAATTGTTTGAACACTCTGATCCCAAGTTCTCTGTCTTGTTGCTTGATGAAAAGTAGCCAAAGACATTGGAGCCAAAAATGTAAAATGATAGTGTTTAAGATTAGCTAACTCTGCAAGATCTCTTTCTTTTACAGCTTTATCAATTGCTTCACTAGTCATCCTTATTCCAGAACTATCTAAAAGAGCAATTTCAGGATGTTTATCTACTAATCCTTCAATAGTTTTATTTTCTATAGCAAATAAATGAGGAGAAGGTAACCAAGCCAAAGCCTCATAATTACTCCCCCTATCTTTCATTAAATGAGGAGCAGCACCCTTAGCAGATTCATACATCTGTTTAACTGTGCCCCTTACTTCATTAGGAACTCCTTCTGATTGAGACATAGCATGTAAATGGTTTAACTCTCTTGCATTTAATTTGGTTAGTATGGTTGTTTTAGTTCCTAATGGAAGAACAAATCTTGCATCTTCAGAGGGAATTCCAGCTTGCTGCATTTTTGAGTATAGGTTAAATTGGTCTTGCATTAATCCTTCAAATTCTAAATCTTCTAATCCAACTTTATCAAATCCCCTCTCAGCAGTAGCTCTTCTTAATGATTGTTGTAAGTGTGCGGCATACTGAGGCCCACATAAAAATAGTGTAGAAGCCCTTGTGACATTATCCATAGAAAATACAAATTCAGCCTGATCTAAAACAGCACCATGCCCCCTTCCAGAGGTTTCTCTTAATATGGTTTCTTTTGTTTCTTCCCAATTTTTTCCCTTATATTGAACTTCATTAACCTTATGTAAATTATGAATATCTGCTGCACTCTGCTCAGCAAAACAACCCATTGCACCAGAAACAGGAAAGTCTTCAGCATCCCAATCAGTATTTGAAGGATGAGCTAAAACACCTACTAATTCTACCCTTTTTTCAAAAGCCATAATATTTTACAATATTTAATCTTTATAAACACTTATCCACTCAAAACTACATAATAGAATTCAACAATAAAAATCACTAAAACTAACTACCAAAACAAGCAAAAATCTCACACGCATTACAAACATCCTTATTACTTCCTTCACCACACACATTACATCTTCTTATATCATTCTGCGACCTATCCCTACTACTACCACGACCACCACTACTCGCGTCTACCTCTTTTAAACTAGGAATCAAATCTTGCCAACTCTCAACAATCTTTAACTTCTCTTTATCACTCAACAACTCCATCCAAGCCCTAGTCTCAACTCTATAAGTTCCAAAAGCACAAGGACATCTTTCATATAAAACAGGAAACTTCATCTCCTTAGAATACTTTCTAATATCACTCTCAGCAATAAAAAATAAAGGCTTAACCCTTTGTACAAACAATCCACTATCATCTAACTCACCTTGATTAGTAGCAGGACTAGAATTAGCACCAAGATAAACATTACCTTTTAAAAAATTCATCAAAACAGTCTGACACTCATCATCAAGATTATGACCTGTAACCAACTTATCAGCTTTCAATCTCTTAGCCTCTTTATTAATAATCCACTTCTTCATAATTCCACACACACTACATCCTGTCAAATTCTTCTTCTCTTTCACAATCTGTTTAATAAAACAAATACCCTGGCCTAATTCCTTTTTCATATCATAAACATTCAAATCAATTCCTAACTTAGAACAAAAACCCTCAACATTCTCTCTATTCTTTTTACTCCATTCACCTAAATGCAAATCAATCATAAATCCAGAAACATTATACCCTAACTTATGTAAAATATAAAGAACAGAAGTAGAATCCTTTCCACCAGACAAAGCAACAACTACTTTATCTTTCTTATTCAACAGCTTATGCTTATCAATAGTCTGTTTAACTTTCTTTTCAATTTTTGTAATGATCTCCATAAAATTAGAACTCAAAATAGCTTTTTATATTTAACACTTAAATCAACAAAAAAATCTAAGCTCGCTCACTACTCTCTGCTTCTTTAATCTCTTTTTTATTTTTTGTAAAAAAATCAATTGCTTGTTTCAACTCCTTATGAGTTTTTGCATACTCTTCAATAGAAATACCTTTTTTATAAGCCTCCATAGACTGTACTAATGCCTTTGCACCTGAATTTGTTCCTTGTGGATGTGCATGAACTCCTGCACCCATAGTAGTTATAAAATTAACCTCTTCCATAACCTCGATAAAAGGTTTTAATTTTGTAGGATTTAATCCTCCAGAGATGATAGGACTGCACTTTTTCATACCTCTCCATGAATCACCTTCTAGTATCACATGATGAGCATGGTCTTGCTTTACTAGTTCAACAACCTGTTTATCATTCTCAGGAACCTGTGCCCAGTTTTGTTCAAAAAAATGTCCTTTTGCAGCTAAATGCAAAATACTTTTTGCAGGAATAATATCATCTTTTTTATTTCCAGCCATTTTTCCTATTCCAGCAGTTCCAGTATGAATTCCAGAAGCACCTGCTAATCTAGCAAACTTAGATAAAACTAAAACAGAAAAACCAATAGGATTCTCAGGTCTTGTAAATGCTCCATGACCTGCTCTATGAAAATGAATAAAAACATCTGGATATCTTCTTCTTAAAGTCTGAACAGCCATCCAACCAGCAGTAATACCATCAATTAGAAAAGCATAACTCCCTTGTTCAAAACCAGCATTTCTAATCATTTCACATCTCCTAATCATCTCATCAAAATCAGGAGCAGAAACATTAAATGAATGAACCTTTTTATGACCTGTCTCTTTTACAGCCTTATCCATTGCTTTTTTAACAAAACCAACCATTTTTGTATAATCACAA
>CAYYLH010000035.1:0-8976 GCA_964472575.1 Candidatus Woesearchaeota archaeon
ATTTGAAAAATATTAAAACAAGAACTACCAACCAAATTAATAGCAATAAATAAGAATATTAAAAAATTAAGAAAGTTTCCAAACCAAGATAATAATTCAAAATTCATAGTGATTTAATAATCCCATATAAAAGAACAAGGGCAGCCAAGATACCAATAGTCCAAGCCAAAATATACAAAACCAACCATATTTTATCTTTTCTTTTATTGCTCTTTTTCATACCAATAATAACCTCTTTATTTATTTAAATCTGTCTATCACTTCTTCTTAGACTTATCTTCTTCACCCTCTTCTTTATCTTCAGAGGTTTTCATAGTTCTAAACTTCCCACCTTTTTTATACACTCTCTCTCTTCTCTTCCTCTTTAAATCCTTCTTAGTTTTTCTTCTTTCTGGATATCCATATGCCATACTAATACTAATTAAAATGTTTTTTTAAATGTTATGAAGAAATTAAATCAAAATCTCAAATCCCTTGTTTAATCTCTTCTAACTCTTGTTTAGAAATAACAAGCTCATTAGAAAAATCATCTTCAACTAAAACAGGATAATTGATTGCCTTATCTAAATCAGGCCTAATAAAAAACTTCTTAACTAAATTTTCTCTTTTTATAATTAAATCATCTCCTGAAAACTCAAAATCATAAATAATTCCTCCACTAACAATATCTTCATTAGAAAAACTATTCAAAGAAATATCATTAAATAGGGTATTGCTCTTTAAAAATTGAGAATACTCTGTCTCTTGCTTTAAAAAAGTAATATAATTGTTTTCTATTTTTTCTATAAACTCTTCTGTACCAAAACTATCCAAATTCTGAACACTCCACCCAATAAATAAACCCTGCTCTTGAATATTAAATAACTCTTTTTCTTTATAATACTTAAGTAAATCAGAAGACTCTGAAACAGAATTTTTTAATCCATCCTGCTGAGTAATATACATAAAAATTCCAAATGCACAAAAGAATAGTGTAATGATTAGTAAATATAATGCAAAGAACTGTGCTTTATTATTTTTGTTTTTTATTCTTCTCATTTTTATACTAATTTAAATATAAATTTAATTCCAGGATATAAATAAAATTCTCTTTCTTGTTCAATATTCCTCTCACTATATTCTCTAATGATTACATCATTATTATTAAAATCAAAACTACTATCACCAACATTCATCTTAATAATTGGTGGAAAAACTTCTTTTCCTTGTAACTCACTAAAACCATTCATTAGAACATAAAATCAAAAACTATCTCTATTGATGGCATACTCACTACTAATAACCCTATTTAAGTCCATATAAATCTTATTAACTAATAAATAACCCCCATTAGGCCTTCCTAAACCCTTAATCTGAGTATTCCCTGAAAAATCAACAGACTTAACAACTCCAGAAGCAAGCCCATATACAATTAAAATCAATACAATTAAAAGAGTTACAATAAATGTTGTAGTTAAACTTCCTAAAATAGCTTTTTTATTCATTATATCTTAAAAACACCCCTATCCTTACAATCATTAATTTAGTTTCTTCATTAGTATTTACATTTGCATAAAAACTATTTAAATATCTTCCAGGCTTATATTTTTGTATATTCTTTGTATCAATCTCTCTTTCACTAAATAAATCTTTAATCCACTCTAATGCAGAGTTACCATAATTAAAAGATACTTCTTCAGACTTTAAATCTACTATTTTTTCATTATTATCTTCATCATAAAGATCATAAAAATCAATCCTAACATAAATATCATCACTCTTCTTTCCAAAACAATCTTCAAATAAATCATAGTCTTCCAACTCATTAAGATTGATCACTCCTTCATCAACAATACAATCATAAATCTTATCACTTAACACAAAAGCCTCTTTAGTCTTTACATCTAAATAATATCCATAAGCAACAGCTGTAACTCCTAGAACAAAAAATCCAATAATAGTCACAAGAAAAAGCCTATAAATAGTTAAAACACTTTCACCCATTGCTCCTTTCTTATTTCTAATTCTAATTAAATCCATTATTCAATATAAATATCAAACCTATCCTCCTTTTCTTCAACCCTAATTTTATTTTTATTAAAATACCTATAACCTTTAATTGATTTCAATTCATCAACATCAACTAAAACATTTCCATTTTGTAATCTAACATTCTCAACATAACTAAACTCATTTTTATCATTTCCAACCTGATTCTTCTTAAATACACTAATAATACTACCCTGCCTAGCAGCATCAATCAATAAAGCAGTCTGCTTCTCTAACACTTGCTGCCTAACCCCTCTACTTCCAGCCATACCCACCATAGCAAAAAAAAACATCGCACAAAGAAAGGCAACTAAAACTATATGCATTATCATTTGATACATTAGTTCTGCTTTTTTATTTTTCATTTTATGCTGGTATTGTTTCTAATGAAGTGCATAGTTGTAAATCAGATATCTTTTGTTTAAAATCTCCAAACCCTATAGAAACCTCTCCGGATTTTATCTTAATAACTCTATTAAAAATATCTTCATGAACAAAAAACATATAGGGTGTAGAAAAAATATCTCCATCATCCTTATCCCTCTCCCTACTAACTGCTGGCACAACAGTTAAAATATACAAATCTCCTCGTTCAGGTCTAAAAAACCTTGGAAAACTAAATCTTCCCTCAGTTGTAATTCCATAATTAAAAGTATCACCCCAAAGCATATTAGTATACCTTCTCTCACTATAATCAAGCCCATAATTAGTAAGGCTAATAAAAGGGTCATAATCTCCTGATTTTTCCAAATTATAAAAATACTGTTTATAAGTGGTTTTCCCATCAATTTTTTCATCTAGAACAGAGGGGATATATATTGGATTATTAGAATAATATTCCCCTACTTCTGGAGAATATGAAATTCTTGCACAAACCATACAAGGACTAGAATAGCCATCTCCCACCCAGGGTGCTTCAGAAGGAAAGATTTTAAATCTCCCATTTCCAATTAAATACCAACAAGATGCCATTGTATCGGCTATTATTTTTTCAGCCTCATCCCTATCAGTAGTATCTATTTCTATAACTCTTGTCTGACACTTTAAAGGAACCATGTCTTTAGTTGATTTTAAGTCAATTCCCCCTACTGCAAATTCAGGGGCATTATTCCTCAAAATAATGCTCTGCCTACACATCTCCCAATCAATCTCATCCTCTGTAAAATACTCTTGAAAAATAAAAAACAAAGACAAAGCTAAAACCATAATTCCTAATATCAAAGAAATAATAATATAATACTTTTCATCACCTTTTTTATTCATACTAAATAGAGAGAAAACCTAATTATAAATCTTTTCAATTGCTATTAAATTCAAATCTTAGATAGATAAAACTTCTAATTAAATTATCTCTTAATAAAAAATATAGAATAATACTCTCAACTTTAATTAAGCCGGATAAAGAATATAACTTCCTGACTTAACATTAATTAACCTCTTTAATAAATAAAATTTTTGTCCTCAACAAAAGAACTAACATCAACTAACCTTTTTAAAAATCAACATAATAGCAAACATAGCAACACCTAGCAAAGCTAAAAATAAAATAAATAAAATTACCTTTTGAACCATTCCGTCTGCTTTTTTATTTTTATTCATTTTTTCCATTTAAAATTATACTCTTCTTTATCTTTATCAAAACTAATCTCATACTTATGTGTAAACCAAATATCTAAATAACCATCCTTTAAAGAATCCTGTGAAATAGGATAATCTAATGAATCACAATACTCACAATACCAAAAAGTACGGCCACCAGCTTCTTTTGGTCCTTCTTCTTTCTCTATACACATACAAGCAGAATGTTTCATAATATCATCTTGTTTAAAATAATTCTTCCCAGTTACATACACTGCTGTCCTACTGCCAAAATAAACAAAAACAAAGTCTTCATGAGATTCATAAATACTAAACAAACCTGTTCCTCCTTGTTCAGCTATCTCTAACTCACTATTCAACATATCTAAATAACCTTTAGCAATCTCTTCATCTTTATCCCACTGAGAATTTAAAATAGAAGTAACAAGCATTACTAAAACAAAGATAGCAGCAGCACCTAAAATTAATTCAATAATCTCTTTAGTAGTTAGTTCTGCTTTTTTTGTTTTCATTTTAATTTGGACATGCTTTTAGTAAATCTTGTTTTAATTGTGAATATTTTTTTCTTCTACTCCATTCCTTACTAGAAAGGTAAAGATAATAATTCCTATCAAGTTGCTTTTGTCTTGTTATATGTGCTAGTGGTGCTTCTGTCCTATCTAACCCCTGAGGTTCTAAACTATTATAAACACTCACATCAACTCTTGGAGGAAAATTATTTGAACCTTCATCTATATTACTAAAAACAAAATATCTCAAATTTTGAGTATCATTAATATAAAATGTTGGATAATTGTCTCCATTAGTATCATGATATCCAAGTCCAAATAACAAACTATCTCCAATATTTTTTGAAGAATATAAAATTTCATTCTGACTAGGATTATTAAGAGAAGTAGTTAAAATTTCTTCTGGAAAATCATAACTAAACAAAACCATTGTCTCTGCTTGTTCTCCAAAATTATAAAACCCCTTGCCATACATTACCTGATATTCCTTTCCATTAAATAAAATCTTTTTTGGTTCTAAAAAAGAATAATAAATCCTCTTTTGAAGATCATTCATTTTAGAAACATTACATATCTTAGAATTGCTTCCATCATTTGTAAATAAACACTTTCTTTTAGAATCTTGTTCATAGGCATAAGTATAATATTTCATATTTTCACTAAAAATAACTGTTGGATTTGGATCAAAAAATACATCTAAACTATACTTCTTTCCATTATATTCAAAATCTAAATTCCAATCATAAATATAATTCTCAAGAGCATATCTTATATCTCCTAATAAAACCTCATTGCTATTCAAACTCAAACTATCAACACTCTTCCACCCACCCCCTTCTAAAACAACTAAATAATCAGTAGGGTTCAAAGCATACCTCTTTCCAAACTCTTCAATATTAACACTGCAATAACCTTGAGTATCAACTAAAACATCTCTTTCCTTATCTAAAATCACAGCACTAATAGTATATGCCCCTTCTCCTCCTTCATAATCATCAGGATTATATCCAGCAAAATAATAAGCAACATTATTATAAAATCCTTCTAAACTATCATACAACTTATATACAGAACCAGAACTAAATCCATAAATCAATAAAATAACAATAATCACAACAAGCACAATACTTAACAACTTTCCAATACTCCAACTACTAGCTCCTTGTTTATTCTTAATACCTATCATGCTCTTCCAAATCTAAAAATATTTTTAATTGAATCTAATAATCCTCCCTCTCCTCCTCCACGCTTAGCAATGAAAAAATAAACACCAAAAGCTAAAATAACAAGAACAACAACAGCCACAAGCAACTTACCAATTTCAGATACTTCCCACCCTTTTTTATTCATAAACAATATACAAAATTAGTATTAATAAATGTTAGTAATAAATTAAAAATTCAAATCAACAAAGACCAGGACACTTAGCTACACCAATCCCCTTATATTTCTCCATAGTAGCTAGCTCATGACAAGAAGCACGCACACTAGTAACTTTTTCATCACCAATCTCTACTTGCTTTCCAAACTTAACAGTCCTATTACTTTCACACAAATCATACTTATTACCAGAAGTACAAGCTAACTGACATCCACTAATAACAGTATCAATATTACTTCCACCACCAATATAACCTTGAACCTTACCCCATAGATTACTCCATCCAGTAGAAAACCCAAAAATTAAAAATACTAAAACAGCAATACCTAACACTATAAGAATAATTGTTGTCAAACTCATATTCTGCCCCTTTTTATTATTCATTAAATATTACAACAAACTTTTATTTATAAATGTTTCTCAACAACTAAAACTAGAACAATCTAAACTATTAACCCTATCTTCAAACCCTTCTAACTGAGAAAACTCAAAACACGTCAAATCAACCTCTCCATCAACAAATACAATCTTCTTTTTCTCACAACAATAAGCATAACTATTCTCCCCATCAGCTAAGGAATTACACATACTAACAACCACATCAACATTTGTCTCTCCACTACTCTGAATAATACTAGAAAAAATTCCTGTCTGTTTATTAACTAAAAATAATAATCCTACTAAAACTAAAATCCCTAAAATAATTAAAATAATAGTTCCAATAGCTAACTGCATCCCTTTTTTCATATAAACTAAAACTAACAACTAATTATAAACCTTTTTATGTAGCCAACCCACTAAGAGCAACAGCTGCTATCAATCCTAAAGCAACAATAGCAATCAAAGCAACAACAAAATAAAGTAAAAATGCAAAAATTAAATTCTTTGCAGTCTGATTAACTCTATATAATTCATCTCTTCCAGCCTTAACAGTAGTAAGAGTAGAAGTTAAAATAAATATAATCTCAATTAAATAAAATCCAATTATAATAGATAAAAAGTAAGTAGGCACCATAGTAGTCACATCAAAGATTCCTAATAATGATTGAATATCTCCTGCACCAGCAGCACTTAAATCAACATTTTCAAACAATCCAGCCAATGTTCCTAAAATCAAAGCAATCATTCCAGCTAAACCAACAATAATTCCAGATAATAAAGGAGCTAAAAAAGTCATATTACTCTTCATATCAGAAATAATATCAGCAAGCAAATCATTCAACCTATCATTTATCTTTTTAATATTCTTAACATACTCTGAAATACTCATTAAAGAATTAGCAGCTACTTTTAATCCTTTTTTAACAGACTCAACTAAAATCTTCATAGAAATTGAAATCAACTCACTAGGATAAAAAACAACAGCACCTCTTCTAGGATTAAACAAAGCCTCTTCTAATGACATTCCTAACTGAGCAAGATTCTGACTAACCAGATTAAAAAATCCCTCACTAGTTGTTCCTTTAGAAGACTTAGCAACCTTAGAAAAAGCAATCTCAGCAGGCACACCATCTCCCAACCTATTACCTAACTGAAATAAAGAACTTGTAAACTGCTGTTCAACATCTTTATACTCATTCCTAGATTTAATCAACTCTTTTGTTTTTTTAGAATATGAAATCATAAAAAACATAGCAACACTTAAAGGAATAAGTAAACTTAAAATTAAAGATAACATTCCAAAAGGCCCTGCAATTCCCTCAGAAGTCTGAACAATTCCAAACATTCCTGCTTCACCTAAAAATCCTAAACCAACCTCATTCCAAGAATAATCTAAAGACATTCCTAACCAACTAGGCAAAGGAGTATAAGCCCATAACAATGGAATCAATCCAATTAAAAATATAGGAAAACAAATCAAACCAGCAATCCAATAAGGCCTCTTACTTCTAAACTTTTCATATAAAGGATTCTTCTCTATTAAAGAGGTCTCACCATATCCTCCAGGACGCTTAAACATTACATCTTGTGTTAAATAGATAACTAAAAAATGAGCAAGAATATTAAAAAGAACTAAAATATGATACCATTTCAAAGCTCCTTGCAACATAGTAGAAGCTAAAGGCAAAATAGCTAAAGCAAGAGTAGGTAAAACAATTCCAAGCATATACACATTAGTCAATGGACTCTTTACTTCATGAGTATACTTCAACATCTTGTCATAAACACCATCTAAAATAACTTGTAATGACTTCTCTAAAATAGCAATCCTTCTTGCCTCTTCAGGCTCATACAAACTACTCTCTATTAAATGAAATGCTTCTATAAACTCTAAACTATAATCTCTCCAACTTTCTAAATAACTATCAACACTATCCTTAATACTAGAATACTTACCTACTTCAACATCCCAAAATATCTTTCTTAAATCTAAACCTAATGGCTCTGGTAAGTGTTCAGCAGCAAATGAAACAGCTTTTTCAAAATTACTAGTATGCTTCATATAAATTACAATATACAAAATAGCAGGCACCATCTGTGATGAAGCTTTTAATCTCCATTTCAAAGCTAATCTCTGAGGAGTTTTATATGCATAATAAAAAATAAAAATACTAACTAATAAATTCAAAAACAATAACATAAAAGAAATAAAACTAAACAACAACCACACCCCTAACTGAATCAAAACACCACCTACTAATATTAAAAACAACATAGATATAGCAAAAACCAAAACCTCTGAAGCTGTTAAATCTAAATGAGCAGTCTCTATCTGCTTATCTATCTTTTCTTTATCTTTTTCACTAACCTTTAAATGAATAAAATTACCAAGACTCTTACACCATCTTTCATATCTAGAATACTCAGGAGCCATTGCATCTTTAAACTTAGTATAAGAACTACTAAACTTAGAATTAGAAGAAGCAGAATTATAATTACCTAACTGCTTCTCTATCTTAGCTTCATATTTTTTTAATATATCATCTGAATTCATTAAAAATTAACCTCCTGAATACTCTTTACTTCTTTAAACATTATACCCTCTTTTTTAAGAAATTCTATAAAGTTCTCAACAAAGTCCTCAGCTACTCTAACAAGTTTCTTCTTACTCTTAAAATTCAAAATTTGTTCTGCTTGTCTTTTATAACTTTTAGGCAACTTCTTTAATTTATAAACCTCTTCAAAAACACGATAATTACTTCCAAATAATCCTGACTTATTTAATAAGGCTAAATAAATCGCAGTAGTATAAACTAAATTTTTAGCAAGAAAATTTAAATTCCTATTATTTATTTTTTTTCTAACTAATGCAGATTTTAATGCTCCTAACTCTTCGTAAATAACAGGAAGATTATGTTCAATCACACTTATAAATTTCTTTTTTGGAATTCCTTTAATAATACTAAAAATCCTTTTTAAGATATTACTATCTCCATAAACTTTTTTAAAACAATTAAAATTTCCAACCTCCATAGGCCATTCTAAACTAATATTTTTAATAGATTTGAATAAATCTTT
>CAYYLH010000036.1:0-8870 GCA_964472575.1 Candidatus Woesearchaeota archaeon
TTTAAAAATTCAAACTTCAAATCGCTCTTATCTATCTTAGCTAAATAACATAAATTCTCAAATAAATCTAAAGGCAAACTTCTAGACTCATTAAAGTAATTCTTTAAACTAGAGTAATTAGTATCAAAACCAAATCCTCTCAAAGCCCTTAGTGAAGGACATCCAATCCTATCTAGGGCTACTGTTAAAAATTCTCTTTGTTTTCCTTTTTCAAATCTTACTCTCATCTTTATCTTATTTCTTTTCTAACCATTATAGTTTCTTTGTGCGTACATCTTTCTTTTCTAAAGAAAGAAGTACTGCGAGACCATAAACACACAAACCTTTAAAAACCTTCTTCAATGAGTAAAAATATGAAATACAAACAAAGTTTGACTAATTCAGTAGGAAAGTTTGAGGTCAAGTGCTGTAAAGCTTGCGCTAATAAAAACCAGAGGTTGTCTTTATAATGAAATTACCTAAAAAAACAAAAAGATACTGTAAGTTTTGTAAAAAAAGAACAGAACAAAAAATAAAGCAAATGAGTACTGGTATTAAAAGAGGTACTCTAAAAAGAGGAGCTAAACAAAGAGCAAAACTTAGAGGACTAGGAAGAGGAATAGGAAACAAAGGTAAATGGGGTTCTAGACCTGCAAATCCAAAACATAAAAGAAAAACTAAAACAAATAAAAAACCAAATATTCTTTTCACTTGTTCAGAATGTGGAAAATCACTAAACTGGCATAATGCTAAAAGAGTATCAAAGGTGGTAATAGAATAATGGCCCTAAAAAAGAAATTCATAACAATACAAGTACCTGTTCTAGATACAGAGGTAGAAGTAATGGGAACACCAGAATTCCTAGATAAAAAAACAATCAAACTAGACCTATCAAGAAAATTAAGAGGAAAATCACTAGAAGCAGTATTAAAAATCTTCAATGACAATGAAACACTAACAGCATACCCGCAGAAATTACAAATAATGAAATTCTACATCAAAAGAATGATGAGAAAAAGAGTAAACTATGTAGAAGATTCATTTGAAAGACAGTGTAAAGATATAAGAGCAAGAATAAAACCCTTTCTAATTACAAGAAAAAAAGTATCAAGAGCAGTAAGAAGAAATCTGAGAAATACTGCAAAAGAATTCTTAACAGAATTTGCAAAACAAAATAACTTCATAGATATTTGTAAATCTATTCTTGAAGGAGACCTACAAAAAGAATTACTACCTAAACTAAAAAAAGTATATCCTTTATCATTCTGTGATATAAGAATTATAGAAACAAAAGAAATAGAAAAAGCAGACTTATCAAAAGCAAAATCAAGTCTGACCGAAGATAAAGAAGAAAAATCACAAATAGAAGAATTAGATGAAGCAAGAGAAAAGATTAAAAAATTAAAAGAAGCAAAAGAAACAACTAATGAAAGTAAAGATAAAGAAGAAACAAAAAAGAAATCAACTAAGGAAACATCAAATAAAAAAACTAAGAAAAAAACAACTAAAAAGAAGAAAAAGAAATCAACTAAAAAATGATTCAGCAAACACTAGTTCTAGTAAAACCTGACGGAGTATCAAGAGGGTTAATAGGAGAAATAATCAAAAGATTTGAACAAAGAGGATTAAAAATAATAGGATTAAAACTTACACAAGTAGATAAAGACGTTGCAAAGAAACACTATACAGAAGATATAGCTGAAAGAAGAGGAGAAGCAGTAAGAACAAGACTTTTAGACTTTTTAACATCAGGACCTGTAGTTGCAATTGCAGTACAAGGAGTAAATGCTATTGAAAATGTTAGAAAACTAGTAGGAGATACAGAATCAAAATCAGCACTACCAGGAACAATAAGAGGAGATTATAGTCATGTCTCATTTGAATATGCAGATAAAAAAGAAATTCCAGTAAAAAATATAATTCACGCATCAGGAAATGAAGAAGATGCTAAAAATGAAATGGCTTTATGGTTTTCAGTAGATGAACTTCATGATTATCCAAGAGCTGAAGATTCCCATGTATTGTGAGATTATATATTAATTCTAAAATAGTTATAAAAATACTAAAAGGATAAGCTACTTATTAATATATGATTAAAAAAATCTCTAAAATCCTTTCAAAAAATAACATATTTCATAAGATAAACAAAAAATATGTTCTAACACGAAGGAGCAAGGTCAAAATACCTGAAATTAATTTTGATATAAGTTATTTAGTTGGAGTAATCGCAGGTGATGGGACACTAATAAAATCAAAAAGGAAAAGAGGTGGGTTTCATTATATGTTAAGAATCTATTCTGAATACCCTTTCCATTTAAAATATTTAAATAAACTATTTAAAAAAGAATTTAATATCTATGGAAATATAAAAAAAGATAAAAGGAAAAATAAAACTTTTTATCTTCAACATCAAAATGCAACAATATTTTATTATTTTAAATACTTAGAAGCAAAATATTCAAAAAAATTTCCAAAAAGAATAAATGGAAAAAACAAACTACACTATATCTCAGGATTAATTGATACTGATGGTTCTGTTTCTAGAAAAAGAATTCAATTAAAATTAAAAGATAAGGAGTTTCTTAAAGAACTTACAAAAATACTAGAAAAATTAAACACTCAGCCAAATCCAATAAAAATAAATTATACAAATAATATTCCTTTTTACTATACTAGATTTGATAATATATTCCCCCTAAGGCTTAAACCCATAAACCTTTTAAACTCAAATCCTCATCTAAATCTAAGCCTGTAGTGCTTAGCACGCCTGCATAGCTCAGTGATAGAGCAATAGTATTTTGTTTTACGAAATGCTGCTCAGCTGCCTTGTAAGCAGTAGGTCGGGGGTTTGAATCCCTCTGCAGGCTTAATTTTCCTAATTAAGAATGCAGTTTGAAAATCTTTGATTTGATTTCTGCAGGCTTAATTTTTCTATTCTCAATTCCAAATAATTATAAACTAAAAAATCAATAAAATAATATGTTATGGCAAGATTATGCAATAGTAATTATCTCAATAGCTTTTAGTTATGCACTTATACCTCAAATCTATCATGTAATAAAATCAAATAAAAATCCAATAGACTTACAATTACTAGTAATAAACTCCTTAGGAATGTTAGGACTATCAATAGTCTACTTCACACTAAATCTAAAACTCTCAACAATCCTTGCTTTAACAACAACTGCTTTATGGAGCACACTACTAATAAATAAAATAACAAGAAAATAAAAAATAAAAATATCTAATTACTCTTTCTTAAATACAGTGTGTCCACACTCTGAACACTTCCATTTTTCAAAAACATCCTCTTTATATGAAAAAGGCAATAAATAACCTGCTCCACACTTAGAACATTTTGGAAAAATACAATTTGAATTCTCTTCCGCCATAATAAACCTCCTAAACAACCAAACAAAAAATAACTTTTAAACCTTACTAACCACAAAAGAGTTATGAATACCTATTCGAAACATTTAAATAGTATAATGAATATATATTCATAACTAAAAACACTAAAATCAGGAGGAAAATTAAAATGCCAAATATGGACAGAACAGGTCCAAATGGATTAGGTCCTTTAACAGGAAGAGGATTAGGCCCATGTGGAAGGGGTCGTGGATTTAGACAAGGCTTTGGAAGAAGAGCTAGAACACTAACTAAATCTGAAGAAAAAGACATCCTTGAACAAGAGCTAGAACAAGCTCAACAAGATATAAAGGATATCCAAGAAAGACTTAAAGAACTAAAATAATTTATTTTTTTCTTTTTTATTTTATAGATTACATTAGTTTTTTAAATTAGATATACATTATATAAAGATGAATACAAAATCCTTAATCTCTATTCTAGCAGTAATTGCAAATCTATTCTTAGCAATAGGAAAGGTTATAGTAGGGTTTATATCAAAATCATCCTCTATTCTAGCTGATGGTATAAACTCTGCAACAGATGTAGTTGCATCTACAATAGGATATATAGGAATAAGAGCAGCAGAAAAACCAGCAGATAAAGAACATCCATATGGACACGGAAAAGCAGAAGTAATCTCTGGATTTATAATTACAATAATAATCTTCATATCAGGAGTAATCATAATCTATGATGCTATAACTGGTTTTCTCAATCCAGAACCACTAAAGATAAACTATCTAGCATTTGGAGTAATGTCTATCTCTGCACTAACAAATCTAATAATGTCTCAAATAAAAATCCACTATGGAAAAAAGCATAATTCATACTCTTTAATCTCAGACGGACTTCACTCAAGAATTGACTTACTAGTATCTCTTGGAATCTTAATCTCCTTATTCTTTATTAGATACTATCAAAATATTGATTCAATAATAGCACTACTAGTAGGAGCATATATTATCAAAGAATCACTAACACTTGGAAAACAAACAACAGACGCACTACTAGGAACACATGCAGAAGAAGTAGAAAAAGAAATAAGAAAAATACTGAAAAAACAAAAAATCAAAACAAATGCAATAAAAACCCAAAGACTAGGTGAAAATGTATTTGCAGAAATATCTATTACACTGCCTTCAAAACTAAAAGTAGAAGAAGCATCAACACTAACTAAAAAACTAGAAAAACAACTAATATCAAAAATAAAACAACTAAACTTTGTAACAATACAAATAGATTCACACGACATAGGTCTAGGACACTATAAAACTCTTCTAGGACACAACAGAGAGTTTAAACATAAAAAACAAAACCAACAAAGACAAGGAGAAGGCCCTGGTGGCTATTGTATCTGTCCAAAAGGAGATTATAAAGTTAAACACAAAAGAGGACAACCTTGTTCAAAATTAAAATGTCCTAAACATAAAATAAATCTAATAAGAAAAGAAAAATGAGGCCTCCACTAAGAAGAAGAATCAGAGGAAATCCAAGAGCAAACTACTTCAAACCAGCAGGAATAAGAATGATAGACATAGAACAAACAGAACTAGAACTAGCAGAATTCGAAGCTATCAGACTAATAGACTATGAAAACCAACCACAAGAAAAAGCAGCAAAACAAATGCAAGTCTCTCAACCAACACTATCAAGAATTCTAACATCTGCAAGAAAAAAACTATCAGATGCAATAATCAATGGAAAAGCAATTAAAATCAATCAGAAAAATAACTAATCACTCTCTACTACTTCAATATCTAATCCTTTTACTTCTTCCCTGCTATCTTCATTAAGTAATTTATTAACCATTGCAACTAAACACTGCTTATAAGCAGAATCATTTTCAGAATGAATAACAGCATAACAATCTGGTTTTTCATATATCTCACAAATATCACAATAAGAGCAAAACACCATTAATTAACTAACACTCTAAAGATCATAAATTTCACTATTATACACTCTTATAAGCATTATGTTTCTTTTGCAAGCCTGCTTTTCTTACTATTATAGTTTTCTCTTATCTTGGGTTTCTCTTTTTCTAAAAGAGAAATTAATCTTCTTCAATAACTTCAACCCTTTTATCCTTACTCAAAATATCAACAATCTCTTTCTCAAGATTAGCAACCTCTCCTTTTTCAAACGGTCCAATCTCATTACCATCAAAACCCATAAAACCCTCTACATCTTGTAAAAATCTAACTAAATGATAGTTAGAATCATCTTCTACAGAATTCATACTCTCATTCATTCCTTTATCTGCCTTTTCTAAAGACTTAGTAATTTCTTCAAATAACTCTCTTTCAAAATCTAACATATTCTCAAAATCTCTTTTAGATATCCCTGTTTCAGAAGCAACAAAAGCTAAATTCAAAATCTTCTTCCTTCTCCTAGTTAACAACTCCTTAAATATTGAAACAGCATTCTCAAACTGCTTTTTACTCTTAATAGCCATATCAGAAAACATATCACTATCCTTATTCAAGATAGCTTTTTTATCTTCAAAATAATCAGCAACCTCTTTTAAAAACTTCTTACCTAATTTCTGAAGTTCCTCACTATATCTCTCCTTTCTTAACAACTCATACAACTCATTATAAGTAATCATGTAAAAACCAGTTTATCTAAATTTAAAAGAATTGTTATCTCAAACTATATGTATCCAACCTTCTTCAAAAGCTCTTTTCCATATATTTTTCCCAAACCACCATACAAAGCCTGTGATTCTGAAAATCCTTCAATATCATCCCTCTTTCCATTAAAATAAATTACAGGAACAGGGTCAGCAGTGTGTCTTTTAAACTTACAAGAAGTAGTATGGTCAGAAGTAATTACAATCTCAACATCCTTACACTTCTTTTTCAAATAACTAAAAAAATACCTATCTACCAACTCAATCATCTTAACCTTTTCTAAAGGCTTATTATCATGAGCAGGAACATCTGTCTCCATAAAATGAATAAACATCTTATCATACTTTTTCCAATTTCTTTTCAAAGCCTTAATAGCCTTTTTACAAGCTAACTTTAACAAATCTACTTGATAAGAATAAACATCCATAGTCTTAATCCTAGGCAAATCAAAACTCTCTAACTTCATACCAGCACTCTTAATAATTCCATTAACCAAAGGAGTATAACCAAATCCAACCCACTTCCCTTTAATCTTTTTAAATTTAGGTTTTTCAATTCCAGCATCTCTAAACAATAAAAAATTAGCAGGCATTAATCCTTTTTTCTTTCTTTCAAAATTAACATCACAACTAGACAAAGTATGAAATACCTTTTCACTAAACCGATTCAAAATATCAGCAGCTAATTCAGAATCTTCATCACTATCTAAAGCTTTAGCATCTAAAACATACTCTCCTCTTTTTGCATTACTTCCATATTCAGGGTCTGTATTAGAAATATTATCTGAAAATCCTCCTTTAAATATCAAAATACCTCTATACTGAGAAGTAGCATGAAACTCAAAAGGAAAATCAAACTGAATACTATTAATCTCACTCTCTAATTTTAAAATCTCCTCACTAGTTAAGTTCCTTCCAGCCCTTCTATCTAAAATCTTTCTATCTTCTAATCCATCAATACTAGCAAAATTAGTTCTTACTACTAAATCTCCTCTATCAAATTTAATATCACTTCCAATAGCCTCTATAACCCCTCTTGATTCCATATTAGGATTATAACCCAAAATAGAAGTAATAGCAGCATCAGAATCAGGAACAACCTGCTCTTTAATAGGATACATAAATCCATTCTGCCCATTTTCAGCAAACCAGTCTAAATTAGGCTTATTAGCAGCTTCTAAAGGTGTCTGCCCATCTAAGAACTTACAAGAATTATCAGCAACACCATCTAACACAATAAATATCTTCTTCATACTAAGAAAAGAGCTCAAAACTTTATAAAGCTTGTTTGACTAAAATATATATGTTCAAATTCCTAAAAGACAAGCTAAAGTCATGGACAAAAAAAGCAAAACAAGAAAAACCTAGTGAAACTACTAAATCAAAAAAAGATAAAAAAACTAAGAAAAAGACAAAGAAATCAACAAAACCTAAAAAGACAGACAAACAAATAGAACTAAAAAAAGAATTCAATCCAGGAACACAAAAATATGAATCTCAACCAGAATCAGTAGAAGAAAAACTAGCACAATTAAAACAACTAGAAAAACAAGATAAAGAGCAAACACAAGAAGAATCAAAAGAAAAAACATCTTTCTTTGACAGATTTAGAAAAAAACTAGATGAAGATTCATTTGAAGAACTCTTTGAAGAACTAGAATTAATATTACTTCAAAACAATGTAGCTTATGAAGCAATAGAATCAATAAAATTAGAACTAAAAAAAGAACTAATAGGTAAAAATCTAAAACAAACTAATCTAGAACAATCACTTAAAAATGCAATATCCTCAATACTAGAAAACCCTCCTAAAATAATTCAAAAAATAAAATCTCAATTAAAACAAAAAACTCCTTATGTAATCGCTTTTGTAGGAATCAATGGAACAGGTAAAACAACCTCAATAGCTAAGCTAGCTTACAAACTAAAAAAAGAAAAACTCTCAGTCTGTTTAGCAGCAGCAGATACTTTTAGAGCAGCCTCAATAGAACAACTAACACATCATGCAAACAAACTAAAAATACCAATCATAAAAAAAGACTATAATTCAGACCCTGCTTCAGTAGGTTATGATGCAATCAGCTATGCAAAAAAACACAAAATAGATGTAGTTTTAATAGACACAGCAGGAAGAATGAACACAAAAGACAGTCTAATGAAAGAAATGGAAAAAATCATCCGTGTTAACAAGCCAGATATGAAAATCTTTGTAGCAGAATCAACAACAGGTAATGATGCTGTTGAACAAGCTCGTGACTTTAATAATTCAATAGACTTAACAGGAATAATACTAACAAAAACAGATGTAGATGAAAAAGGTGGTACAGCACTATCAGTAACACAAGTAACAAACAAACCAATCCTATTCATAGGAACAGGTCAAGAATATAAAGATTTAGAAGAATTTGATAAAGATAAAATAATTAAAAGATTAGGTTTGTAAACACCATCTTAACTAAATAACTCTAAAAATAAAATGGAACACCTAAATAAATTAGAAGAAAAAAGCATATTCATAATAAGAGAAGCTTATAAAAAATATAAAAATCCTGCATTACTCTGGAGCATTGGAAAAGATTCAACAGTCTTACTATGGCTATGTAAAAAAGCATTCTTTGGAAAAATTCCATTTCCAGTCTTACACATTGATACAGGATACAAATTCAAAGAAATCTATGATTTTAAAAAAAAATATGCAGAAAAATGGAACTTAAACCTAATTACCTATAAAAATGAACAAGCAGATAAAAAAAATATAACACCTCAGTCAGGTTGTTTTGAGTGTTGTAATGAAAGAAAAACCAATGCATTAAAACAAGCAATAAAAAAATACAATATGGAAGCACTT
>CAYYLH010000037.1:0-8785 GCA_964472575.1 Candidatus Woesearchaeota archaeon
TTTATGATTTTATTAGTTTCAACATGTAAGGAGAAGATGCATGAATTAGAGTTTGTAAAACCTATTAAAGATATTTTAGATTTGAATAGTATTGAATGTGTAGTTAAGCATTATTTAGATATTAGTAAGGAGGATTTGAATAAGTGTGATAGGGTAATTATTTGTGGAACTTCTTTGAAAGATGATGCTTTTGTTGGGAATCTTTCGAGTTTTGATTGGTTAAGGAATTTTGATAAGCCTGTTCTTGGTATTTGTGCTGGAATGCAGATTATTGGGCTTGTTTTTAGTGGGAAATTGAAAAAGAAGACAGAGATTGGATATTTTAAAGAGTTATTTAATAGAGATTTTTTAGGTGTTTTTAAAAGTGAGGAGATAGAAGTATGGCATTTGCATAATAGTTATTGTGATTTTTCTTTATTAGATGATTTTAGTGTTTGTTGTAAGGGAAATAGAATTGTGCAGTCTGTTAAACATAAATTAAAAGAGATTTATGGTGTTTTGTTTCATCCAGAGGTTAGGAATAAGGAGATGATTTTGAGGTTTGTGAATGGATAAAGAATTAATTGAAAAAGTGAAAGAAAAGAAAGAGTTAAGTGAGTTGCCTGATAGTCTTGTTGAGAGAGTTTTGATTATTTGTAATAAGGATATTAAAGCTACTAGAGGTTTTTTAAGAAAGTATTTTGGTGTTTTTTTAACTAATAGATTGTTAAAAAGGAAGTTTAAAGGAAAAGAGGCATTAGATATTCATAAATCTTCTAAAGAAAGAGATTATAAGGAATTATATAAAAGAATTTTAAAAGGAAATGAAAAGAGTGTTGTAGATTTAGGGTGTGGGGTTAGTGGGTTTTCTTATGATTATTTAGCTAGTGTTTTGAATGATTTTAGTTATGTAGGTGTTGAAGCAAGTGGTCAGTTAGTTGATATGATGAATGAGTATTTTAAAGAGAATAAGTTTAGTGCTAAGGCTATTCAAGAAGATTTATTTAATTTGAAAAGAATTGTAAGGATATTAGATAAACAAGAAAAACCCCGATGTGTATTCTTATTTCAGGTATTAGATGCTTTAGAAGGATTTGAAAGGGATTTTTCTAAGAAGTTTTTATTAGGGATTAGGGATTATTGTGAAAAGATTGTTGTTAGTATTCCTTTAAAGAGTTTATCAGGTGGATTGAAAAAAGCTAAAGGTGAGTGGATTAAGGATTTTGTTGAGGAGAATTTTAATCTTTTAGATGATTTTGAGTTAGATTTTGAAAGGTTTCTTGTTTTTAGTTGATTTTATTTTAATGGAATTTTATAATAGTTATAGTTATAAACTAAAATTATTTTAGTATAATATGAAGTTTAGTAAAAAGGTATTAGATAATGGAATGACTATTTTGCATGAGAAGAGAGATGTTCCTGTGACCACGGTTATGTTTGCTGTTAAGTATGGAAGTGCTTATGAACTAGAGAGTGAAAAAGGAATTGCACATTTTATAGAGCATTTATGTTTTAAAGGAACTGAGAAGAGAAGTGCTGATGAGATTGGAAGGACATTAGAAAAAGTAGGTGGAAACTTGAATGCATTTACTCATGAAGAGATTACTGCTTATCATGTTAAGTTACCTAGTGATAAGTTAAAATTAGCAGTTGATGTTTTATCTGATATTTATTTTAATCCTGTTTTTCCTGAAAAGGAGATTGAAAAAGAGGCTAATGTTATTTGTGAGGAGATAAAGATGTATCATGATACACCTTCAAGACACACACTAGAAATGATTAAAAAGAATTTATTTAAAAGTCCTTTTGGATTATTTGGTGGTGGGGTTGCAGAGGTAATTAAGAAATTAGATAGAAAGACCTTATTAGAAAAACATAGAGAGATTTATGTTCCTGAGAATACTATTTTATGTGTTGTTGGTAATAATGATTTTAAAGATGTTGTTGATTATGCTAAAGAGTTTTGTGTTGAAAGAAAAGGTAAAAAAATAACAAAACCTAAAATAGAGTTACAAGATAAAAAAACAAAAGAGAGTAGAAATGATTTACAACAAGCTAATCTTTGTATTGGGTTTGGATTTCCTAAGTTAAAAGAAGAGCAAAGATATGCAGGGGAGGTATTTTCTACTATTCTTGGATATGGGTTTTCATCTAAATTATTTAAAGAGATAAGAGAGAAAAGAGGGCTGGTTTATAGTGTTAAGTCTTATTTAGATGTAGGTATTGATTATTCTTATTTAGTTATCTATGCAGGGACTGATAAATCTAAAACAAAAGAGGTTATTGATTTAAGTTTAAAAGAGTTTGAAAAAATGGATAGTATAGATGAAAAAGAGCTAGAAGAGACAAAGAATCAGTTAGTTGGAAATAAGAAGGTGGATTCTGAGAGTTCTGATGTTAGTTGTATTGGTTTGATATTTGAAGAGTTAGCAGGTGATGCTAAGAATTATTATGATTATGAAAAGAGCATTAGAGAGGTTAGTTTAAAAGATATTAAAGAATTGTCTAAGATTAAGAAGTATGCTAGTTTTGTATTGAGTTAAAATGAGATGTTTTATTGCTATTGATTTACCAAGGGAAATTGTTAGAGAGATAGAGAGAATTCAGAAAGAGTTGGATAAGAAAAAGGTTTTTGTTGGAAAGTTTGTTGAACTAGAGAATTTACATTTGACTTTGAAATTTTTAGGCGAGATTGATGAAGAGAAGATTGAAGAGGTTAAAAAAGAATTGAAAAAGATTAAATTTAGTAGTTTTGATTTAGGATTAGGTAGTTTAGGGGTTTTTTCTTCTAATTTTATTAGGATTGTTTGGGTTAAGGTTTTAGGTAAGGGTGTTTATGAGTTACAGAGGTTGATTGATTCTTCTATAGAGGGGCTTGGATTTGAAAAAGAGAATAGATTTATGGGGCATATTACCTTAGCAAGAGTTAAGAGTGTTAAAGATAGAAAATTGTTTTTAAAAAGGTTAAATGAAATTAGTGTTAGTAAGAAGTCTTTTAGTGTTGATAGGTTTTATTTGATTAAATCTGAATTAAAACCTTTTGGTCCAGAGTATGAAATACTAGAAGAATTTGAGTTTAATTAAAAACATTAAATATGAAAGCTTTTGAGGGTTTAAATAAATATTGTTTTTAATATATGTTTTTTAGAATAATTTAATTTTTATAGTGTTTGTGTGTTTAGTTATTTTAATGGCTGGAAAAGGAAATAGGGAAGAAAGATTATCTGAACTTGAAAGAGCAAAATTAGATTCTGTAGTAATTCTTGTTAAAAATGATTTAGAATTTAGAAAAGATAGAAGATTTCTTACAGCTTTATCTAGAGATGAATCTAGGATAAATTATTTTGAAAGACAATTAGTCGAAAAGGTTAGTAAGAATGGTAGTAGTTATGTTATTCTTCCTGGCATGGATATTGAAGAGGGAAAAAGGGTTGTTCATTTTAATCATCCAGAAGGGCCAGGTTATCAGAGTTCTGATAATCCAGAGGATCATTTTGATGGATATTGGTTAGTTAATCTTGATCAGTATTTAGACGGGTTTAATCCAACAAGTCAACAAACAGATTAGATTTTTTACCTAAAATATCTTTTAGTTCTTGTTCATTTGCATTGAATATTTGTTTTAGTGTAGAGTATTTTTTTAAGAGTTTTTTTGCTGTAGCAGGGCCTATTGAAGGAAAGCCTTCTAAAATGAATTGTTGGAGTTCTTTTTTAGATTTGGTTGATTTTGTTGGTCTTGTGGATAGTTGAGACTTTTTCTGTTTTTTTGCTAGTAATAAGATGTAAGATGCTGTGTCTTTTTCATTTTTTGTAAAGATTATTGGAATTTCATAACGAGTTATTATTGAGAGAATCATTCCTTTTATTGGATTGATTAGTTTTTCATTTGATTTATCTTGTTTAAATTTTTCTAAATCTCCTTCAATAATTAGAAAGTAAGAAGGATATTTTTTAATTTCAATTAGCTGGTTAAATAGTCTTTTATTAAATATTGAGTTTATAAAATCTGAAAGTGTTTTTCTTTCTATTGCTGTTTTATTTATTATATAGTCTGCTATATTTAGTTGTTCAAATTTTATTTCACATTGTTTTGATAGGTATGCAGGGAGAAGAGATTGTTTTTCTCTATTATCTATGATAATTTGGATTTTTTTCTTTTGGATATTTGTTTTTTTATTTTTGTTTTGTTTTTCTTTTTTAAATGAGAAGATGTTTTCAATTAGTTTTTTCATTTTTGAATAAACTTTGTTGTTTATCAGAATTTAAATCTTTTTTGATTGAGTCTATTGCTGAGTGCATTCTTTTTTCTTTTGCTCTGGATGCATAGTGGTATGCTTGGTCTCTTGTGTTTTTTGTTACTAGTATTTTTAAAGAGCCTGGTGCTAATCTAGCTGTTCTTCCTGCTCTTTGGATTGAACGTATTGCTGAGGGAACTGGTTCATAGAATATAACTTCATTTACTTCTGGGATATCTAGACCTTCTTCTGCTATAGATGTGGCTACTAGAACATTGATTTTTCCTTGTGAAAAATCCTGAATTCTTTGTTGTTGTTCTTTTTGATTTAAGCCTGTTGTTTTTTCATTTCCTTTTTTATCTAAGCCGTGTGATTTCTTTGATTGACCTACAAAATTATCTGCTTTAACATATTGTATTTTGTTTAGTTGTTGTGTGATTTGTATTACAGTGTCTCTATATTGTGTAAATATTAGAATTTTTGCATCTTTATTTTGAGATATTTGTTTTTCTACTAGTTGTTTTAGTGTTTCTAGTTTTGGGTGTTCTATATTTAGTGAGAGTGCAAGAGAGTATGCTTTTGAAAATTCTGGAGAAGAAGCTAGTCTTTGAGATGCTTTTGATTTTTTTGCATCTGATTCTTTATAGATTTTTTTCATATATTGTATAAATGATGAAAGTGTTTGTGTTTCTATTAATTCTATTGCGTGTTGGAGTTTGATTGCTTGTGCACATACAGAAGCAGACATTAGATAATTCATATTTTTATTACCTGATGAGATTGCTCTCATTACTCTTCTTTGACACTCTAATAAGGAGGTTTTAGATGGGTATGAGAATAAGACTTTTCTATTTTTTAGTTCTTGAACCTTTCTTTTATAGAGTTCGTGTAAAAGGGTTTTTATTTCTTCAAATTCTGTTGGGAATTCTATGTCTATTTTTTCAAATTCTAGTTCTTGTAAATATGGTTTTACATCTTCACTTTCTCGTGTTCTTATTTCTACTGCTTGTATTCCAAGGTTTTCACAGACTTTTGTGATTGTTTTTTTATCACTTCCTGGAGAGGCTGTTAATCCTAGAACTCTTGGATGTTGTGCTTGTTGGTGATATTGTTGTGATATGAAATTATAAGAATAGTTTTTAAGACATCTATGTGATTCATCTTCAATTAAAAGTGATACATCTTCTAGTTTATAGAGTCCTTTTTTTAGGTCATTTGCAATACATTGTGGTGTTGAGAATATGAATTCTGCTGTTTGCCAGATTTTTCTTCTTTGGTTTGCAGGTGTTTTTCCTGTAAAAATCTGCATGTCTGCCCAGTCTTCTGGAATATTTTTTTTAAATGATTTAAAGTGTTGTTCAACTAAAGGACGGGTGGGTGCTAGAATTAGAACTCTTTCTAAAGGATATTGTTTAAATCTTTGAATTGCTAACATTATTGCTATTAGTGTTTTTCCAGTTCCTGTTGGTAGGATTACTAAGCAGTTTTTTTCTTTACAAGTTTTATAGATTGAGATTTGATAGTCTCTTGGTTTTAGTTTTAACTCTTTTATTTCTTTCATTTTTATGAAAAGCTGATAAGGTTTATAAAGTTTGAAGTGTTGAGTTGATTATGAATGGATTATATTATAGTGTTGGATTTGTAATTCTTGCATTGGTTATTATTTGGGAGGCTGTTTGGAAGGGGATTGGATTGTGGAGAAGTGCAAGGAATAAGCAGGTGTGGTGGTTTGTTGCTATTTTTATTATTAATTCTATAGGTATTTTACCTTTGATTTATTTAGTGTTTTTTGATAAGGATGGGAAGAAGTAGATTTATTTTTTAATTTAATAACTAGTTTTATACAATAGATAATGCAAATAGTAAGAAGATAGCTGTGATTGTTGTTATTGTAAACCATAGAACTCTATTTGAGAATAGGATTTTTGTTCCATCTAAATCTGAGATAGGAATTACTGACCAAGCTGCATAATAAATACTAAGTCTTGCAAGTGGTTCAAATCCGATTAGGTAAGCTATTATTCCAAGTAATAGATTTGCTATAACTCCTGAAGCTGCTATTAATCCTATGTGCCAATCTGTCATTTGTGTAAATCTATATAGTCCGTGTCTTCTAGATATTCTTTCTGTTTTTGGTTCTACATCAAATCCTAGTATTCCTAACCAGTAAAAATATCCTTTTGTAAATATTGTTAAGATTAAAGGAAGCCATAGCATTGGAATTGGTTTTTTAAAATGAGCTTTTTTTGTAAACCAGAATTGTTCCCAGCTCCAGAATTTTATTTTTGAATTAGCTTCAAAATAATAAGAGATTAGTTTTTTTGCTAAGATATTTATTGTGATTAGTATTAAGAAGTATATTATAGAGGAGATAACAGTTGCGGTATTTGGGAATGAGACTGTAAATCCTAAGATTATTGATGCTAGTAATACTATTAGAATTTCTCTTAATAGTTGATTTTTCATAGTATTTTCTATTGTTTAATGCTTATAAATCTTATGAGATATGTTATAGTATAGAAATGTATTTAAAGGGAGAGTTTTTTATACATCCATGTTGAAAATAAAAAGATTAAGCGAGGTAATTGGAAGAAAAGTCTATACAGACTCTGGTGATTTATTTGGAATGGTTGAAGAGTTGAATTTAGTTGATAATACTATTGATGGTTGGAGAATTGTAGTTTCAAGAGAGTCTGGCTTGTCAGGTGTATTAGGTGGTGCAAGAGGAATTGTAATGCCACACCAGTTTGTAAAAGCTATTGGAGATATTGTATTAATTAGTAAGAATGCTGTTCCTTCTAAACAAGAAGAGGAAGAAATGCCTGGTGAAGAAGATCTTGTTTAAGGAAATTTAAAAAAGAGAAAATGGAATTTATATTTGCATCAGATTTTTTTATGAGGGTTTTGCTGCCATTTTTATTAGTTTTTGTTATTGTTTTTGCTGTTTTACAAAAATCTAAATTACTAGGAGATAGTAGGGCACAAGTAGATGCTTTGGTTGCTTTGGTTTTTGGTTTGATTGTTACTGCTTTTTCATATCAGACAGATGTGATTGTTAATTTAGTTGCATGGGCTGCTGTTGGTTTAGCTGTTATTTTAGTTTTCTTTTTATTATATGGTTTTGTTGCTGGAGATTTATCTAGTTCTCCTACTTGGATGAAAGTGGTTTTTGGAATTTTAGCTGGATTATTTGTTATTGGTGTTATGGTTTATATTACTGGATTGTGGGAGTATTTTGATACTTGGTTTTTTGGTTCTGAAGGTTTGTGGTTAAATATTATTATGTTAGTGGTTGTTGTTGGTGCTGTTGCTATTGTTTTATTTACTGGAAAGAGCGGAGGTAGTAGTGGTTAGTTTTGAGTAATCTTTGAGTAATCAAAACATATTTAAATTAAAATATCATAAATAAAACATGGCTATAACTACTTCAATAACAGAGATACTAAATCAGTGGGCTGCTATGGGTGTTTTTTCTTATGTATTTCCATTTTTATTAATCTTTGCTGTTGTGTTTGGAATTTTACAAAAAGCTAGGATTTTTGGTGATGCTGAAAAGACAAAAGGGATTAATGCTATTATTGCATTAGCTATTGGATTTTTATCATTGCAGTTTGATTTTGTGTCTACATTTTTTGCTACTATATTTCCTAGGTTTGGTATTGGTTTAGCTGTTTTTTTAGTTTTAATAATTGCTATTGGATTTTTTTATAATCCTGATGATGATAATGATAAAAGTAAGGTTGCTTGGATTGGATTTTTAGTTGGTATTGGAGTTGTTGTTTGGGCTATTACTAATTGGAATTTTTGGATGAGTGGAAATTACAATATTTCTTGGTGGTTGCAAGAGTATTTTTGGCCTTTAATTATCTTAGTTGTTGTGATTGGAGGAATTATCTGGATTATTAGATCTGGTGATAATTGATAATATGGTAGTTTCATTAGCTTGGTTGAGTTATTTTTTACCTATAATTGCATTTTTATTTGTATTTTTAATTATATATGCTGTTTTGCAAAAGACAGAGATATTAGGTAATCAGTTTGTTAATGTTTTTATTTCATTTTTAATTGCTAGTTTTTTTATATTAAATGTTTCTTTAGTTGATTTTGTTAATGTATCTACTTCCTGGGTTGCTGTTGGTGCTGTTGCTTTATTTTTAATTATGTTGATTGTTGGAATGCTTGGAAAGGATAGCTTAAAGGTTTTTTCTGATACTAAGTGGTTAGCCTGGGTTGTTATTGGAATTTTAATTGTTATATTATTAGTTTCTGCTTCTTATGTTTTTAATTGGGCTGTTAATTGGGATTTATTAAATGAATGGGTTTATGCTGATTGGTTTGGATTTGTTCTTTTAGTTATTATAGGTGTTGTAATGGCTATTGTTTTGAGTAAGAAGGCTAAATGATACGACTTTCTTTAAAAAAGAAAGAATAATGCAAGCAGAACAAAAGTTCTTCACTTGACATATATCAAAGAAACTAAATTGGTTTGTTTATAATTATTTTATTTGTATTATGTTAATTAATTAGATTTTTAGTTTGTAAAGGTGTTAATTAATTCATATGGTTTTGGT
>CAYYLH010000038.1:0-8315 GCA_964472575.1 Candidatus Woesearchaeota archaeon
AAAAAATTAGGGGTGAATTTATGGGTAATGAAATAAGTAAAAAAAATAAAAGAGCACAAGTTACAATCTTCATAATAGTAGGAATTGTAATTGTAGTTGCTGTTCTTTTGTATATCTTTTTAAGAAGTGATATTAGTATTATTAGTCCTAGGCAGGTTAATCCTAAGCAAGAGATAGATGCTTGTGTTAAGGAAAGAGTAGAACAAGGGATTAGTATTATGCTTGAGAAAGGAGGTTATATTTCTCCTGCATTGTTTAAGTGGTATGATAATAAAACTATAGCTTATTTATGTTATCAAAAGAATTACTATTCTCAGTGTGT
The DNA here is from genome assembly GCA_964472575.1 of Candidatus Woesearchaeota archaeon. Lineage (GTDB taxonomy): Archaea > Nanobdellota > Nanobdellia > Pacearchaeales > GW2011-AR1 > CAYYLH01. The sequence goes on from CAYYLH010000038.1 coordinate 323, forward strand.
AAATCAAGAACCTGTTTATATTAATCATTTAGAAGAAGAAATTAAATCATATATTTTTGATTATGTTGATGAGTGTTTTGATAGTTTAAGAAGTGATTATGAAAATCAAGGTTATAGTGTAAATCTTGAAGAGATGGATATGGATGTTGAATTAAAAATGAAACAAGTAGGTGTGAATATTAATAGGGTGTTTGAGATTGAAAAAGAGCAGAGTCAGAGATTTACTCAGTTTGATGTTAGTTTTTCTAGTAGTTTGTATGAATTAGCTAGTGTTGCTAATAAGATAGTGAGTAATGAAGCAGAGTATTGTAGTTTTGAGTATGTGGGTTATATGGTTGGACATCCTAATATTAGAATTGAGAAAAAACAGATTGGTTCTGGGGATGAGGTAAGTAAGATTTATATTATTGAAGATAGAAAGACAAAACAAAAACTAAATATTGCAATAAGGGGTTGTGCTATTCCTGCTGGAATGTAATTAAGATGAATAAAAAAGGGAGAAAAGCAATTGTAGGATTTGAATTAATTATGTTATTTGTAAGTGTGTTTGCATTTTCATTTATTTTATATGATTCTTCTAAATTAGTTGGAAGTGTTGATGCTCAATCTTTAAGTTGTTGTACTTCTGGAAGTGATGGGATTTGTCAAGATATTCTTAGTTCTGAGAGTGATACATGTAGTGGAAGTTTAATTAGTAATGTTAAGTGTGAAGATAGTTCTGAGTGTGAATTAGGTTGTTGTTTTGATAGTGAAGAAGGTGTTTGTATGGAGAGAAGTCCTAAGTGGAAGTGTGAAGCAGATGGAGGAGAGTGGAGTAGTGATGAGAATTGTAATCTTGCTGAGTGTAGAAAAGGATGTTGTGCTTTAGGTGATAGTACTCAATTTGTAACTTCTACAAGATGTGATAAACTAAGTCAAGATGGGAATTATGTTTTAGATTTTAAACCAGAGATTAGGACAGAGGCTAGTTGTTTAATTCTTTCTGATTTTTCAGAGATGGGTGCTTGTGTTAGAAATGTTGGTGATGAAAAGCAGTGTAGTTTTTTATCTAGACAAGAGTGTAATGGTGATTTTTATAAAGATTATTTATGTTCTAATGAAGAGTTGAATACTTCGTGTGAAAAGCAATCTTATACAGGTTGTGTTGAAGGAAAGGATGAAGTGTATTGGTTTGACTCTTGTGGTAATAGAGAGAATGTTTATTCTAGTGATAAAGAAGAGAGTTGGAATAATGGAGAGGTATTAAATAAGCTTCAGAGTTGTAATCCTGATTCTGGAAATATTTTAAATAAAGATTGTGGGAATTGTGATTTTGCTTTAGGTAGTAGATGTGTTGCTGCTGGTGCTGTTAAACCTTTAGATGGGGATTTTATATGTGGTAATATGAATTGTCCTGATGCTATTGATAGTAATGGTAAGAAGACAGATAGAAAGAATGGAGAGTCTTGGTGTGTTTATGAATCTTCTACTGGTAGTGGACAAGATGTTGTTGGTAGTAGACATTATAGATATTCATGTGTAAATGGTGAAGTTATACAAGAGGCTTGTCAGGATTTTAGAAATGAGGTTTGTTATCAAGAGAATGTTAATAAGAATAATGCAAGTTTTTCTTCTGCTGTTTGTAGGATTAATATGTGGCAAGAGTGTTTACAAGGTAATTGTGGTAATCAAGATTGTTATTCTAAAACAATTCAATTGAGTGATGATAAACCTGTTATTAATCTATGTTTGCCTAAACATGCTCCTGGTTTTGATGTTAAGGATAATGGGGATGTAGCTTCTAAGATTTGTTCTCAAGCTAGTGATAGTTGTACTGTTGTTTATGTTAAGAGGTTGTTTTCAGGTTGGGAGTGTGTTCATAATTGTGAGTGTGAAGATGCTAGTTATGCTCAACAAATGAATGAGTGGTGTACTAGTTTAGGTGATTGTGGTTTTAAAAAGAATGTTTTAGGACAAGCAACTAAGAGTTATAGTTTAACAGGAGATACTCCTGATGTTTCTACTCCTATTGGTGCTGTTCGATGGAATGGTGTTGTTCCTTCTCAAGGTTCTGCTGCTTCTAGGATGATGGCTCAGCAGGCTGGAGAAACTGGAAATGAAAGTGAAGAGGATTATGTGCCTGATGATTCTTCAGGGGGGTTGGTTTTATGGGTGGGTGGGGGGGTGGGGGTTGGGGGGTTGGTTATTGCTGGGTTGGGGAGTTTGGGGTGGGTTGAATTAAGTACTATTGCTACAGGGTGGGAGGCAGGGATTGGAGGAATGGGGGCCGGATCTACACCACCATTAGTTGAAACTGCTCTTAGTGGAAATCCTCCAACACCCACGCCAACAATGTGGGGAAGTGTTGGAAATGCTCTTGGAGGTATAGGTGTTGGTGTTGCTATTGCAGGTGTTGCTAATATGATATTTGGATTACAAGGTGATGCTGCTATTGCTACTACTGTTGTTGGTGCTGTGGCAGGAGGTGTTAGTGGGGTAATTGCAGGAGCAGGGGGTGGGGGTTTTGGGGCTGTGGCAGGAGCTGCTGCTTTATGGGCTGGAATTGCTGTTGCTATTACAGTACTGATTATGAAACTAATGGGAATAGGTGAAACAAAAGAAAAAACAATTACATTTACATGTCAGGCATGGCAACCACCTGTTGGTGGTGCTGATTGTGATAAGTGTGAGGATGGACTTGGATGTTCTAAATATAAGTGTCAGAGCTTAGGAACTGCTTGTAACTTTTTAAATGAAGGTAGTGATAATGAATTATGTGTTGCTAGTGAGAATGATGGAAAACAACCTGATGTAGATTTTAATATTGATTTAAATAACAATAATGAAAATACTAGTAATTTATATGAAAAGACATCTTCAGGAGTAAGGATTACTAATTTACAAGGTGGTTGTATACAAGAGTTTACAAGGACTAATATTTCATTTACAACAATTAAACCTACTCAGTGTAAGTATGATGTTTTTCCTAGTGCTAGTTATGAACAAATGCCTAATCAATATGTTGGTGATAATTTATTTAGATATCAACATGATATGAGTTTTTCATTACCTAGTGTTGATGCTCTTGCTAATCAGTTTAATATTACTAGGGGAGAGGTATTAGAGATATATGGTGATTTTAAATTATATATAAGGTGTCAAGATGAGCATGGAAATTTTAATGTTAATCCTGTTATAGTTGAGATGTGTGTTTCAGAAGGTCCTGATTTAACACCTCCAAGAGTCAATAGTATTTCTCCTGATAGTGGAAGTTATGTAAAAAGAGATGTAGAAGAAAAAGAAGTTGATTTATTTGTAAATGAGCAAGCAGAGTGTAAATGGGATGTAAATGATACTAGTTATGATGATATGGAAAATTCATTTGAGTGTCAAACATCACTATTAGCTGAAACAGGATTAGGATGGCCTTGTAAAGCTAATCTAACTATTTCTGGAAGTGAGAATAAGTATTATATAAGATGTAAGGACAAGCCTTGGTTAGTTAGTAGTGAAGAGACAGATGAATTACAAAGATATGAAAATGAAGAGAGTTATGAATATGTTTTAAGAAAATCTGAATCTGAATTTTCAATTGAAAAGACAGCTCCTGAAGGGTTAATTGAATCTGCAGCAGTTCCAACTAGTATTGAATTAAAGGCTAAAACTGCTGGTGGAGCAGGTGATGCTATGTGTTATTATTCTTTTGATAGTAGTGAGGAGAGTAACTGGATATTATTTAGAGATACTTATTCTAATTATCATAATCAAATATTTAATCTTATCTCTGGTAGATATAGTATTGATTTAAAGTGTATAGATGAGGCAGGTGATGAATCTTATTCTAGTGCTGAGTTTGAAATTGAATTAGATGATTCTCCTCCTAGGGTTTCAAGAGTTATTAACCAAGGAGGTAGTGTTAAACTGATTACAACTGAAGAAGCTGATTGTTACACTAGTGTTGATGATGAATTAGGTTGTAGTTATAGTATTGAAAATGCTACATTTATTGGTTCTGGATTAGAACATTCATTTTCAGGAGATAGAACTAATTATGTAAAATGTAAAGATGAGTTTGATAATATTGGTTCTGCATGTACAATTATAATAAGGCCAATTAATAAGGAGAATTTATAAATGTAAAATGATTAAAAAAAATATGATTATAGATAGTGAAAAGATGGTGAATAAGAATAAAAAAGCACAGGTTACACTATTTATTATTCTTGCATTAGTGATAGTTTCTGCTTTATTAGTGTTTTTATTATATGTTCAACCTAGATATTTTTCAGCTAGTTCTGGTAAGTTAGAATTAGAATCTTGTATTGAAGATGTTGTTAGTTCTAAGATTGTTGAATTAGGAGAAACAGCTGGATTTTCAAGTCCTGAATTTTATTTTATGTATCAAGGAAAACAGATCCCTTATTTATGTTATACTAATTTGTATTATCAAACATGTACAATACAAAAACCATTTTTAAAACAACATTTTCAAGAGAATTTATTAAATGAAATTAAGCCTGATATTTTAGAGTGTTATGATAACTCTATTGCAGAGTTAAGAGGACAGGGTTATGATATTTTAGAAGGTAGTAAGAATGTTAGTGTTGAATTAGAACCTGATAGAGTTATAGTAGATTTACAAGCCCCTGTTACACTTAATAGAGAGGGTAGTAGAAGGTTTACTAATTTTAGAGTTAATCTAAATTCTGGAATTTATAATATGTTGATTATCTCTACTTCTTTATTACAGTATGAATCTACATTAGGAGATAGTGATGTAGATAGTTTAATGTTTTATTATCCTGATTATTCAATTCAAAAATTAAAACAAGGTGATGGGACAACTATTTATATTGTAAAAGATATTAAAAATCAGAATAAATTTCAGTTTGCATCAAAAAGTTTAGTATGGCCTGCTGGTTATACAGGAGATAGTGAGTTATGAAAAAGAGTAATTTAATTGTATTAGTATTTATCTTAGTTAGTCTATTTAGTATTGGTTTTGGTTTTGCTCAGTCTAATAGTTTTTCTAGTGTGTGTTGTGAAAAGACAACACAAGGAGGATGGTGTATTAATACTGAAGAAGTGAAATGTGATGATTCATTTAAGATTTCTCCTACTTCTTGTGAATCAACTTCTTATTGTCAGTTAGGAACTTGTTATGATTCTGATGAAGGTATTTGTATGGATAATACTCCTGAGAATGTGTGTAATGCTAATGGTGGTGTGTGGAGTGATAAAGCTGTTAGTGAGTTGCCTCAGTGTCAGTTAGGTTGTTGTGTTATGGGAGACCAGGCTGCTTTTGTTCCTTTAGTTAGATGTAAAAAGTTAAGTAGTTTTTATGGAACTAGTATTGATTGGAGAACTGATATTAATTCAGAAGCAGAGTGTATTGCTACTGCTAATTCTCAAGATATGGGTGCTTGTGTTTATGAATCTGATTTTACAAGGACTTGTAAGTTTAGTACTAGGGCTGAGTGTGGTGCTGAAGAGGGTTTTATTAATGGAACTAATGTTACAATTGATAATAAATTCTATAAAGATTATTTATGTAGTGCTGAACAGTTAGGAACTGATTGTGCTAGACAGGTAGAGACTGGATGTGACTCTGGAAAGGTGTATTGGTTTGACTCGTGTGGTAATAGGGAGAATGTTTATTCTAGTGATAAAGATGCAAGTTGGAATAATGGAAGAGTAGCTGATGATGATAGTATTTGTGCTGCTAGTGATGGTAGTAATGTAAATTGTGGGAATTGTGATTATTTATTAGGTAGTAGGTGTGCTGAGTATGAAAAAGGGATTTTGCCTTTTGGAGGTCCTAGTTATGGTGATTATTATTGTAGAAAGTCAGTGTGCGAAGATAGGGATGGAAATGAAAGGATTAATGGAGAGTCTTGGTGTGTTATTGAAGCTGTTAGTGGAAATGGTAAAGACCCTGCTGGTTTAAGACATTATAGAGAGGTTTGTATTGATGGTGAGGTTGTTGTAGAGCCTTGTGCTGATTTTAGAAATGAGGTTTGTATTGAAGATAGTGTTGATACTTCTGATGGTGAGTATGGTGTTGCTACATGTAAGATTAATATGTGGAGAGATTGTGTTTTACAGACTACTCAGGAGAATTGTGTAAATCTAGATAAAAGAGATTGTGTTTGGAAGCCTAGTGTTTATGGATTAAATCTTGGTTCTGGAGATGATGAAGGTGATAGAGTATTTAATAATCCTAATCAACAAGCATTTTCAAATCCTACTGATTCTGAAGAGAATTTTGATAGTGGAGATAGTGCTCCTATTACAGGTGCTTTTTTAGGTTTTGGTGGAGAGGATAGTGTTGAAGATGATGAAGGTAATAGGCCTGATGGTGTTTGTGTTCCTAATTATGCTCCTGGTTTGAATTTTTGGGAAGGAAGTGATTCTAATTCAATATGTGGACAAGCTAGTGCTAGGTGTGTTGTTAAGTTTGAAAAGTCATTACTAGAAGATATATTTGATGGTATTGATGATAATCAGGATGACCCTAATTTAGGTGAGTGTATTGAGAATTGTGAGTGTTTAGAAGAGGGTTGGGCTGCTAGTGTTAATGAGATTTGTACTTCCTTAGGTGATTGTGGTGCTTATATTAATTATAATGGTGTTTATACTGACCAGGGTTATTTATGGAAGATTGATAATGAGACTAAGGAGTTTTCAAGAGGTAGTGTTAATACTATTGCTTCTGGAAAGGTTATTGGTGTTGATATGATTAAGAGTTTAGGAGGTGGTAAATAGTTAGAATGGAAAAGGTTAGATTTAGATTTATGAATAAAAAGGCAAGAGCTGGTTTTATGATTTTGAATTTAGTTGTTGCTATGTTTGCTTTTGGGTTTTTTATTGGTTTTGTGAGTGGGGAGGAGGAAAAGGGGGATGTTAAACCTTCTACTGGGATATGGGGTAGCATCATTTCTACATTAAGTATGCCTTTTTCAGGGTTATTTGGTGGAGGTGATTCTGATGAAGTAAAAGAAAAGGCAGAAGATATAACTACTAAGACTAAGAGAGGTGATTCATATTTAGCACAATGGTTAGAATTAGAAGCAGGGAGTACTGCTTCTGCACTAGTATCAGGATTACAATATGCAGGAATTGCAGCAGGTGTTGCTTATTTAGCAGGAAGTGTATTAGGATTTAGTGATAATAATAAAATGGCATTAAGTATTTCTGCTGCTCTTGGTTTTGGGGTTGGAAAAGCAGTAGCTGTTAAGTATAGTGCTGGATGGGGTATTGGAATTGGAGCAGGAGTTGGAATAGCTGCTTTATTAATATTATATAAAAAAGAAGGAACTAAAGTAGTTGAATTCCAGTGCTTGCCTTGGCAAGCACCTACTGGTGGAAGTGATTGTGAAACATGTAATGATGATGACTTGCCTTGTTCTGAATATAGATGTAGAAGTTTAGGACAATCATGTGAAATAGTTAATCAAGGAACAGAAGAAGAAAGATGTGTTTATGTAAGTAGAAATGATGCTAAACCACCTGTAATAACACCTAATGATTTCTATCTAACTAGTGGATATGAATATGCAGATGTTAAGAATTCACCACCAGGACCTGGATTTAGAATTATAAGAGTAGGAGGTGCTAATGATTGTATTAAAGCATTTGAACCATTAGAATTTGGAATAAGTTTAGATGAGCCTGCTCAGTGTAAGATAGATTATGAACACACTGAAAGCTTTGATGAGATGAAATACTATATAGGTGGAAGTAATATGTATAGATATAATCACTCTGAACAGTTTTCACTACCAGGACCTGATAATCTAGATAATGAAAATCTAACAATAAAGAATGATGGTTCTTGGACAGTGTTTATTAGATGTATGGATAAGAATGGAAATAAGAATGAAGCTGAATATGGTGTTAGATTTTGTGTAGACCCTTCACATGATACAACTCCTGCTGTGATTAAGCAAACATCTATTGAGTCTGGTAGTCCTATTCCTTATGATGCTGATTCTGCAAATGTTAAATTTTATAC
>CAYYLH010000039.1:0-8257 GCA_964472575.1 Candidatus Woesearchaeota archaeon
TCTAGTTAGTTTTAATTTGTCTTTCTTTTGGTAGGTAGTTGAATAGTCTGATATTATCTACTGAGAGTTTTCCAGGGCCGATTATGTCTTGTGATTGGGATTTGATTACTACAAATCCTTGGATGTTCTGCTCTTTTGTTTGTTTTTGTTGTTCTTTTGTTAGTTCTATATCTTTTCCTTTAAACCATTTATCTTCTTGTTCTTGATTTAGTGTTATTATGTTTTTTGTTATTTTATCTTTGAATAGATGTAATGCATCTATAGATAGTCTTGCTTCATTTCCTAGGTCTTTTCCTAGATATAGTCCTATTGATTCTATTGGAATTAGTCTTGATAGATTAATAAGTTCATTATTAGATAGTATTCCTGAGAAAGCTCTTACTTTTTCTTTTCCTGTTGAGATGAACATTAATTTAGATTTTTCTAGGTCTAGATAGTCTATCTTTTTTAAGAATTTTTTCTTTTTTGTTTTATCTAGTATGCTGAATCTCATTTAATATTCTCTAAGAATTTAGTTATTTGTTTATTTGATTTGAGGGTTATATAATTAATTTTATACTTATTAAATAATTCTTTATGAGCAGAATGGCTTTGAGAACCTTTTCCAAATCTATATTTTAAGGAGTATTTAGCAAGCTTTATAGCATCTTTTATTGTTTCATTTTCTTTTTCATTTTTAAGATTTCTTTTTAGAATTCTTATCACTCTTTTTATTGAAGAGGTTTTTAACCAGATTACTAGGTCTGCTTTTTTTAGTGAGTTAATTGTCCAAGAACCAAATATGCCTTCAATTATCCACTTTTTTTTATTCGCTAATTTGTCTGCTTTTTCTTTTCTTAATTTTTTAGAAGTTTTTTTTGTAAATTTTTTAATCCAGTATATATCATCTAAGTCATAGTGAGGAAGTTTTAATTTTTTTGATAGATTTTTGGCTAAGAAGGTTTTTCCTGAACCAGATGTTCCAATTATCCTTATTTTTTTATTTTTCATTCTCTTTCACCTAACTTTTTAATTTTAGCTAGAAAAAACCCATCAGTATTATTATCTTGGGGATATAATCTACATGCATTTTCTAGTTCTTTGTGATATGATTTGCCTTCCCATTCACATATTCCTTTTCTTAGTTTAATTGGAAGTTTTATTTTTTCTATTTCTATATTATGTTTTTGTTTTAGATAATCTACAACTTCTTCGTTTTCTTCTGGTGATAGAGTGCATGTTGAATAAATCATTTCACCACCTATTTTTAGAATTTCTAAAGCTGAAGAAGCTAGTGCTTTTTGTAGTCTTGATAAGTTTTCTATTGTTTTTTTATTCCACATTAGAAATGTCTTAGGTGATTTTCTTAGTGTGCCTTCTCCTGAACAAGGAGCATCTACTATAATTTTATCAAACTTTAGGTTTGATTTATTTTTTATTCTTTTACATAGTTGAACTCCGTCTTTTTTTGAGATTATTGTATTCATTACTCCTAGTTTTTCTAGATTAGAAGCAAGAATTCTAAGTCTTCCTAAAGAGAGTTCATTAGCGATTATTAGTCCTTGATTATTCATTAAAGCTGCTGCTTGTCCTGTTTTACTTCCTGGTGATGCACATAAATCTAATAAGGTTTCTCCTGGTTTTGGTTCTAAAGCAAGTATAGGAAGCATTGAACTTAGTTCTTGTACATAGTAATAACCTAGTAAGTGTTCTTTTGTTTTTCCTAGTTCTCCTGGTGCTAGTTTTGTTTTTGTTCTGTCTATTATCATTATTTCTGGATGATTTATTGAGATGAATGGTTGGATGATTGTCCAGTTTTTTTGTTCTAGTCTTTGTTTTAGTTCTTCTGGAGTAATTTTAAGAGTGTTACACCTAATTGTATGAGGTGTTGTTGTGTATGCTATTTCAAAGAATTTATCTGCTTCATTTCCAAGTAGTTGTTCTATTCTTTGTCTAAATTCTGGTTTTATTGGATATTTCTTTTTTAGTTTTTGTTTATCTATATCTAGTGCCATGATTATGTAATTATCCATAGATTTTTAAATGGTTGTTTTTATATCTTAGGATGGCAAATAAGGATATTAGAAATTATTTAGATAAGTATGGGAAAAGATTAGTTAGTGAGGCAACTAAGAGAGTTAGAAGTTCAGGTCTTACTAGTGCTTGTGCTCCTATTTATGATGGTGTTGCTTTTCAATTTGGTGTGGATAGAGAAGTAGCTGTTGAGACTGTTGATAATTATTTTCAAAAGACTACTGGTTATAAATTAGGAAGGTTATTGATTGGAATAACACAAGGTAAAAGTTGTTTAGATGAAATGGATGAAAGAGGGATTTTAACCTCTGATGAAAGAGAAGAATTAAGAAGATTGAATGGAGAGCCTGCAAGAGGGTATGGTGCTCCTGCTGCAAGTAGTGGAAGACCTAATACTGGAAGTGGAAAGGGTAAAAGAGTTGTGAAGAGTTATAAACATCCTACAATATAATTATTGATTACTTTTAATTTATTAAATTTATACCTAGGTTTTTTATACTAGTGTTTATTATAATTATAATGAGTATTAGAAATCTTTCTATTGATAGGCAAACAGATTTTATTGATGAACAAGAGGTTTTACAAAGGATGAGAGATAGTCAACCAGAGATTGATGAGCTTATTGATAATAGGTTGCAGAAATTTAGAAATGGATTTTTTGATATTCATGGTGTTGTGTCTAAGGTTGCTGGGAGATATTTTCCAGGGGTTTCATTTTATGTGATTAGTAATACTTTTAAAAAAATTAAAGGTTGTTCTATTAAGGATTATGTTAGAAGAAGATTTGAACAGAGGGATGAACAAAGAAGACTGGGATTTGGAGTTGGTAATCTTGAATTAACTGAAATAACTTATTCACCTGATTAAAATAACTTCATCTGAGTGTGACCTTTAATTAAATCTTGAACATTAATATCAAAAACATCTAAGATATTTTCAACTGCTGGTAGAACTTGCTTATTAAGGTAGTATTCTATGTCATATTCTCCTTTTTCTGTAGGAAGATTAACTCTTTCTCTTACTAGTTGTTTTTTAGTTGTATTATTATCAGCTATATAGTATTCTATTAACATTCCTACATCTACTGGAATGTTCTGCTTTTTCATTTTCTTAGCAGCTGTTACATGAGGGCCTTCTGATAGATATTCTGATATTGGTTTTTTTAGTTGTGTTTTAATCAGTAGTTTATCTAGTTTGATTTTTCTTTGTTTTACATTTTGTATTGTTTGTTTAATTAGTTCTAGTGCTTTTTCTTCATTACCAGACTTTAAAATATTAAATAAAACTTTGTTTTGTAATTCTCTTGCTAGTTTACACCAATCTCTTCTTACTGTTTCAAATCCACGAATCTTTAGTTTATCTTTTTCATCTATTAGTGCGTATTTCTTTTTAGCTCCTGTTTTAGTTGTTCTTTTAGATACAAATAATCCTTTTTTATAAAAGTCTTCTAGTTCTAGTTCCATTATTCCTGGAAGGTTTTTATTAAGTGATTTTAAAAAGGTTTTAACTTGAGATTGTGTTGATTTTCCTTGTAAGAAGGCTATTGAGTCTGTGTTATGTGCTAATACATAGTTAGCAAAAAATCTATGGTTATTTGGAATTTCCACATCATATACATAATTATTATAATGAATTTTTTCTATTTTTTTTACAGCTTGAATATCAAACTCAAAATCTTTGATTAGTTTTCTTTTAATAGATTTGGATTTAATTTTAGATCTTAAATTTTTTCTTTTAATTAAAAATCCAATTCTCTTAGCAAAACCTTGGATATCTTTTATTAATATATGCTTTGAGATGGAATTATTGTTGTAAGTTTTATTTTTTGTTTTATAGATATTTTGCCTTTGTTCTTTAAAACAAGAGTGAGAGATACTAGTTCTGTAGAGTAGTTTTCTTGTGAGTTCTATATATCTGTCATTTATACTTGAATATCTGATTAGAGGTACATTATTTCTTATGATTACTGTTCCATCTGCAGAAAATAATCCTCTTAAAAAAGAATTTAGGTTTTCTATTTTTTCATTTAATAACCATTCTGGAATAATTTTTTTATTATCTTTGTTTCTGCAATGTTCAGCTATAAATTTTATAAAATTTAGACCAGAGATTATAATATCCCCTTTTCTTGATTTACTCTCCCAAAAATTAGATATATATTTTTGTTTAATTAGGGGTTGGATTAACCTTTTAATAATCTCTTTTTTATCATCTCCTAGTGAAAGGGAAAGATAGTAATCTTTATTATGTCTTTTGTGAGCATTATTTCTTTTAAAACTTCCATCCCCAATGAAATATCCTAGAAATTCATAAGCTTCCTTAGATAGCTGTTTTGATTGTGTTTTATTAATTGGAATTTTCTTTAGACTAATTATTGAATTTGCGATTTTCTTTATTTCAGAAGGTTTTATTTCTATTAATCTTTTGAGAGGATTATTCTTTACTTTATTTTTTTGATTGAACTTACTGGATTGATATGCAATAAGTGAATGGTCTTCAGTTATATCTATATTCCAATTATTTGTGAAATGAATCCTATACATTTGTTTGGAGGTTTTATGTCTTATTATGTATTTTATTTTTTTAAATACTGATTTTCCATTTTTGTCAAGAGTTAGGATTTTTAAATTAGCAGGGTTGTAATATTCTTTTTTATTATATTTTAAATTAGTTTTTTTGAAAAGATTTTTTATTTTTGTCTCATATATATCTCCATTTTTATTAATAATTACTTTTGTATCTTCTCCTACACTATCTGAATAGATTACTTTGTATTTTTGTTTTTTAATTTCATCTATTGCTTGTAAGATGTGTTTTTTAGCTAGAGCTGCTATTGAAGCAGCAGCTTCTCTACAATAGTATCTTGCTCCAAAGAATCCTTGATATCCATAAGCTGCATTAGCAATTAGTTTGAAAGCATTACTTCTAATTTTTAGAATTGGGTCTGGATTTTTTTTGTATTCTGCTTTGAATTGTTTTCTTTTTTCAAATATTTCTTTTAGCATTTCAGGGAAGAAGCCTGGTTTTTTAGTGAAGTATGCTTTTTCATTTTTTAGTTCTACTTCTATTGAATTTTCTTGTTTTTTCTCTAGGTTAGTTGATTTAGAAAGATTGTATGAGACAGCTATTGAGGTATACATGCTAGTGAAATCAAAGAAGACAGGATTTTCATATAATCCAGGAGTAGGTTCAAATACAAAAGCTCCTCCGTATTTTCCCATTGACCTTCTTTTTCCTATTTCATTATGAAGAGGTCTTTTTTCTGCTACTTCATTATATTTATCTAGATTATGTAAGATGTAGTTTTCTACATGTTGAGACATTGAATCTCGTGTTATGTTAAATAGAGGTTCTTGAATAATTTTTGATAGTTCTAGCATATCTGGAACTAGTTTTTCACAGAGTTGATAGGTAAGTTTTGAGTCTTGTAGATTATAATTGAAAAAGTCTTTCCAGTGAGAATTAGTCATATTATCCATTAGTTTAAAATCAAAGTCATGTTTTTCTTCTCCTAATAATTCATGAGCTACATCATTTAGAGAGAGTGTTTCTGAATTCATATATTGTGAATAGGTTATTGAGATAAATCTGTATAAATCTAGATGAGTGATTCCAAATATTTTTCCTGATACTAGTCTTCCTCTTGAGAATTTAGGTTGTGAATTATCTATTCCTAGATTTAGTTTCATATTATTTTCTTCTGCTCTTGCTCTTAGATAAGGAAGGTCAAAGTTATCTGAAAAATAACCTACTAAAATGTCTGGATTTATTTTTTTTACTTCATTGATAAATGCTTCAATCATATCTGCTTCATCTTTATAGTATTCTATGTTTTTTTGCTTTTCTGCTTGTTCTTTACATTTACATGTTATGACTTTTTTTGTATTATTTCCATATAAAGATATCATTAGAATTTCTCCTTTTCCTATTTCAAATTCATTTGTTTCTATATCATAAGCTAGAATGTTTGGTCTGAATTCTTGTTTTTGTGTTTTTTTAATTGTTTCTGCTTTTATTACTGCTTTTAAATCAATAGAAGCATCTATATTTCCTAGTTCTTGAGAGTTGTTTAGTAGTTCTCCTTGTACTTCATGCCATTGTAATGGAAGTACTTGTTTTTCTATTATGTATTTAGTTATTATGTTTATATCATACTCTCTTCTTTTATGAACTTCTGGATAGTCTATTTGGTCTGCTATATCGTGTAGGTCTTTATGATTTTCTGCATAGACTTGGATTGTTTTGTATTTTTTTTCTAGAAAGTTTTTATCTTTGATTTGTGTTTTAGTTACTTTTGTTTCTCTATTTGCTTTTTTTACCTTGATTTTTTGTATTTTCTTAGCTATTTTTTCAGCTTGTTTTTCTTTTCCTTTTTTTAGGATTACATAGAAGTTTGGTTCATAACTATCTATTATACAGACTTTTTCACCTTTTTCTGTTCTTCCTACTATCTTTATGTAGTTTTTTTCATTAAAGTCAAAGTAGTCATAGTCTATTGGGATGAATTTGGTTTTCATTAGAAAGACAACCTCTGGTTTTTATTATCGCAAGCCTTACAGCACTTGACATCAAGCTTTCCCATTGAATTAGTTTTAGATCCCATATTATAATTAGTTATTTTTTATTTATATAGTTTGATGTTGATTTTATTTAGATTAGGTTTTCAAACTCTTCTCGTGTTAGATTAAGATCTTTTTTTATTATTTTTAATAAAAGTCCTGGACCTATTTTTTCTCCTGGATGGTTGGGGATTATTGTTGTTCTTCCATCTTGATGTCTAAAAAACATGTGACTTCCTTGTTGTCTAATGAATTTGAAACCAATTTTTTTAATTATTTTAGATAATTGAATAGCTGTGACTTTTGGAAGTTTCATTTTAGATTTCTAGTTCTTGAATTCCAATAAATTTTCCTCTTTTTTCAGGTTTTTCTGAAGTTAACCATAAATTAATTGCCTCTTTTGTTCTTTTTATTAGTTCATCTAGTGTTTTTGCTTGAGTATGACAACCTGGAAGTCCTACTACTTCTGAGATAAACCAACCATCTTCATCTTGTTCAATTAAGATATTAAATTTATTATCCATATTAATAATTAGTTTTAAAGGTATAAATAGTTTTTGATATAGTTTGATGTTAATTAGTTTGATATTGTTAGTTAATGTGTGTAGGAGGTTATTATTATCTTATTGTAATGTATTATTATCTTATTTTGTATTTTGTTGGGAAATTGTAGGTTTTAGTTTTAAAAGGATGTTAATTGTTACTTTTTAGGGGTTACATATAGAAAGGTTTATATATGGGTTTTTGCTTAGTTAGGTATGGGAGAACCAAGATTTGAATCAGTAAGTAATAAGAGTATAGAAGATGCAATAGCTAGACAAGATGCTGTTGCTTATTTTAATATTTGTTTAAATCAAGGAAGAGAACCTGAAGAAGACCCTGTTTTGTATGATTTGGGTAAAAGAATAGTAAGGGGTAGAGATTTAACTAGTTATGTTCATAAATCTGAACCAAGACAAGTAAGGGTTCAATCTAAGAGAGGTTATGATGCTTTTGTTCAAGGTGCTCAGGGATTTAATGTTAGAGATTATTTTTCTCAATCAGAAGCTAAAAAAAGTTTATTAGTAAAATGTTTTCCTAATCAAGCTAAAAAACAAGATTGGAAAGAGATGTCTGAGGGAAAGATTGGAAGATTATTTGAAAGAATGTTAGATGCTTCTAAAAAAAGGAAATCTTAAGGAACATTAATTTTATTAATCTTATTTCTATGTAATTATATGGGTGTTAATATATCAGAGATTGTTCCTAGAAAGGAGATTGAGTTAGAAGATTTAAAAGGTAAGATTATAGCTATAGATGCGTATAATACTATTTATCAGTTTTTAACTACAATTAGACAGCCAGATGGAACTCCTTTGCAAGATTCTAAAGCAAGAATTACAAGCCATTTATCTGGATTATTTTATAGAAATATTAAATTCAAAAGATTTTTTATCTATATATAATAAAAATATTAAAAATAAAAATGATAATAATGATATATTATTAGAACATATTAGTTATAAATTAACAAATAATAAAAATGAAAATATTCAAGATTTAAATATACAAATGGAATTTGAAGGATTTAATGTTTTATATAAAACACCTAATATAGAACAAAATTTTTTATCGGAAGAAATTATTAGTAAAAATGGAACGGATAGAAAAAAAGAAGAAAATAATTTGAATACTACTAAAATAAT
>CAYYLH010000040.1:0-8084 GCA_964472575.1 Candidatus Woesearchaeota archaeon
CTTTAGCTAATCAAAATAATTCATAAACATATCTAGAGCTAAAGCTATTATTCGGTATACAGATTAACTAAACTATACACTCTTTTTACTATCTCACCCATAAGTTTTATTCATCCTTATGAACTCACTTCTTTTTCTTATTTTAACAATCAACCACTTTTTAAGTGATTTTCCTTTGTTTTTTTGTAAAAACAAGCAAATTCCTTTATTTTTTATCTAACTTTTAGATTTTTAACACTGAAACTCACTTTTTTACTAAAACTTAGTAAAAACTCTAAAATCTTCAAACTATTACAAGATTTAAAGCTCTCACTTTATTTATTTTTAAGTTTTCCACTACCATACACACTAAATAAAATCTCACTTTTCTGTTTAAAATCACTCATCTTCTTGATTTTTCTTATATTTTTTAGTTTTTTGATTATTCTTAACTCTCACTTTTACGCTTTTTACTATTAATTGCTTGATTTTCTCAGGTATATATAACCTTTTCTTACCACTTGCCTCTCTAGACTCTTCTATTAAACCCTCACTTTTCTGTTTTATTGTGTTTATCTGCCCTCTAATAGTGCTTTTTCCCTTTCCAAGCACTGCAGATAGGTCTTCATAACTTAACTTCATATCAGAGTTAATTAAAGCCCATACAATTGCCCTTTCCATTACTGTTAAACTATCTAAAATGCCTGTTTGAACAGCTGTTTGAACAGGTGTTTGGACAACTTCAACACCTGCTTGTTTATAGCTAGGTGTTGTTGGGTGTTTGGACAACCCTTTGGACAACTGAGGACCAAAAAAAGAAATAAAGTCTTTTATCTCTTCTAAATCACTTTTTATGCTAGAAAGTTCATCTTTTAAACCTAAAAGTTCTTCTTCATGATTGCCATATTTTCCGTCGAGATGTTCTATCCATTTGCCTACTTTTCCAAAATCTTCTTTAACAGAATCAAAAGAATGTCTGACTTCATCTTTCAGTTTTTCAACCTCTTTTTTTCTTTTAAAAAAACCAAACATCTTACTAATTTTAGATTTTGTTTGTTTATAAATGTTTCGCTGTTGTTTAAACAACAAACACAAAAATCACTAAAAAACACCCTAAATTTAAACAGCTGTTTAAACAAACACCTGGCTGTCCAAAACTTAAACAGCCAATTTATCGAGGAGAAAAAATAAAAATCATAAACAGCTGCTAAAAAACATAAAATTACCTTAAACAGCTGTTTAAACAACAAATTAAATTTAAACAACCAAGAAAAACTTAAACAGCTGTTTAAACAACTAAAAAAATCACTAAAAAATCACAAAAAACACCTAAACAACTAAAATAATCAATAAAAACTAAAAACAAGAAAATCAAGCAAATTCCCATAACCTTTATAAACCTAAATAAACTAAAATAATAAAATGGGGTTACACCAAAGAGTAAACTACTCTTTCACTTTTGCGATTGTAATACTATTCTTATCTATGTTTGTAAACTTTGTTCCATGTCAAAAAGCTCCTTTAGTTCCAAACCAAGATTATAACTGGGATTTTTGTGATTTAAATCCAGACTCAAGAAATACAAAAAATCTACAAAAATTCTATTTTGGGTATACTCAATCAATATCAGAATCATACATAATAACCCTAATTAGTTCATTCGCACTAAGTATGACTTTACTAACAATACTAAACAAATCCAAAACAAAAGATTAAAAATGCAAAAACACTTTATTAAATTAATAAATATAATAAAAAAGGAGGTTAAAAATGGCAAAAAATAGCACCGGTGCTATGGGTATAATTGCTTGGTTAACAGGAGTTTTAGTATCTCTTGCAGTTGGATTCGGAATGACTTCAACAACACTAACAATTCCATTCATACCAACAGTTGTTACTCAAATAGCAGGTTGGATTGTAGTTGTTGGAGCACTAGTAAGTGTTTTAATGGCAATTTTCAACAAATAAATCTAAAATTAGATTTATTTCTTTTCTTTTTATTTTTTTATTTCTTTTCTTTTTCTTATAGTTTTCTTATATTTTCTCTTATCTTGTCAAGTGCTAGAGTTTCTCTAGCTTGCATTGTCTGTTTCTCTTTTTTAAAAGAGAAATTAGGTTTATATACCTCCTCTACCTTAGTATACTATGGCAATGCTAAGTTTGACAATTTCAGGTGTTTTAGCCATATTAGTAGGACTAGTAATCCTAGTATGGCCAAAAACCCTAAACATAGCAGTAGGTTTATACCTTTTAGTAACAGGTATTTTACAAACTGTTCAATTTTAAAAAATTTATTTATTTTTTCTTTTCTTTTTAATCTTCCTAGTCTAAACTTCTACTAATCTTAACTAAAATTTACCAATATACACTAAGCTAACCAAAGTGCACAATCTCGCTGATATATAAAGAAAAATTAACCCGCCAACCCCATACCTGGCTATTTTACTATCTAAATGTTTAAATAATTCTAAAATTAAAACAATTAATGACAAAAGACCAACAAGTGTATATAGACTATCTAAACCCGCCTTATAATGACTTTCTTCAAATAAAGTATAGAAACCAAAGAGCAGTTATATCTTGTTTAGAAAAAAAAGAGCACTACAAAGTTAATGTGGTATTATGTAATTTTATAAAACAAAGAGATCATGATGTTTTATCTGACCTAGTTAAAACAAGCCTAACTTATCAAGAAGCACTAGAATATGCTCATCAACTAGCACAAGATATTGCAAAAGCCTTTTGTTCAGAAGAGCATGAAGAATTTAGAGCACAATCAATAGTAAATAATACATCTCTTGAAAAATGTGTACAAAGCCAACCAAAGTGCACAGAAAAACCACTAGATACAACCCTCTTCTAAATAAAATCACAAAAAAACTTAAAAAATACCCAAAGCTTCGCACAACGTATATTGTCGGTAGTTCGCATATAAGCCCTACAAACGTGATTACTAAAGAGTTTTAATAAAAGTTTTTATATACACTCTCCATATTAAGTTATGAAAAAAATCTGTATCTCTTGTAATCTTGTAAAAGAGATTCATGCTAAAAAGATGTGTTATGCGTGTTATAGAAAACATTCTTGGACACCTAAAATAATTATTTGTAAAAGATGTAAAAACAAAAGACCTCATCATTCTAAAGGTCTTTGTCCTGGTTGCTATAATTTTGTATTTCATCTAGAAAAAGCAAAACAAGATAATTACAAAAAATATCATAAGATTCCTCTAGAGCTTTACAAAAAAGTCACCAAAAAATGCACTCTTTGTAATTTTGATAATATTGTGGAATTACACCATTTAGATGAAAACAAAGAGAATAGTTCAGAAACAAATCTTATTGGTCTATGCCCTAATCATCATAAAATGTTACATGATTTTAGATTTAAAAAAGGAATTGTTTCTCAATTAAGAGAAAGGGGATTTAATATCCCCTATGACCCTAAGCTAGATTTCAATGATGTTTATAATACTCAATAGCTCTAAATCTTTTCAAAACCTTATTATAACTACCTTTTACTAAAACTTTATCTTTATTTTCACTAAGCAACCTAAATTCATAATTAGAAATAGGTTTTTGCAATCTATCCTTTCCATTATACTTTCTCCAACTCCTACTTTTTTTAGATTTATACTGCATCACCATAACTAATTAAAGAATTATAATAATATAAATTTTATGATTTTTTACTCTAAAGGATACTTTTCTAAATATTCATCTAAAATCTCATTATGACAAAATCCTAATTTCAATTCTTTTAATCCTTCTTTTGTAAACCACTTAGATTCAGATACTTGTGTAGGATTAATTTTAGGCTCTCCTTTTATATCTCCATGAAAAAATAAAGTAACAGCAGGATTTTTAAGATTTTCAAACCGATATGTAAAAAATTCTGGTTCAAACTTACAATTTAAATCAGCTTTAACTTCTAATATTACAGCCTTTTTAGGATCATCAACCTGGTCAAAACAACCACAACCCCCACTAAATGACCAATATCCCTTAAATGGTTCTTTTGCCCGTTTACTTAATAAAATTTTATTATCTTTTCTAATAATTGCAGATGTAACTAATAATGGGGTAACCATTCCTTAAAGAACAAATTTTAATTATTAAACCTTCTTATCTAGAAAAATTAACAATAGGATAGATAATCATATTAGCAATCAAAGTTATACTAAATAATCCTGTAAACATCAATACAAAAGTATCTACTCTTCCTTGTATAAAATAAACAATACTAACAATTGTGAAATACAAGATTAGTGAAATTAACTCTAATACTAAAAATCCAGATAAACTCTTTCTCTTTCTAAATAAATAAGAAGTTAACATATTACTCAACCAACTAATATATAATGGAGAACCAGCTAAAAATATCAATCCAACAAAGGTATTCATATCACCTTTAATAAAATCTAAAGAAAATCCAGGAAATAAGATAAAGACTATAAAGAATAAATAAAGAACAGCAGAACCAATACCAATAATCCTAAGCCATAAAGGCATCAAAGATATCTCTTCTTTTTTATCACCCATATAATTCTATAATTTTCAATTTTATAAACTTAACTAAGCCTATCCAAAAATCAAAACTAAGAAACCAAAAATAAAAAGATAAATACTAAACAACCAAAACAAATTCTTTTTAACAATTACATATAAAAATTGTAAAAAAACCAAACTTAATACAAAACATAATACAAAAGAAACTAACAAAGAAATAGAAAAATAAAAACCTCCAAATTCCAACACCATAGCACCTAAAGCTAATGGAATAAATAATAAAAATGAAAACTTAGCAACCTCTTCTCTTTTTAATCCAAAATATAAACCAGAAGAAATAGTCATTCCACTTCTAGAAACACCTGGAAATAATGCAAATACCTGAGCAAGACCAATTCCTAATGAATTCAACCAACTAAATCTTGCAAACTCTTTAGTAAATCGAGTACTAAATAAAATAATTCCAGTAAAAATAAAACTAATACCTATAAATTTAATATTTGAAAAACTAGCTTCAACAAAATCACTAAAAAATAATCCAAATAAACCAGCAGGTATCGTCGCTATAATCAAATAAATCCACATCTTTTTGTATTTTTTATCAAAACTTAATAATTTATAAATCTCTTTTCTAGTAAATACTAAAACAGCTAGTAAAGATGCAACATGTAACATTGTAATAAAGAATAAATCAGGACTAGAAATAAGATGAGACACTAAAGCCAAATGTCCAGAACTAGATATAGGTAAAAATTCAGTAGCAGCCTGCACAATTGCTAGTATTATTTCATTTAACATCTTTTAATCTCCTTGATAATTTTTCAAGCAAAGGATTAATATCCTTTTTATTTCTCTTCAATAAATTACAATAATTTACAAACTCTTCTCTTGTTAAACCAGTCTCATTAATATAAAAATTATAAGCTGCTAGTAATCCTCTAACATCTTCAATACTCATTTTAGATAATTTAGATAAATGTTGATGAAATAAAACCCCTTCCCTTAATTCAAAATTAGGTATCACTCCCTTTTTCAAAACCCTAATTCTAGGACAATCACAAAAAACCCTTTCTAAATCTTCATCATTAATTATACTGTCAACAGTTCTTTGAACAGCTACTAAATCAGGGTCAAATAAATCTATAAAACCATAAGATTGAATAACTTTTAAATTAATTTCATCCATTGCAGCTCTTTTTTTGTAATCTTTTTCCATTTCATAAGCACCTAATCTAACAGGGTGTTTACTTTGAAAAAAACCCCTTACTAAATCATCTTTTAAAAGAAAATCCTCTCCTACTACTAAGCCGGAAAGAGTTGTTTTTATATTTCCATAACTAGTAACATAATCTACCATCTAATTACAAATAATTAAGATTATAAAAACCTGTCCAAACAGCTGTTTAAAACATAAACAGCAATCACAACAAATATAAACAAGTTCGCACAATTAAATACATAAAAAGAGGTAAAAAGAGGAAGATGAATCAACAAGACTTTATAAAAAAACTAGAAATAGAATTAAAAATATCTAAAAACTCTAAATATACACAAAGAAACTATTTATCGTCGATAAAAAAACTATTTAACTTTTTAAAAAAACAACCAGAAGAAATAGAAGAAGATGATATTAAATACTATATAGCAGAAAACCTCTCTTCATCATCCTCTTCTACAATAATTATATTTTTATCAGCTGTAAAATATGCATTCACTTCAATACTAAAAAAAGACCTAACAGCGTCTATAAAAAGACCTAAAAAAGAAAAATCACTTCCAACAGTCTTAACAAAAGAAGAAATAAAAAAACTTCTTTCAGTATTAGATAATAAAAAATCAAAACTAATGATTTCCCTAATGTATGCTTGTGGTTTTAGAGTTTCAGAACTTACAAATCTAAAAGTTTCAAACCTAAAATTCGATGAGAAAATAGGGTATGCAAAAAAAGCAAAAGGAAGAAAAGACAGAATATTCAACATTCCAAAATTCTTATTTAATGATTTAAAAGAACAAGCAGAACAACAAAAACAAAATAATGAAGAGTATTTATTTACAGGTCCAAAAGGTAAATTGTCGACCAGAAATATACAAAAGATAGTGTCATTAGCAACAAGAAAAGCACAAATAGATAAAGAAGTACACTGCCACACTCTAAGGCATTCATTTGCAACACACTTGCTAGAAGCAGGAACAGATATAAGAAAAATTCAAGAATTGCTGGGTCATGCCAACCTTGCAACGACACAAATTTACACCCATATTTCAACAGAAGAACTAAAAAAAATCTCATCACCACTAGACAACCTTATGAAATAACTAAAAAAACAATAGATTTAAATAAAAAATCAAACACTTAATATAAAAGAGATGGATAAGAAAAAATTCTTTAAATGGACATCATATGTACTAATTATCTTAATTTTAATTCTAATGACTTTTATTAATCAACCTAAAATTTCCTCAGATTCTTTAAAAATAACTCAAAATCTAATACCAATAGCAATAGCAATCCACATCATAGTCTTTTTACTATTCTTACTAACAATAAAAAAACCAGAATATAAACATAAGATATATCTAAGCATAATCTTCTTATTATTACTCACTTGTTTAGCAACCTCAATTGTATATAAAGTACAATACTCCATGTTAATTACAATCTTCTTATTTGTCTTAGTAGTTTATGCAAATTCAAAAAATCAAATAACTTTTGATATACAAACAAACAACTTCTTAAATAAAACAATAGGAATCTTTGCACTTGTAACCTCTTTTTACTATATAGGCTATCTAACTGCTCCTGTTTATCTAAAAGCTTTTGCATACTCAAGCTTAGGAACAACAATCGCACCAACCCTTTTAATGATTTCAGGATTATTAATACTAACAACAAGACCAAGGTCAAGACTACTAGAAATACCCTTAGCAGTTCTAGGAATCTGGTTTGGATTCATAGGATTACTAGTAACAAGAAACTATGCAGACATTCCATTAATTATCACAGGAATATATCTAACAATGAGAATCACTAAGAACTACTTTGATAAAGATAGATTATAATTTTAAATAAAAAATAAATAAATTAAACAGCCTTACAATAACAACTATTTCCTTCTGAATAACACTCCCCACTATCACATGTTCCAGAACAAACACCATAACTTTCATAATAAGTTCCACAAGGCTGTGTTTCTAAATCACTAGGAAGAGAATTTTCATTACTATCTATACTCCTTCCAGAACTATCTGAACCCCCAGAACCCCCACTCCCATCAGAATTCAAACCACCCTCATTACCACTTACACTATCACTAGAATCATTATTAAGATTATCAACACTATTATCAATCCTATCATTAGTAGTATTAACAAAACTAGATAAATCTCCTAAATCCTTAAAACCTTCAAACCCAAATAATACAAAATACCCAATTAAAACTACAAAGATTAAAATCAACAAATAAACCAACCACTTTTTCATACTATAAACTAGAAATCTAAATTAATAAATCTTTACTAATAAGAACATTTAAATTAATTCAATCTATTAATAATCATGGCTTGTATAAAATGTGGATATATAGATAAACAAAGGAA
>CAYYLH010000041.1:0-1004 GCA_964472575.1 Candidatus Woesearchaeota archaeon
CTATCTTCTTTAGGATCATCACAGATTTTCATTGCTTTTTTTAGACTAATTGTTTTATCCAATTTTTTAAACCAATCATCTCCTTGAAATTCTTTTTCTAAATCTAAACCATAACTTCCATGAACACAATGAAATTTAATATCTGGTTGGAAATAAATAGAATATCCATTCTCAACAATTCTACAACCAAATTCCCTATCCTCACCCCTATTAAGATAGTGTTCTCTAAATCCTTGAACCTCTTCAAAAGCACCTCTTAAACACAATAGTGATGTTGTATTTAAATTTAAAATACTAAATGGTTTTAAAATATGTAACTCAGCATCTAAGAACTTCTCATTAGCATCATAATCAAAATACTCACTTGGAAAAGCCCCTTTATTTGTTTTAAATATCCCTTTTACAAAATCTAAATCCCCTATTTCTGCTTTTTCAACTGTTTTAGAAGGGATACTTGCTCTTTGGTATGTTGGAAGATTTATAGCTCCCACTCTTATGCCTTTTTCTGAAAGCTTTTCAATAGTAAATACAGAACCAAAAACAGCATAAGGAGGAACAAAAGCATCATCATCTAAAAAATAGATATACTTTGAATTACTCTTTTTAGAACCAATATTCCTAGCAATTCCAGGACCTAATTTCTTCTTATTCTTAATATAAATTAGTTTAATATCTTCTTTTTCTATAATCTCTTTATAAGCATTTACAACCTCTTCAGTATAATCATTAGAATGATCATCTACTATAATAATTTCTTTAATTCTAGGTTTTTGATATAAACAAGATTTAATAGACCATACTAAGGGATTTCGAGTCTCCTTTAGTGTTCCTGGCCTATATGGACACCTATTATAAGTAGCAATCACTGCAGAAACATCTAATTTATCATAAGGAAGCTTAAAATTATCTAAATAAAAGACATCATAATAAGGCTTCTTTATTTCCTCTTCAAATTTTATTTGAAGCTCTTTTTCTGAATCTTCTTCAGATTGTTTTTGGCTATT
>CAYYLH010000041.1:1014-7514 GCA_964472575.1 Candidatus Woesearchaeota archaeon
CAACCTTTTAAAGCCTTACGAAATGCTTTTAAATCAAAATTCTTGCTTTTCCTTTTTAAATTTTTTGATTTTCCTTACTAATCAACTAAAAAACAAGCAAAACTAGGACATATACAAAAAACAATACAAATCATTTTAAACCTTCTAAATTTTCTATCATAATGAAACTAAAAGAGGATATAAAACAATGAAATTTGCACACTTAGCAGACTGTCATCTAGGAGGATGGAGACAAGAAGAATTACAAGAACTTAATTTTCAATCCTTCCAACTAGCACTATCTAAATGTATTAAAGAAAATGTAAACTTCATTTTAATATCAGGAGACTTATTTGACTCTGCCTACCCTTCAATAGAAATTTTAAAAGAAACATTTGCAGAATTTAGAAAAATCAAACAAGCAAACATACCAGTATATATAATAGCAGGAAGTCATGACTTTTCAGCTTCAGGAAAAACATTTTTAGATGTTTTAGAAAAAGCAGGCTTTGTAAAGAACATAGAACAAACACAAATACAAGAAGATGGAAAAATAAAACTAACACCTGTAATGCATGAAGATATAGCATTATTTGGATTTTCAGGTAAAAAATCTTCAATGGAAATAGAAGAAATCAAAAAAGTATATTTTGACTCTGTTTATCCCTTTACAATATTCATGCTTCACACAACAATAAAAGATGTAGTAGGCACTCTTCCAATGGAATCAGTAGATAAACTCTCTCTTCCTCTAGCTAACTACTATGCCTTAGGACACATACACCAAAGATTTGAAACACAAGAAAAAAATGCTTATTTTGTCTATCCAGGACCTTTATTTCCTAATAACTTTCAAGAACTAGTAGACCTAAAACACGGAAGCTTTCATCTAGTAGAAGTAGAAAATAGTAAAATAAAAACACAAAACATTCAACTACCAATAAAAGAAACAGTCTATATAGAACTAGACATAGAAAATGCACTAACCGCTACAGATTATATAATTCAAGAAATAGATAAACACAATCTCTATGATAAAATTGTCCTACTAAAACTAAAAGGAACACTCACACAAGGAAAAACAGGAGATATAAAATTTGATGAAATAGAAGATTTTGTACATAAAAAAGAATGCTACACCTTTTTAAGAAACATATCAGCACTAAAGATTAAAGAAACAGAAATAGAAAATATAGAAACAGAAGATGTAGAACAAATAGAAGAAAAGATTATAGAAGATTTAGAAAAACAAAACCCTTCTGATTATAATAAGTTCATGCCTCAACTAATCAATGCACTTTCAATAGAAAAAAACGAAGATGAAAAATCCAACATCTTTGAAACCCGACTTTTAGATGATATTAAGAAAATACTAAATTTAGAAGGTGTTTTATAATGCTAGCGCAGCGAACTAATTCAGTGGGAAGTTTGATGTCAAGTGCTGTAAGGCTTGCGTTAATAAAACCAGAGGTGTCTATGCTAGCGCAGCGAACTAATTCAGTGGGAAGTTTGATAAAGAAACCAGAGGTGTCTTTATAATGATAATTAAAAAACTAAAACTAGAAAATATAAGAAGTTATGAACAACTAGAACTAGAGTTTCCAATAGGTTCTGTATTACTATCAGGAGATATAGGAGCAGGAAAAACCTCAATCTTACTAGCAATACAATTTGCACTATTTGGACTACAACCAGGACAAAAAGGAGCATCAATACTAAAACAAGGAAAGGATACAGCCTATGTTTCTTTAGAATTTGAAGTGGACAGTAATCAAGTAATAATACAAAGAACACTAAAACAAGCAAAATCAGGCTCAATAACACAAGATAAAAGTATTATAACAATTAATGGAGAAGAACAAGAACTCTCTACTTCTGAAATGAAAACAAAAGTAATAACACTTCTAAACTATCCAAAAGAATTTGTAAAAAAATCAAACCTTTTATACAAATTCACAGTCTACACACCTCAAGAAGAAATGAAAGCAATAATCCAAGAAAGACCAGAAATAAGACTAGACACACTAAGACACATATTTGGAATTGATAGATATAAAAGAATAAAAGAAAATTGCACATTCTTAATTCAATCAATCAAACAATCAGTAAAACTAAAAGAATCCCAAGTAGCAGAAATAAATCCTTTAAAAGAAAAACTAACACAACAAACAGAAAGAAAAATCCAACTAGCTAAATCTCTGAATAATCTTAATGTAGAACTATCACAACTAGAAGAACAAAAAACACAAGCAGAACAAAAATTAAAAGAACTTGAAACAAAAAAACAAGAAAAACAAAGCCTAGACAATGAACTATCAAAATTTACAATACAATTACAATCAAAACAATCAGAAAAACAAAGACTAGAAAAAGAAATTACCTCCTTAAATCTACAAATAAAAGAAAAAATAGACTATTCAGAAGAAAGACTAAATTCAACAAAACAATTACTAGAAAAACACAAATCAATTATAGATGATTTAAATCAAAAATATCTAGATATTAACTCTAAAATCTCTGTACTAGAATCTAAAAAAGAAAACTCATTACAACTAAAAGAAAAAGTTACATCTTTAGAAAACTGCCCTACATGTCACCAAACAGTATCACAAGAACATAAAACAAAAATCACAAAAAAATCACAATTTGATATAGAAGATGCAGATAGAGAACTAGAACAAAAACTACAACAAAGAGAACAACTAGTTAAAGACCTAGAAAAGGAAAAACAACTAGTAAAAGAATATGAACAAGATAAAAATCAATTAGAAACAGATAAAATAAAATTTGAACATCAAAAAACAATAGAAACTAAGATTAAATCAGATTCAATTATATTAGATAGAACTAATACAGAAATAAAAGAATTACAAGATAAAATCAAACAAACACAAGAAAAAGTTGAAACATACACAAATACAGATGAGCTATACACTAAAAATAAAACAGAGTTTGATAAAATAACCAATGAACTAAACTCTAAAAAGATTACAATAGCTGAAAAGAATAAAGAAATAGAACTCCTAAAAGACCAATTAGAAGAATTACAAAAGAACATACAGGAAAAAGAAAAAATAAGACAACAACTAAACTACTTAAGAGGATTACAAGACTGGTTACAAGAAAAGTTCATACCTATGATTACTATAACAGAGACAAAAGTTCTAGCTAAACTAAGAAGTGAATTCTCTAGTGTGTTCTCTAACTGGTTTACAATTCTAGTATCAGACTCTCTAACAGTTCGTTTAGATGAAGATTTTACACCAATAATACAAAATCAAGACTATGAAATAGAGTATGACTTTTTATCAGGAGGTGAAAGAACAGCAATAGCCTTAGCATACAGACTAGCCTTAAACCAAATACTTAACTCACTACTAAGTCATATTAAGACAAAAGATATTATAATCTTAGACGAACCAACAGATGGCTTTTCAGCAGAACAACTAGATAAAATGCGTGATATATTTCACGAGCTTACAGCAGAACAGATTATCTTAGTAAGCCATGAACAAAAAATAGAAGGCTTTGTAGATAATTTAATAAAAATAAAAAAACAAATCACCTCTGGAATTGATGAAGAGTCTAATCAATAACAAGATTGTCTTTTATAACTAATTGTGCTCTTTTTTCAAGTCTTTTTCTTACATGGTCCATTGAAACAAATCTTTTAAGAATTTTAGGATCTTTAGTTTCTATTAACATTGACTCATAAATAGGACCCTTTCTATTAACTTCATAAGCCACTGTAGGACCAGTATTTACCCCTCCAACAATCCCTCTTTCTAGATGTTCAGGAGGGTGCTCAATAACAAAATCACTAAATCTAGCACAATAGGTTTTCCCATTAAACTCTAAAGAATCCCAACCCATTTCATTAGAAGTTATTCTTTGATATTCCATCTTATTCAGACCTCCCTTCATCACTAGGTCTTTGAACTTCCCATAATAGTTTATCTCTTGCATAAATATCCATAGCCTCAATAGGCATACAAACACTACCCATAGACCTCCAACCCCTTGTATTGACAGTGTAATCTTTTACATCTAAACATAACTCATCCCTATCTTTAGAAATAAGACTTCCAATAAGTAAATCATTAGGATTATACATAGCTAATTGAAACTCTTGTCCAGGAGCCCAATTAGAAACATTTTCTACTTCTTCTAATTGTGGGAACCTTCCTTTTTGTCCTTTAGACTGAGCAATTTTATTAAGATACTCTCTTCCAACTCTATTGGCTTTAGCTAGCTCTTCTATATATTGTCTAACTGAAGATTCTTCTGAAAAAGCATTCCTTCTTAATTCACTTCCTTCAGGAAAACCCCATTCACTAACATTTGAACCTACCCTTAATATACAATCTGCTCTTAATATAGATTTAGTAAGTTCTTCAGGAAGATTTTCCCAAAAATAAGAATTAGGTCTTACAAATTGGTGTCCATTAGTTATTTTCTGTTTTTCTGTATCAGGAAGTCCTGGATAAAAGTCCATAGATAGATAAGCTAAATCTTCAATATTTTTCTTAGGAAATGTATGGTCTGAAACCTTTCCATTACCTAATTCTTCTAATGTTTTCTGAAGATTTTCATAAATCATAAGTTGTCTTAGAGTATTACTATCCTGAATATTTAACCAACCCTTAGAATATTTACCAATATAATCTGGCTTAGGAATTCCTTCAATAGGAAATGCCCAACTAATTTGTTCCAAACTAGGAAGTTTTATATTGGATTGCCTATCTAAACTTTCTTTTGCAATTTCTTGTATCTTTTCTATAGGTATTGTTTTCATTTTATTCTCCTAGTAGTTCTATTTTAACTACCATATAATGACTACATAATGAAGATAATTAAAACTTATGATTAATAATTTTGACAAAACGCAATATTTATATATAAAAGAGCAATAAATACAATATGGAAAAACAACAACAAAAGATAAAACTAACAAAAAAAGATGAAAGAATCTTACAACAACTAGAAATGAATGCAAAAATACCATTAACACAACTAGCTAAAGCTATACAACAATCAAAACAATTAGTAAAATACAGACTAGATAATCTAGAGAAACAAAACCTAATACAAGGATATAATGCAATAATAGACCAAAACAAACTAAACAATACAATCTATATAGTCTATCTAAAACTCATAAATATGCACTCTTCAAAAGAACAAGAATGGATTAAACAACTAAATAAAAATAAACACATAATAGCAACAGGAAAAAACGCAGGTCAATGGGATTTAACACTAGTAGTCTTAGCAAAAGACAATCTAGAATTAAATAAGATACTAACACAACTACTAAAATCAAAACAAGATAAAATAAAACAAAAACTAATAACAACAGAAATACAAAGCACATACTTATCACTAGGAATAATTCATAAAAAAACAGATACAGAATTTAAAACCTCAAATGAAAAACAAAAAATAAAACTAGATGAAAAAGACAATAAACTCTTACTAGAACTAGCTAAAAACTGCAGAACAAGCCTAGTAGACCTAGCAATAAAACTAAAAATGTCACCTAATGGAGTAAAAAACAAAATAAAAAGACTAGAAAAAAACAAAATAATCCTAGGATATAAAACAAAAATCAATTATGAAAAACTAAAATACCTTCATTTTAGAGTATTTATACATCTTAAAAAACCAACAGAACAAACAAAAGAAAAGATTAAATCTTACTTAAAATCAAAAAACCAAATAGAAAGCATTTCAGCCTATCTAGGATATGCAGACCTAGACTTTAGATGTTATGCAAAATCAATCTTAGAATTCTATGAATTAGTATCTCAAATAAGAGACAAATTTGTAACAGAAATACAAGAAATCAACTCTATAATCAATTTCTCATGGCATGAAATAAACTATTATCCTAAGGCCCCATAAACTTTATAAACCCCAAATAATTATAATAATTATAAATTCTGAACTTTTTTAATAGTTCTATTGAATAAAGTTAAATAAAATAAAGCCTAAAATGGAAGAAGAGCTAAAAAAGAACATTCTAAAGACAGGAACTAGCTTAGTTGGTATTGTATGTAAAAATGGAGTAGTAATGGCTGGAGATAGAAAAACAACAGCAGGCGGACAAATAGTAATGAATAAAAATAAACAAAAAGTTGTTGCGATAAACGATTATCTAGTTGTTTCAGGAACAGGAACAGCATCAGATATAGAAATGTTAAAAAAATTAGTATCTGCAGAATTAAGATTAAAACAACTAAAAGATGGAAGAAGACCAACAATAAAAGAATCTGCAAATCTTATTGCTATGATTGCTTATAAAAATATAAGACAACCTTCAATGATTCCATTTATAGCAGGAATAATGGTTGGAGGCCTTAATGAGAAAAATCAAGCAGAGTTATACAGTGTAGAACCTGCAGGAACAGCTCAAAAAGTAGAGGATTATGATGCTAATTTTTCTTCAGGAATGCCTTATATCTTAGGATTACTAGAAAGACAATGGAAAAAAGACCTAACAATAGAACAAGCAATAGAAC
>CAYYLH010000042.1:0-7451 GCA_964472575.1 Candidatus Woesearchaeota archaeon
AACACTAGAAATCCAAGGATCTCCATTATGATTAGACATAGCTAAACTAACTCTAAAATCACTTACATCCTCTTCTTCTTTAGAAGGGTCTACAATTATATTTCCATCAATGCTATGTAATGTAATATTCAAAGCCATCGCTTCTTTATCTAATGGAAGCTTTTCATCTGTCCATTCATGTTCTAACTTATCTTCTTTTTCATCATACTTAGGCATTTTAGCCTCAGCTAAAGCAATCAGTCCTGCAATAGAAGCAGCATCAAATAAATTACCATCATCATTAACAGCATAGATATCTAACATAACACTCCATACCTTTTCACCTTTCTTAATACATAATTTCTTAAAATCAATAAAACCAGACTCTCTAATTCCTCTATCAACTACTCTTCCTAGTTCAATAGCTTCAATTCTAGGAGGTCCAGATTCAAAATCTTCAGAAGCCATAGGACTTAATTCAACAGTTGTCATAAAAGTTCCTTCATCAGGTGAATCAGGATAAGGTTCTACAACACTTAGTTTAACACCAGCCCATACCTCTGTATTTCCAATCTTAACAGAACATGAACCCTCAGCTTGATTACTAATTCTTCTTTCAACCTTTATATCTCTAAATTCATCTAAAGCTCTTTCATCAAATCTCTTTCCTTCTTTCAAATACTTTCTTATTCTATCTTTTTGTATGTTTATCATTTTTTCGCTCCTGTCTTTTTTAAAGCTTCAATCTGAATCTTACTAATCCCTTCACACGCCTTCTTACCCATTTCAACTGCTTCTGCTAGTTCTTTAGGTCTAATCTTTCCATCTAATTGTAATGAACTAATATCTCCTGTTCTAGATAAATAACAAACAGCAATATCAGTAGCTCCTTCTCCTTCTTCAAAATCTTCTTCTTCTTTAGATAAATCTACAACTAAGTCTTTATCTAACTTTCCGACTGCAATAGCTGAAGCCATCTGCTTCATAGGAACACCTGCTTGTGCTAAAGCCATAACAGCAGCATTAATACCTGCTACTCTTGTTCCTGCATCTGCTTGTGGAATATTAATAAAAACATCAACAACAGTATTAGGAAATGCTTCTAAATCTACACACTGAGCCAAAGCCCACTCTATAACCTTAGATAATTCCTGACTTCTTCTAGATGGTCCTGGTCTTGCTCTGTCAAATACAGAAAAAGACATTAAATTATACTTAACTCTTAAGATTCCTTTTTTAGGGTCTTGCATATGTTGTGGATGTAATGTTCTAGGTCCAAATACAGCAGCTATTGCTTTAGTATCTCCTGTTTGAAATACAGCACTACCATCAGCATTAGGAATTACACCTACTTCTGCTTTCATCTCCCTAATTTCATCTTTCTTTCTACCATCAGGTCTTTTAAATTCTGCCATTTTATAACTTTTTAATATACTCCTTTACTTTATCTGTTAATCCATCAACAAATGAATTTTCACAAATATAATTTATAACTTTTTCAGATTTTAATTCATCTTCTACATTATCTCCTCTAATCCACACCCAACCATTTTGTCCAACAACAATATCACATCCTGTTGCTTCTTTAATCAATCCTACCATACTTCCTTCTTTACCAATAACTCTTGGAACCTTATTAGGATTTATCTTTACAATCATTCCTTCATCAAACTTTCCTAGATTTCTCATTTTAATAGATAAATCTAAACTTCTTCCTCTTGTAGACTGAACCCTTGCAGAAATAACATCTCCAAAATTCAATACTTCAGCCATTTCATCTTTATTAACATACATAGGAACTTCTGTTAAAGGTAAAAATCCATTTACACTACCTCCAAAATCAACTATCCATCCATTAAAAGTAACATCTGCAATCTCTCCTAGAATAATATTTCCTCTTCTTGGTACATATACACCAGATAAAGCAATAACCTTAACTAATTTATCAGAAGTTTCTGCTAAACCATATCTAGCTGCTACGATTTCATCTCCATCTCTGTAAACACCATCACCAGGTAAGTACTCTTCACCAGAAATAATTGTTTCACCAGGCACTACTATTTGTCTTTCTTTCTCCATTGTATAATAATATTCTCCTATTCATTTTCTTTCTCAATTATAATCTTTAATTTTAATGGGTTTTTAAAGGTTTCGGGTTCACTCTTTAATCTCTTCACTCAAACCACTACCATGAGTAACAGCATTCAACTTATCATAGAAATCCATTTCCATTGCAGTCGGCATCTTAACAATAACTTGTAAATCACCATTACCCAACCACTCTTCACTCTCTTTATACTCATTAATAACACCATAAGCCTTTCCAGTATAAGCAGCAGGAATAGTTAGTTTTAATCTCTTAATCTCAATCTTTAAAGGTAAAATCTTTTTCAAACTATCCATAATATCACTAATCTGTGAATCAATAGGCTTATTCTTAACATTCACATTTGCTTCTTGTAATGCTTTCATAATTCTATCAGGAGTATAAGGTCTTCCTTCAGGAGATACAGCATTTCTAGCTAAAAAATCAACTACTTGTTTATATTTCTGCTCTTGTTCTTTATGAACATACTCAGTAGGTAATACTACCTCTCCATTCTTAATAATCTTTTCAGCAACAACACTAACATCTGTACTTCCAAAGAACTTCATCAAATCACTCTCACTTGCATTCTCACCAGATTTAAGATTATGAAAAATAGCTTCAGTAAGTACAGCCTGATTAATACTTCCTTCATCCTTACGAACCTTTAAAGCTTCATCTAAATCAACTAATACTTCAAAGTTCTTTCCTTCTTTTTTAATCCTTGCAGTTGTTTGCATATTAATTATAATTCATCTAGGTTTATTAAGTTTGTTGTGATTGGCACACATTGAAAGGTTTGGACAAGGCCAATTAGGAACAAGTTCTAATTTTAATATATTAAAATAATTATCCACACTTTTGATTAACTAAATATTTATTATTATATATTAATTAATTTAAAAAATAAAATTATTGCTTGCAACAAAATGTCAGAATGACTGCTCAATCAAAATATAAAGAACTAAAGTTTCTTCAACTCATCAGCAGAATATCTCTTGATCTTTTTACTCTTATCAATAACAGCTACATCAAATCTTTCAATTGAGAAATCATCTTGTAAAACATCCTTAAAAATATCTAATCCTAACTTAATACCTTCTTTACAATCTAAATCCTGTTTATATCTTTCTCTTAATCTCTCTTGTAACTTAGTATCACCCTCACCAATAGCATTTGCTTTATATTGTAGATAATTCCCAGTTACATCAGTAGTATATAATTTAGGTTTAGTATCAAATCCAGCAATCATTAAAGCAACACCAAAAGGTCTTGCACCACCATACTGAGTAAATTGCTGTTTCATATCAGCAATATCTCTTACAATTGATTCTGTATCTGTCTCATTATCATAAGTAATCCTATGCTGTTGTGCTAAAACTCTTGCCTTTTCAACTAATACTCTTGCATCAGAAACAATACCAGCAGCAGAACCCATTATATGGTCATCAATCTCAAAAATCTTATTACCAGACTCATCAACTATTAATTTATCCTTTTTTCTTCTATCAGAAACAATAACTACACAATCCTTACACACCAATCCAATAGAAGCACTACCTAATCTAATAGTCTTTTCAGCATACTCAACTTGCAAAATATGACCATCAGGTGCAAACATTGTTGCTGCCCTGTCATACCCCATTACTTGATGTTGCATATCTTCCATTTTATATAAAGTGTAAATATTTAGAATTTACTAATACTAACTAATATGAAAAATCATTTATAAGCTTTATGCTTCTAAATAGTATAAATCAAACACCTAAACTCTTCAAAGTCCCACTTACCTTTTCAACACTTAAATCTTTAAAAGCCAGACTTGCCTTAACCCTTTCTAACATCTCTCTTTTAACACTCCCAACAATCTTTCCATCTAACCTTTTAACAAACTTATAAGCACTCTCAGCCATACCTAAAACACCTAAATACTCTAAAATAGCTTCTTCTACCTTCTCACTAGTTCCACTAATTAACAAATACCTTCTCTTATCTCTTTGACTTGGTTTTAGTTTTAACTTTCTTTGTTTTATCATTTTTTCTTCTTAACTTTTTCTTTAGTTTTTTTATTTTCTCACTTGTCTTTAAATAATAAATAATAAAGACAACAAATAATCCTAAAATAACTAGTAAAATCTCTTTTAAATAATCTTTCTTTTCTTCATCTTTTTCCTCTTGTTTTTCAATTTGTTCTTCATGCCTAGTTTGTATTGGCTCATAAATTGTTTGTATTGTTAGATTTGCCTTACTATCAATTATAGAAACTAATTCAAGATATAAATCAAAATAATCAGGAGAAGTTAGATTTAACTTAATAGACTGTCCAATTCCAAGAACAACAATTATAGGTTCACTATATATAGTCAAATTAAGCATATCATTAGTTATATTGTTAATCTTAATTGTATGATTTTGTTGTTCTTTATCAAAAATGCTAAATTTAATTTCATCTTTCTTTTCAATTTCCTTGGTAATTCCTGAACTAGTCTGACTCTGACTTAAATCAAATACCTCTCCATTATCAATAACAGAAGTTCCACCACTACCACCACCCCCACCTAAATCAACACTTATAACTGGAGAAGAAATACTTAAACTTCTCTGCTCACTTGTATTTGTATTTCCAGCTAAATCACTACAATTCACATACCAAGTATAACTTCCATCAGCTAAAGAAACAGATTGAGAAATACTCCCATTACTACTAATACTATAATTATCTTCAATAACTAATAAACAAGAATCAATATTTATCTCATTAATGTCAAACTCAAATAAAACACTTCCAGAACTACTAGAATAACCATCACTAGGTGTTTGCAATACTATCTTTGGAGAGATAGAATCATAACTAATACTATGATTTTTAGAACTAGAATTAGAAATATTATTAACAACCTTACATCCCCAAATATAATCTCCATCAATCAAAAAAGTGTAATTAAATTCACTAACATTCTCAACACCAGTTACATTCTTAGTTTCATTATAAATTAAAGAATCATTATAAATGTAAAAACTAATATTAGCTAATTCATATCTAGAGTCTGAATAAGAAGTACAATTAAACTCAGTATAATTAGTATTAGTATAACTATTATTCTCAATAGATAAATCAACATCAATCTCACCAATAAATAATGAAAAATTTAGAGATTCATTTGTATTTAAATTTGAATCACTAACATTACAATTCCAAGTATAACTCCCTCTATCTAATGAAACACTAAACTCACTAACATTCTCAACACCACTTACATACCTAGTTTCATTATAATATAATCCACTAGTATTCCAAATATTCAAACTAACACTATCTAACTGCCAGTCACTAACATTACACCTAAATAATTGATTAACACTAGAATCAACACTATTATTCTCAGGACTATCTATAATAACAATAGGAGAAATATCATCTAAATCTAGTAAAGCAGAATAAATATCAATTCTAGAATAATTTCTTTCTGATTCAGAATCATAAATAATCTTTCCAGTATTATTTAGCAAGGCTTCTAGTTCAAAAGGAGTCTTACTTAAATCTCTCTCCTCTAAAAACTGATTCAAGATTAAAACACTAGCAGATACAAAAGGAGTAGCCATAGATGTTCCTCCAATATTCTTATATCCTCCATCATACCATGTAGAATTAATTAGAGCACCAGGAGCAAATAATTCAACTAAGCTATTTCTATTAGCATGACAAACAATTTTATCAACAGCAGTACTAGAATCAGTACAAGTTCCTGACCAAGTTCTACTTCCTACATCAGAATCATAAACATCACCTACTGGAATAGACTTAGAAATACAAGCAGGAAGAGATATATGAGTATAGTTTGCATCATTACCAGAAGCAACAACCACACTAATATTTTGATTAAAAGCATTACTAATACTCTGATTAAATAAAAAAGACTCAGAATCACAATAAGAATCATAAAGAGTAGAACTCCCTAAACTCAGAGAAATAACACTTATATTATATTGTTCAGAGTTATCAACACACCACTGGATAGCATTAGTAATACCTAAGGTAGTTGCACCTGATTGAGAATCTCCTGGAAAAACCTTTAAACCAATAAATCCAGATTGCTTAGCAAGACCTACAACATCACCAGAAGCAGCAACAATACCAGTCACATGAGTTCCATGTCCATTTAAATCTTCAACAGAACAATCTTCAACACAACTCTTATCAATACAATCAAGATTACACTGAGTTAAATTTCTTCCAATTAAATCACTATGAGAATAATTAATTCCAGTATCAATAATACACACTCCTTGATTTAATCCAGTAAGATTATTACTAACTTCTAACTTCCAAGCACTACTAGCATTTAAGACATCTAAGGATTCAACTAAAGAAATACTAAAATATCTTTGAGGCTCTATAAACAATCCCTTATCTAAATAATCTTTAACCTGGCCTTTAGTGAAGTTTTTTTTAATTATTAAATCAGAAGGATTTTCAGAATTAATACTAATCTCACTTTGATCTAAAACTAAAACCTCAACACTATCATTACTAAAATTAAAATCACTAATCTCTAAACTAGAAGCAAAACCACTAACTAAGAATAAGAATACTAAACAAAATATAAAACCTCTTTTCATATAAAAATTAGATAAACCCTTTATATAAAATTATTCTTTAACACACTCACCATCTAAACAAATACAATCAAATTCCTTACAATTATAAACAGCTGCACAAAAAGAATCATCACAATCTTCAAGCTCTTTAGAGATTTCTAATGCCTCTTCTTCAGAAACACATTCTTCTTCACCACCCATAGAACAAGGACAACAAGTGGTTTGCACTTTAATACAATCACTATCATTATTACATTCTGCTAAATCATCTTCACTAAAATAGAAATATGCAAAAAAACCAACTAATAAAAGAATAATAATTAATAATAACTTAATAATCCCAAATAAACCTCTAGTATTCATACTATAACTAAAAAAAGATGATATATAGAATTATTCATAATCTAGAATACTCAAACTCTAAAACATATAACTGTTCAAATAACAACTTCGTGACAGATCTTAGTCTAGTATTATACCTATTGATCTTACTCATAGGAGTTAGCGAAAATACTAATAAAAACACCTTGCCATTTTTATTGAAATAATCTTTAACATCACCCTTAACAAGTAAATCGCCTTCATATTTAATATGTCCGGTATGTTTATCAACATCTCCTTTAATAATATACTGTTTATAAATATGTACCTCAACAGTAGAACTTCTCCTAATTAACTTAGGCTGACCACCTTCTACAGCGACAGCTTTTAAACCATCTTTTGTAAGTTGAACATCTTTTCCTGCCTTAAGACTGATATCTTTTACAGGTTGAGGTGGTATTTTTTC
>CAYYLH010000043.1:0-7133 GCA_964472575.1 Candidatus Woesearchaeota archaeon
CTAGGAGAGATAGCTAAAGACTCTCTTTTAACAGGCTTTTGCATATCTCTTTGCTTAACACCTTGATAATCATACTCTTGTTCAACAACACCTAAATAATTAATCTTATTAAACTCAAACATAAAAACCTTATAATCAGAATTAGCTAAAATCTCTGTCTCACCATCTTGTAATTCTAATTCCTTTCCAGCTCTTTTAATATGTGCTTTTCTCTTCTCTTGTTTAAACTTATCAACTAAAAGCTCATCATCAATATTTCCAATAACACTAAAACTAAACTTTTCATCTTCTATAAAATCTTGAGAATAAACAAAATCTTCAAATCCTTTTTTATCTCCTTGATATAAAATTCTACCTGAATAAATAGCACCACCTAACTCTTGAATATTAATCTTTTTATCTAAGTCTAGTATAAGATGATTCTCACTAAATAAAATCTCTTTAAATCCAATATCCCTAGCATCTAAGTAACACACTATCTCTGCTCTAGACAATACAGGATTTCTACCTAAAATAAAAAAATATTCCATAACTATTAAATCAAAAAAGAGTATAAAAATCTAATTACTCACAATCTTATCAACATGAATAGAACAAGGTAATCTTGACTTAGCAGACTTAATCAACTTTCTAGCTGCTTGCTCTTGCTTTTCATTCTTAGCACCAATTCGATACAATACCTGGCCTTTCTTTATCATAGCAGCCCTACCAATTGTCTTTCCAAATGACTGAGCCATACCTGTCTGCATTCTATCAGCACCAGCACCTGTAAGCATTTTATTCTCTCTTAAAATATGATGTGGATAGACCCTAACTTCTAAATAAAATTCCTTACCCATTTTTTCTTGTAAAAATCTATTTAAAAACTGTCTAACAGCTTCAATAGCATTATCTCTTAACTGAATTTTATCTTTAGATTTAATTTCTAAAACAATAGGATACTTTCCAGCTTTAAATCCTTTTAAATCACCCATTTTCATTCTAACTACTTTAGAATTTGGAACAGTCTTAATATAACTCTTCTTTCTAACCTTACTACTTCTTGTATAAGGTCTTGCATACCTCTTAGTATAAGCACCTGCCTTTCTCAAAGCCATTATTCTTTACCTCCAATCTTAACATCAGTTCCAATAGCTTGTCCAGGCAATCCAACCTCAAAAATAGCCCTTATAACACCTTTATTACCATGAGCACTTGCTATCTTACCTTTAATCTTTTTCTCATTTTTACCAGGAGAAGTCCATTCTACATCCTTACCAACATATTTTTCAGCCTTATCACGACTATCA
Organism: Candidatus Woesearchaeota archaeon; assembly: GCA_964472575.1. GTDB lineage: Archaea > Nanobdellota > Nanobdellia > Pacearchaeales > GW2011-AR1 > CAYYLH01. The sequence continues at coordinate 1,290 of CAYYLH010000043.1, forward strand.
ACACCTTCAATCTCAATAAGAAAATGTTTATCCTTTTGACTTCTTCTTCCTTGTCTAAATTGTATAACTTTAGCATTTACCATATTATTTTATTAAAAAGTAGATTTTTAAAGCTTTTTATTATTCAAATCAATCTTCTAATTTACTTTTAGAAAATACCACTCTCACATTTCCTGAAAATCTATTACGAGCATCATAGCCCCTTAAAAAAGCCCTTACACTTCTCTCATCTTTTTTAGGAACAGGTTCAAATTCACTTCTATTTCTAGACCTTTTAATCTCTCTTCTTCCATAAACAATTAAATCCCCTTCAACATCCTTAATATCATACTCATACCTACCATTGACCAACCTCACACTAGTATTATAACTCATATCTAAACAAGATAAATACTCTTTAAAACTATTATTGTCTTACGATGTATATAATTAAAAAGTAAATTGTAATCTTTTTAATCTATTTTTTTCCTTTCTAACTCTCTTAGGAATCTTAACCTTATCACTTTTAACAGATTTTCCTTTTGTCTGTTTTGGAATTACAACATCTATTGAAGCATTATAACCCACTCCTAATGGGTCACCTAATAATGTCCTAGTGATATTCTTTCTAAGTCTAATAGGAACCTCATCCTCAACAACTATTTTTTCACCAACTATTTCATCTGGCTCATCTCCTTCTCTATAATAAAGTCTTGCATGTAACTCTCCATACCTAGGATGAGTAATTCTAATTGATTTTTGTTTTAATCTACCATAATGATGAACCTCTGCTTCTAACCCTTCATCATTTCTAATCATCCTAGTCTCAACAAACCTTTGATGGGTTAAACAACTATTTTTTGAAAAACCACCTATTGAATGGTGATTTAAATTCCAGTTATCAACTCTAAAAACATCTGGATTATCAATAGGATTATGTCCCTTTTCCAATAAATTAAAAACCTGTCTTGCTCTTGCACTTTTTATAATATTTTCACTATACTTTGCATCAGAATGATAAACTAAAAAAGTTCCATCAAAGCTATACACTTGCACATCTTCAAAATCATGATGAGGCTGTCTTCCACCACCAAACTCAACAAAACAAATACCTCCATCACTACAAAAACCACCAATAGCACTAGGCTTTCCTTCTTCATCCCTCACTAGATACCTATGAGGACTTTCACAATCACCATAACTATTTTTTAATTTTCCACAATGAACATTAGAAGAAGAACCATGCTCACCAATCAAATCCATATAAAGCTCATAACCTAAAGCAGAAATCTTAAAATCACCAATCTGTCGAGGCATAATCAATCTTCCAAATTTATTTAATGGCTCTACACCCCTCTTTTTTCTTCCCATTAAAATATATAAAAAATTTTAACATTTAAAAATATAATTATAATTTAGAATATATATGTAAAATTTGTAAACTAAATTAGTATACAAGATCAAACTCACCAAAAATATCTTTCAAATCTTCAACAGCCTTCATATCAATACTTGTCTTCTGCTCCTTATAACTCTCTAACTGCTTTCTTAATTCCTCTGTATTACTCTTTTTTAATTCATTATTCTTTAACTTGTAAATCTGTCCTGCTTCAACAACAAAAACATCATCTAAAAAGAAAACCTCTGCTTCTCTTTCTTTTGCCTTAATCATAAATCTACTTCTATCCATAGATAACATATCACATCTCTGATTATACTCAATCAAAGAATTCATAATCTCACTAGCAATCTTTCTAGCTTCATCAACCTCTCTAATATCCTTACCTGTCATTAAATTCTTAGCTTTCTTTTTCTTTGACTTCTTTTTAGTACTCTTTCTCTCTTTTTCTAACTCTTTCTTTACCTTAGCAACTAACTTTAATCCATTCAAATATCTCTTAGGAAGCTTACCTGTTTTAACCAATTCCTTATCAAATACATTGATAATTGCTTTCTCTCCTTCTTTACTATACATATTAGAAATCATTCCAAATAAATCATCATACACTTTGTTGATTGTGTTTTCTTCTACTCTCTTTTCAATCTGCTCTCTTAATTCTTTTAATCTCTTTAAATAATCCTTACAATCACTAAATAATTTATCTACATCTTCACCAGAAACCTTTTTCACTTTTCCATGTTCATATCCTTTATAGTATTTAATCAAAACCTCATTTAAAATATCTCCATATCTTTTTTCAACTAGTTTTTCTTTTTTAACAAATACTTCTTTAAATTGTTCAACAGTTTCATATACATTTCCAGGAGGTAATCCATATAACATTAATAATGCTTGAGTAGGATGAACAATACTCCAATAAATATCATGCATAACAATATCCATTAACTTTCTTTCAACACCCTCTTCCATTCTATCTCCAGAAGCCATAAACATATCAATAGATTCAGGAGAAGGTTTAATCTTACCCATTTTTAATAAGGACTTCCAAGGTAAGAAAGCATTAGTATCAAACAAAGGAATACCATCTCTAATAAATGTAAACATAACAGGATTAGCATCTTTAACAGCTTCCCAAAACTCTGTTAATAAATAAATCTGAACATTTAAAATATTCTTAACACCAGCCATAGCAGTTGCTTCTTGTATATAAGAATAAATAATCCCTCTTAGTTTTTCTTTTAATTCTAATCTAGGCATTCTCTTAACATCAGTATCATTAATAATTACTACAACATCAACATCAGAATCTTTTCCAGCAGTTCCAGTAACTAAACTTCCAAATAAACCATATGTAGTTACATACTTTTCAAACTTTCTTAAAACTAATGTCTTATGAATCAAAGCCACTCTTAAACTTCCTAAAATACCTTTATCTAAAACAGGAAATGACATTCCAAATGCCTCAACAATATCAAACTTAGAATCTAAACCTAAATTCCATAAATCAACAGGTGTCATAATATGACACCAAGTAGGAGTCTCCATTTTCTTACATAATTCAATTGCTTTTAATCTAACCTTTCCAATCTCTTTAAACCTATCTTCAGGAATTATAACTAGCAAGTGCATTAGTTTCTTTTTTCTATCTTCTTCTGCTATTTCATACTCTTCTTCTATTTTATCACTAGCCTGAGCAGGAACAATTCCAATTGCTTGAATATATTTAAATTCCTTAACTAATTCATCTTTAAACTTATCAACTTCCTTTTTAGTCTTGTCCATCTTCTTTTGAACATCCTCAGGAACACCATTACCCATAGGCAAGTTACCTATCTTAGATTTTGGAACATAATCCTTAGCTAAATTTTCTTCAACAGAATGAGTTTCTTCTTTCTTAGCCATACTAATTCCTGTATTTATTATTATTTAAATGTTAGGTTTTACTACATCTGAATGATTATAATATCGTTTCATAAGAGTTTTGCCTTGTTCTTTTAACTGTCTTACTCTTTCCCTTGTAATACCTAAATCCTCTCCAATTTCATCTAAAGTTTGTTCTTGAAAATAAACCCTTCTTAACACCTCAACAACTCTCTCCCCATTTTTCTTATTAGAAATATAATCAAACCCTTCTTCTATTCTATCTCTTAAATCTTGTCTATTAACTGCCTCTTCTGCTTCTTCAACACTATCTCCTTTATCTCCAAATACATGTCCTGCTTCTGCTATTGCTTCTAGTGAAGCATCTTCATACCTCTTTCCTTGTTTTTCTTTTGAAAACTCCCTAGATATAGCACCTATTAAACGACTACCTGCATATGTAGTAAAAAGAACACCTCTTTCTGAATCATACTTATTTAAAGCACTTAAGTAAAGAAAAATACCCCTAGATAAAACACTCTCAAACAAATCCAACCTACCATATGATTTACATGAACGGATCATATCCCTAAAAATAAATGGAAAATTTAATTCTAAAATTTTTTCTCTTGTTTCTTCTTTTTCTCTTCCACTTAAACCATTATTCTGATATAATTGAACTAACTTTTGAGTCTCATCTTTTCTAAAATCATTACTAAGCTGTTCTTCATAGTGTCTATTTCTAATAAACCATTGAAATACTTCCTTATAATTAGTATTAATCTTGTTATTTCCTGATTTAACCATACTAATAATTAAAAAACACTATTTAAAAAAATGATTATAACCAAACACTACAATAAATCCACAATAATAAACTTTAAAAGCACAATCAACCCTAATAAATTATATTAAAGGTCCTGTAGGCTAAGGTGGAATGTAAAATTCCTCCAACATCCAACAGACACACGGTCCTGTAGGCTAAGGTGGAATGTAAAATTCCTCCAACATCCAACAGACACACGGTCCTGTAGGCTAATGGTAGACCCTCTCGTTTACACCGAGAAGGCGGAGGTTCGATTCCTCCCAGGACCATCGAACCGAAGCAGAAAGGCGGAGGCGAGCATCTTTGCTCTTGACTAATAGATAAGGATAAACAAGAGTGAAGTGTGAGTAGATTCCTCCCAGGACCACTCTCTATTTTTTAAGCAAATCTAAATCTTTAAATATCCAAAAAGAATTCTAATAATTAATAATAAGCGTGAGTAGTTCAGTGGCAGAACGCGACGTTGCCAACGTTGTAACCCGGGTTCGAATCCCGGCTTTCGCATATTTGTATGCTCGCTAGTTACCATTTTAAAAGGACAAATTATAATAAAGTTTATAAATGATAATAAGATAAACGAATTATGGGAATGTCAGGGATAATTACAAGAAATTTTATGCCTACTTTTGAGGATTTAAATTTAGATGGTTCAGATCCAAGAAGAGTAACTCTTTTATATAAACAAGGAGATTCTCTAGTATGTCTGATAAATAGAGATTTAGAAGAAGTTCGTTTTGATAGGCCTGTAAGAAATGCTTTCTTACTTGAGATGTTTGGTGAATCAAGAGACGTATCCTCTTTTGAAGAAATTAGATTTCATAAAAAAGATGTAGGAAATGTTTCATATGTTGTTACAGAATCAAAAGAAGATTTAAATCCAGAAAAAGTAGATAAGAGAAAAGTACCTTATGTGGTTAGAAAAGATTTTTGCTCAGATGTAGTATTAAATGGAGAAGGATTAGATGCCAAGATTGATGAAATGTTAAAATGTGAAAGTCAAAAAAGGCTTACACATCTAGAGGAAATTGCTGATAAAGGACTAATAAGATGTCTAATGGGAACAGAAAAGATTAAACAAATTAATCAGGCTTGTCAAGAAAGTTGGGAAGGGTTATACTACCAATTAATCAGTTTATTTCATGAAGAACAAGATAGTGTTCCAGTAGGAGAGCACGATATCAGAGATAGTGATAAAAGACTAAAAGATTTATTTAAAGACCCAAGAAAGTTAAAAAGATTAAAGCAAATTGGAAAAACTATTAACCTGGGTGCATTGGTAGCCTTACTTCCTCCAAATAGTATAGAATTATTAGAGTATGAAGTAGGGAAAAAATATAATAAAAGATTTAAAGCAGAACAAACTGAAGAAGAAAAAGCTGGAGCAGCAATTGGCAATTTACTATTTAAAAATCCAAAAGCATTGCCAGGTATAAGAAGGGGATATGCAGAATTTAAAAGATATGCTGACATTACAACATATGGCTCACAATTAGCACTAACTAGCTATGCACTATTTAACTGGAGCCCTTGGTTATCTGTGCCTTTACTGGTTCCTACAGTAATAAGTGGAATTACAAGAGTTAATAATTTAGTAAGATCTGGGTTTCAAGATTATGGCGGTGTAGTATCTACTATCCTTAGAAAAGCAATAGATTCAAAAATCCAAGATTTAGAATCAGAGAATAAACCAAATCAAGAATAATTTAATTATTCATACCCAGCCATAGAACTCATACTAGCACCCTTACTCTTTCCACCAGAAGAAGCAATAACATCA
>CAYYLH010000044.1:0-2845 GCA_964472575.1 Candidatus Woesearchaeota archaeon
TTCTTTTAAAAAAGAAAATTGGTGTTTCAAAAGAAAATTAAATATTGTAAGATATAATTATATTATCTGTGTGATGTTAACTAATAAGAATTTTGATTTTAGTTTGTGAGAAAGTTATATTATATTCTTGAATCTTTATCTATTTTAACTGAAGTAGGTGCTTCACCACCATGCCAGGTGAATCTTGGTCTTATTCTACAAGGATATATTCTTTCTGAATTATCATCTAGTATTATTGCAGAACCTTTTAGTTTTGGAAGTTGATTAAGTTTTGTTTGTATTCCTTGGTATAGGTATGATTGCATTATTTCATTTAAAGATTTTATATCTGGTGCTGCTGTAACTCTGTGTGATAAAACTATGTCTGATTGTGTCATTGCATCTGTATGGATTTTACCTGGTTGTTGGGTTGCTAGTACCATTGAGATTCCTGGTTGTCTTCCTTCTCTTAGTAATTGAACTAGTGCATTAGAGGCAGGGGTTTTACCTTTTAATGGAAGGAATTCATGTGCTTCATCAATAAATATCCAAACTAAAGGCATTTCTCTTTTTACTTTATAGTTTAGATAGTCTAAACCGTGTTGAACTGCTTGTATTTCTTCGTATTTTCTTGCAGCCATTCTTTCATTAAATATTTTTTTAGATACTAATCCTATTATTAGTGCACGAATGTTAAATGAGCCCATTGAAGAGTACATTGATAAGTCTATGATTGTTGATTGTCCTGGTGATACAAGCTCTCTTATTGGTGTTCCTTGTTCTTCTGAAAATACTTTCCAGGATTCTGCTGCTTTGAATAAGGAGATTGCAGAGTTTTTTGTTTCTTGTTTTGTATTTTCTGTTTTTTCTATTTCATTATAGATTTCTTTAAATGAGAATGATTTTTGTTTTAGGTTTGAGATTATATTTTCAATTAGTATTGCTGTTGGTGAGGTGAATTCTAGTTCAAATAGATTTATCCAGTCATCTGCTTGTATTTCTGATATTTTTAGTGCAAATGGTTTGTCTACTGGAATTCCTTTATCTTGGAATTCTTGAAAATATCCAAAAGGTGCAAATACTTGAACTGGAATATTTTTAGATTCTAAATCCCATTGATTTAAGAGTAATGAGTCTTTTTGATTTTTGAATTTCATTGTCCAGAAGATTCCCATTGTATCAAAGATTAAAGGAGAGATGTTTTGAGCTTCTTCATAATCAAGACTACAAAGAGATTCTGCTATTACACCTAGTGTGTATGAATTATGAACAATAATATCATTTGCTATGAAGTTGTGGTTGTTAGGCACACAAAGATCGTATACTGTGAAGTTGTCTTCTAGTATTTCTAGAGAGATAATTTCATCCCAGAAGATATCAGATGTTGCAATGTTTATCAGAGGATTATTATTTTCTGTTTTTGCTATTTGTAATAATGTTTGTCTTGAAGGGCAATACCTTATTCTTTCTCTCATTGCCTTTGGATGTTTATAATTAAGACTTCTCCCTATCCTTGCCCAATTGCTTGGTTTATAAAATTCCCATATTTCTTTTGGAATGGTATCTACATTAGGATTTGTTAATTTTTTAGAGTCTTCTCTTTCTTTGAGAGCTTTAATTTGTTTTTCTTTTTTATCCCCATAAAAACCTATTTCTTGAATAAATTTAAATGAGTTTTGAGAATTTAATATTAATTCAAATGAGAATTTATACTCTCTTTTATATTTTATTTTCTTTTTTCTTATTTTTGAGAGTATATTAAATTTTAATAAGAGGCTTTGAACCTGAGTGATTAATTTTTTTGAAGAAGAAGAGTATGAAACTTCCCAATACTCTGAATTTTTTGTTTTCTTTTTATAGATACTTCCGTCACAACTGAATAATCTATTTATAAAGAGAGATAGTAAGGGTTTTTTTAATTTAGTAATTTTATTTGATAATTCTTTTTCTATGGCTAATTTATTGAATAGTTGGTGTTCTTCTATTAATTCTCTTATCTTCCTTTTTATATACATATTTTTTGTGTTAGTTGTAAATTGCCCTTTTTTTTTTCTTTTTATGTTTTGTTTTATACCCTTTTTTTTCCAATTTTTATGGACTATTCTAAAACAAGCCTTATTGTCTTGTTTTAATTTTAAGTTGTTATCTAATCTTTTTAGTGATTTTTTAAATTCATTTATAATTTTTTTATCAGTATTGGAGAATAAAATTACATTCTTTGTGTGTCCTTCAGCAATTAAATATGCTAATAATTTAATCTCATTTTCAGGCATTTCCTCTTCTCCAAAAAATGATTTTCTTGGAGTGGCTATTCTACTACCTATTTTTAATTGTTCTGCAGGTTTCCAGCCCTTTATAGTTAGTAATGGGTGTTCTGGAGTTAGTTTTATTTCCTTACCACTTCTTAATCTTATTTTTAATAGTTTTTTTACTTGTCTTGAAAAAAATTCTGTCTTTTGCGACTTCTCTAATTTTAGATTATTATTTAGCGAGATTATCTTTTGATTATTATTTTCTAATTCTTTAATGGGTATCTGACTTCCATCTTCAAGGGTAATTAAAGTATCTTCATGAAGACATTTACCACTACCTCTTTTTCCTGATACTAATATAACATGTGTTCTTGCTACATCAAGATATATTGGATTTGATAAAGAAGTGTGTTGCCCCATTGTTACATAGGTTTTACCTAGATATGCTAGTCCTTTTTTTCCAAAGAGTTTTTTATCAACCTCATTTCTTCCAATGATTACATCATAAGCCATATAAAGACAACCAAGGTTTTCTTTATTAAACTTTCCTTTGAAGTAGATTGTAAAGATTTATTAAATGTTGTGTCTTATTGTTTTTATGGGTGTGGAGGGTA
>CAYYLH010000044.1:2945-4830 GCA_964472575.1 Candidatus Woesearchaeota archaeon
ATTGTAAAGATTTATTAAATGTTGTGTCTTATTGTTTTTATGGGTGTGGAGGGTAATGTAATTGAAGTTGAAAAGGATATTTTTATAGATATTTTATTAACTAAGGGCTCTAGAGTTTTAAGATTTAACTCGCAGCTGAATATATTGCCTGAAGAGGGTTTAAAAACAAAAAGTTCTCATAGTATTGTTGCTTATTCAGGATGGTATTTTGTTTATTCTGGAGAGAGGTTACCTAATATTGTTATTAGAGAAGATAATTATGAATTACAATAATTTAAAAATGCTTTTTGTGTAATTTATTCATGGTGTTATTCAATATTATTCTTGCTACAAGTGTAGTTAGTTTGATTTCTTTGATTGGAGTTTTTACTTTATATTTTAAACAGAAGTTTTTGAATAAGATTTTACTTGTTTTAATTTCATTATCTATTGGTGCTTTGCTTGGTGGTGCTTTTTTACATCTAATTCCAGAAGCTATTGAATTAAATTCTAGTGTATTTATTTTTATCTTAGTAGGATTTTTTAGTTTTTTCATTATTGAGAAGTTTTTTCATTGGAGACACTGTCATGATGCTAAGTGTGAGGTTCATTCTTTTGCTTATATTAATCTTCTTGGAGATGCTGTTCATAATTTTATAGATGGGATTATTATTGCTGCAGGTTTTCTTGTTAATCCTTTGATTGGAATATCTAGTACAATAGCTATTGCTTTGCATGAGATTCCACAAGAGCTAGGTGATTTTGGTGTTTTAGTTTATGCTGGTTTTTCTAGAGGAAAGGCATTAAAATGGAATTTTTTAACTGCTTTAACTGCTTTAGCAGGAGGGATTTTAGGATTTTATTTATTAGGATTTTTTAATGGGTTAATGCCTTTTTTATTAGCTATTGCTTCTGGAGGTTTTATTTATATTGCTGCAAGTGATTTTTTGCCTGAGATAAAAAAAAATACAGGTTTTTTAAAAATTTTTTTTAATATTTTTTTTATTATTATTGGTATTTTTTTAATGTATTTATTGAGATTTTTAGAAGGATAAGGTAAAAGATATTTAATATATAAAAGATTTGTTTGAGTATTAATTAAATAAAAAGAAATCCATAATCTTTAGATGTGGTTAGGTAATGTGTGTATTTGATTTATAATTATATTATTATCTTATGGTATAATTATTTTATTTGTGTGAGGTTAATTAAGGAAACTGTAGACTTTAGTTCTCAGAGTATGTCATTTAATTAATTTTATAAAAAGGATAGATAAAGTATATAAAGGCTTATGATTTTTAATTAATATGACAGGTGAATTTAAAAAATATGATTTGAAAGGAACAGAGACTGAAAAGAATTTGTTAAAGAGTTTTGCAGGTGAATCACAAGCTAGAAATAGATATACTTATTTTGCTTCTAAAGCTAAGCAAGAGGGTTATGAACAGATAGCTGCTATATTTGAAGAGACTGCTGCTAATGAAAAAGAGCATGCAGAGGTATTTTTTAAGTATTTAGAAAAGTCTGAAGGTGATGCTTTAGAGATTAGTGCTAGTTATCCTGCTGGTAAGATTGGTAGTACTGAGGAGAATTTACTTGCTGCTGCTAATGGTGAGAAAGAAGAGTGGGGGGTTTTATATCCTGATTTTAAAAAGAAAGCAGAAGAAGAAGGTTTTCCTGAGATTGCTGAATCATTTCAAGAGATTGCAGAGGTTGAAGAGCAACATGAGAAGAGATATAGGAAATTATTAGAGAATGTTAAGAATGGAAAAGTGTTTGTAAGAGAAGAGAGTGTGAAGTGGAAGTGTAGGAATTGTGGTTATGTTCATGAAGGCAAGGATGCTCCTGCTGTGTGTCCTGCTTGTAAACATCCTAGAAGTTATTATGAATTGTTAGCTGAGAATTA
>CAYYLH010000044.1:4930-6892 GCA_964472575.1 Candidatus Woesearchaeota archaeon
TGTGTCCTGCTTGTAAACATCCTAGAAGTTATTATGAATTGTTAGCTGAGAATTATTGATTTTTGCATTTTTATTAAAAATCCTCATCACTTAAATTTCTTAGTACATTTTTGATTTCTTCAATTGTTTTTTGTTGAGATTTTTTATCTGACATTCTTATGAATTTTATTAGTAGGTCTGTTAGATGTTCTGTGCTTAGGAATTTTATTTTGTATGCATTTGTAATAAAATAAAATCTAAATGATTTGTATCTTAGTTCTTTTAAAGAGATATTTCCAATTGTTGCTAGTTGTTTTCCTTTTTTTGGATTTTCTTTTAAAGAATAAAGAAGTTTGAAAATTATAATTGATTCTTGTTTAAATTTTTTATTGATTTCTTTTTCTAAATCTTTCGTAATTATTATTTTTGCCATTGTTTTTTGGCGTTTTCAAGTGCTTGTTCTATTGGAATGCAATCATCTTCATTCATTAGTAAGTCGTGAAGTTGTCTTTCTTTTGCACTTTTTAGTAGTTTTGTAATTATTTCTGAATAAGATTCTCCTTTATTTCCAAATTCTTTTATTTGCTCTTTCACATTGTTTGTTATTGCGATAGTTGTGTTTGCCATTTTATAATCTTAAATTGCTAATTGAAACTTTAGTTGATTTTGTCATGTTATAACTATTATAATACTTATAAGTTTTATAGTATTTAAGTTTTTTGTTTATTGACTTTAGTATATATTTGTATGGTGTTTTTTAATTAAGGAGTTATTCAAGATAGTATTAAGCATATGAGGTATGTAAGTGATGAAGAGAAAAAGAAATATGAACAAGCACAAAGAAATCATAAAGAATTTTAAGTTAAATATATAAAGAAGTGATGATTTAGTTAGATATGACAGAGTTAAAAGAAGTCTATAAGTGTGAGGTGTGTGGAAATATTGTAGAGGTTTTGCATACTGGTAGTGGTGAGTTGGTTTGTTGTGAAAAGCCTATGGTATTGCAGAAAGCTAAGACTGAGGATCCTGAATTAGGTGAAAAACATGTTCCTGTTATTTCTGGTAAGGTTGTAAAGATTGGAAGTGTTGAACATCCTATGACTGAAGAGCATTATATTGAATGGATTGAAGCTACTAGCTCTAGTGGTTGTGTTTGTAAGATTGCTTTAAAGCCAGGGGATAAGCCTGAAGCTGAATTTGATTTTGATGTTGTTTCTGCTAGATGTTATTGTAATCTACATGGTTTATGGGTGAGTTAGTCTTATATAATTAAATTTCTTAGGAGTATTATGGAAGTTAGTAGTGAATTAATTGAAAGGATTGAAAATCTTAAAACAGGAGAGGTAGGAGAGATAGTTAGAAAAAGATTAAAAGAGTTTGAAGAGCTTGGTAAAAAGAAAGAAGATGAGATTTTTTCTGAGTTATGTTTTTGTTTGCTTACTGCTAATTTTCAAGCTGATAAGTGCATTAGAATTCAAAAGGAGGTAGGACGGGGTTTTGATTTATTTCCAGAAGATAAATTAGCAGAGGTATTGAAACAAGCAGGACATAGGTTTTGGCCTCAAAGGGCTAGTAGGATTGTTAAGGCAAGAGAGTGTAAGCAAGAATTATGTAAGATGATGAATCCTAATGGAAGGCAGATGAGAGAGTGGTTGGTTGAAAATGTTCATGGATTAGGTATGAAAGAAGCTAGTCATTTTTTAAGGAATATTGGATATAAAGATGTTGCAATTATTGATTTTCATATTATTGATTTGCTTGTTGATAGTGGATTGATTGAAAGGCCTAAGACATTGACTAAAAAGAGATATTTAGAGATAGAAGATGTTTTATCTTCTCTTTCTAAGGAAGTGGATTTAGATTTAGCTAGTTTGGATTTGTATTTATGGTATTTAGAGACAGGAAAGGTGTTGAAATAAACAAACCTTTTTAGAAAAAAGGTTTCTTTGAGTTCCAAAAACTACAATAGTTTAGAAAAAAGGT
>CAYYLH010000045.1:0-6830 GCA_964472575.1 Candidatus Woesearchaeota archaeon
CCATTCATTATTCAAAACATTTCTACAAAAAGATTACTCTTTAAACTCCTTAGCAAAAAACTATGGCTTTTCAGTAAATGGTGTAAAAAAAATACTCTCAAACAGAACATATTTAGGTGAAATCAAATTCGCAGGAAAACTATCAAAAGGCAACCACCAACCAATCATTTCTGCTGAGATATTCTATGCAGTCCAAAGAAAACTAAAAGAAAAATCAAGAAATTAAATCATCTAGCATAGATAATCTTTTTCTTTCTTCAGCCTGTCTAATACAACCAGCATCACAATCTCCATAATAATTATTAGAATGTTTAAAACAATCTGGATAAGAACAATCACAAAAATCAGAACCCAGATACTTACACTTTAATCCTAAAGAATGTTTAATATCCCTTAATATTCCCATGTCTTAGATATAATTTACTTATTTTTATAGTTTTCTCTTACTATCATGTTTCTTTGATGCATACAACTTTCTTTTTGAAAGAAAGTAGTATTTACCTATAAGAAGTCTGTCTCTTAGCTCTTGCTTTAGAATCACCAGGCTTATAAGCCTCTTTTCTTCGAACATCAGCTACTAATAAATTTCTATCATAAATTAAAAACTCTTGCTTAATCTCTTCACTCTTAGTAAAATCAACAATAGCCCTTGCAATAGCTAATCTACTTGCCTCTATCTGAGAGGCAATTCCACCACCACGCACATTAACACTAATATCAAAATCTAATTTACCTAACACCTTTTCAGCAATTCTAATTGGCTCTAAAATCTCTAACTGTTGAAACTCAGAATAAGTCTCTAAAGGTTTATTATTAATTAATAAATCTCCTTTTCCAGATTTAATACTAGCCTTAGCTATAGCAGTCTTTCTCTTTCCTGATACTGTTAATCCTTCTTGTTTCATAGTAATTCAATAACTCGTTTAATTGTAAGATATTTATATGGCCTTTTCTGCCCCATTTTCTTCATACTCTTTTTATCTTCCTCTTGAACATCTTCTGAATAACACTTTAATCTTTTAAATGCATCTCTTCCTTTTTGATTTTTCCAAGGCAACATTCCTCTAATCATTCTTTTAACAAGTCTTTCAGAAATCTTAGGAATCTTAGGACCTTTCAAAGAAGTTCCACCCATAGCTCTTAACTTAACAATTTTATCAATAATAACCTCTTTTCTACCTGTTAAGATTGCCTTATCACAATTGTAAATATCAACTTCATTACCTTTTAATAATTCTTTAGAAGCAAAACTACCTAATCTTCCTACTCTTGCATCTGTAGCATCTAAAATTATTTTCATTTTAAAATCTTAAAATCATTTAGTTTATCAGCTTCATTAATCATTTTAACAGAAGTTCCTGCTTTTTTCAATTTTTCTTTAGCAACATCACTAATAGAAAATACAACCATCTCAATCTTTTTATCTAGACTGCCATGGCCTAAAACCTTTCCTGGAAACAAAATCTTTTCACCTTCTTTAACCTTATCACTTAATCCATCTAGATTAATCTCAAGCATTTTTTTAACAGGCTTAGCTAACAACTTAGCAATTTCAGGATTAGTTTTTTTCAACTTAATTAAAGTTTCAACTAAAACAGGATTTCTTTTCTTTTGTAATCTTTTTTCTATCTTTGTTTTCCTTATCATTTTGTAATGAGGAGAGAAGGATTCGAACCCTCGCAGGCACTAAGCCAACACGGCCTTAACGTGTCCCGTTTGACCGCTCCGGCATCTCCTCCTATTTTAATGCCTTAGCTAAATCATTTAATTCAGATTTTATAGACTTTGCAGATTCTAAAAAAATATCCTTAATATCTATCTGTCCCCAAGATTCTATAATCATAACTAACTTTCCTGTTGGTTTTACTTCAACACCTTTAAAGTCTTTTAAGTCTTCTTCTTCTAAATCACAAGCCCATTCATTTTTTACCTTTAACTTATCACTAAATTCAAAAACACTAGGATACATTTCAGCTAGTTCAGAATGCTTTTCTCCATCCTTAGAAATATCAATCTTAACACCTTCTCTGTAATAAATCAATCCAGGCAAGTGCTTAGCATGATTCTTTCCTTTTCCTGTCCTTGCTTTAGCAACAACCTCTAACTCTTGCCCTTTATCAAGTAGAACCATTAACAAATTATCATAAACAACTAAATCTCCTAATTCTTTAGAAAAAACCTCTGTAGCATTTTCATCACCCTTAACACTAAATTTCATTTCAATAGTACACTTACTACATCCTTCTCCACCACAACTACAGCTTTCAGTATCTTTTAACTTTTGATTTTCTAAAGGAACTAAACCCAACCTATGAGCAATTATTTCATCATATAAAGCAGAGTCATTTTTATATATATCAACCTCATCAATAGCAAGAGTATCTATATCTCCTACACTTCTTCTAATTGCATTAGCCAGACTAGTTTCCATATCTGTTTCTAGTACAATTCTATTATTGCTTTTATCTAGTATTTTTATCATTTTATTATATTGATTTTTTGATTTTTAAACTTAATTAAACCCTTCTCCCCCTTCTACCATATTTCTTTTTAGGTCCACCCCTAGCAATAGCAGTTACATCAGATATACTGATTACCTTAAACCCTGCTTTAGTAAGAGTTCTAACAATTGAATTAGCACCAGGACCTACATTATTTCCTGTTTGCCCTTTCATTTTAACATAAAAATTCTTAATATCATTCTCTCTAGCCATTTCACCTATTCTTTTAGCAATAAACATTCCAATAGTTGGATTTGCTTTTAATCTATTATGTTTTGTAACCTGTCCACCAGATATCCTTCCAATGGTATTTCCAGCTAAATCAGTAAGAGTAGCTACAGTATTATTATAACTTCCATATATATTAATTATTGCTTCTTTATCATCTTTCTTTGCCATTTTATATCCTTAAATTGGTAATTGAAAATTTATTTGATTTTGCCATTATTCAGTTTTCTCCTTGTCTTTATTTTCTTCAGTTTTATCTTCTACTTCTTCTTTTTCATTTTCCTTTGCTTTTTCATTAGGTTCTTCTTCCTTTTTCCCCTCACTCTCTTGCTTTTTTTCCTCTTCTACTCTCTCATTAATTTCATCTCCACTTTCACTAGTTTCTTCTTTATTCTCATCTTCTGTTTTTTCTTCTACTTTTTCTTTTTTATCAGGAACAATTAACTCAATCTTATTCTCTAACTGAGTAGTAACCCAAAAACTAGGAGCATTAACAATAACCCCGCCCACTCTAATATGCTTATGAACAATCAATTGTCTTGCTTGTTTAACACTACTAGCAAATCCTTTTTTAAAAACAAGCGTCTGTAATCTTCTATCTAATAAATCTTCTTTAGTTAAACCTAAAACATCAGCAGTAGAAGAAACCTTTAAACCAAGCTTATTCAGTTTTTCAAAAAATTCTTTTTTCAATTCTTCTTCCTTAGGAATTAAATTCTTAGCTCTTCTTCTAAACTGGGCTAGTCTAGACTCTACTTTCCAGATTTCCTTTTTATTTTTTAAACCATACTTAGAAACAATCTTATTCTCTTCCTCAATTCTTTCTTTATCATACAATTGCATAGGTGTTGTATATGTTTTTCTTTTCTTTTTAATATCTCCCATTATCTCTTAGCTCCTGATTTTTTAACTCCAACAACACTCTTCTTTTTATTAGGTCTAAAATTAGCCTTAGTTCTCTGTCCTCTTACAGGCAAACCAAGATTGTGTCTAACTCCTTTGTAAGATTTCATTTTCTTCATTCCTTTAATATCAAACTCTTTTCTTAAATCTAAATCACTTCCAATCAAGTGTTTATCCTCACCTAATTCAGGATCTTTCTTTCTATTAAATAAAAACCCTGGTAACTGAGGATTTTTAATAAATTCTGAAAGTTCTGCAATCTCTTTTTCACTTAACTCATCTATTCTTTTTTTAATAGGAATATTCAACTTCTTACAAACAGCATGAGCAAAACTCCAAGAAACACCCTTAATCATAGAAATACCAGATAAAATATTCTTATTTCCAGGAATATCTTTCTGTAGAATTCTAATTAACCTTACTTCTTGTACATCTTGTTTTTGTGTTTTTTCCATTGTTCTTGTTTATTTTAGTGTTTTTTAAATCTTATCTTATAAAAAGATTATGTCTTTGAATCTCTGTTAATTCCTCTATAATCCTTTTCTCAACAGCCTTTTTAGGATCTGGAATATTATGAACTCTTTCCTTTAAATCTTCAAAGCTTTCAAATGGCTTTTCTTCTCTTGCTTCTAAGATTGCCTTAGCATGCTTTTTACCAAAACCAGGCAATAACTCTAATTGATGAAGTCGAGTATTCATAGCCATAGCATTATTAAAAAAGTCTACAAACTTTTTTTCATCTTCACTAATTTGGGTTTCAACAAACTCTTGTAATTGGATTTTAGCAGTTTCTGTTAGTTTTTCTCTAGGCAATCTACCCATTATATACTGAACCTTTTCTCTCTTACCTTCCCCAATATAGACTTCTTCTTTAAGTTCAAATTTCATTCCTCTTCTAGGTACTATTTGTAGAAGAGTAAAATTCTGTTTACCAATAGCCTGAACCATTGGCATCATTTTTTTCTCTAAAGGATAACCATAAGGTAGATAATCTAGTACAATTGCATATTCTTCTTTCTTGCTCTGCTCTGAGCTTGTCAAATTCTTTTTCTCTGTTTCCATTTTTATTAGTATTTCTTAACAACTTCCAAAATTTTGTTAACTTCATCTTGATCTAGTGAAACATCTGTAACTACTTTATTTATATCAGATGCATCTTCAGGCATAAAATCCACAATCTTAACAATATGTGTATCTTTTAATTTTAGTAATCCTAAATCTTCTAATTCCTTTTTCATCTCTTTAGCTTTATCAGGTTTCATTTTAATAAACCCTTTAATAAAACTCTTAACTTCTTTTTCCTTATCTGAATCTCCAGCTAATTCTGTTACTTCTGCTAGTGTTAATGGCTTTGAATTTCTTATCATTTTAACTTCCTTAAATGTATAGGATGGATTATAAAGGTTTTTATTTTATTTCCATCCTTAACATCTACTAATTTAAATGAACCTCTATCTTCTTTTACAATACCTGAAAGACCAACAACTCTTTTAGGAAATCCAGACCTTACAGCAGGATTTTTAACAATTGAGACTCTATCTCCTTTATTCACTTTTTTAAACCACTGGCTAAAACTAATCTTTCCCTTTTGTCTTATTCTTCTTCCTTTCATCTTATTTCCTCACTTAGTTTTTTTAATACCTCATCAATAAGCACAAAGGCATTATCTCCTCTTGCTTCTGAAGTATATATTTTCTCATCTTTATTAATAGCAATAAAGCCTTTTAACTCATATATAACCTTTTTACCCTTTTTATGGGTTTTCATTTCAAGTTTAAGCTCATCATATTCAACTTGGTTTTGAATCTTTTTAGCATGATTTCCGATTAGCTTTTTAGCAACAACCATTTCCCGACCATCTAAGGAAAAATTGCTTAAAACAATATTTCCACCAAGTTCTTGCTCTACCATAAAAAATCAAACAAAAATTGCTTTAAAAACCTTTTCACTCACAAATTACACGAGAATTATCCACTCCAATCTGTTGTTCTACACCCTCTATAGAATTATCACTATCTAAAGCCTTACTAACACTGTCTTCTACTATCTCTTTTTTAACACTCACTTCACTAACCTCAATGTTCTTTTCAACACTCTCAACCTCTACTCTTTTTACAACTCTTTCAGTTTCACTAACCCTTCCTAGTTCCATATTACCTTTATCCTTCTCTTTAGTCATATTATCTACAATTGCCTTAGCCATTTTAGGACCCCAGACCTTATACATACACGTTTCACAAATATCAACTACAGAACTACTATCTAATTCAAAATTACAATATATACATCTCTTCACCATCTTTTTTTCTTCCTCTTTTTGGTTAGATTAAAACCTTTTTAAATATTTCTAAGATTTTTTGCAACTAAACCAACTAAACATTTAAAAATCTAAACTCTTTTATTTAAATATGAAAAAAGAAGTGATATCAGTTTTATTTTTATTATCTATGATTTCATTAGTCTCAGCTACATGTAATCTAGATGTAACTATGATTAATCAAGACCCTTATCCAGCAGTTCCAGGAGATTATGTTAAACTAGTATTTCAAATAGATGGAACAGAAAATCCAGATTGTGACCAAGTTTATCTAGAACTAGTAGAAGACTATCCTATTGAGTTTGATCCAAATACTTCTAACTCTATAATGATTTCAGGAGGAACCTTTGTAAAGGACTATAATTCTCATCTAATGGCTCCATTTAAAGTAAGAGTAGATGTAGAAGCACTAGATGGAGATAACCCTATAACAGTAAAGTATACTTCAGACAATCCAGATCAAACATATAGAAGTAAAGACTTTAATCTAAATGTAGATAATGTAAAAGCAGATTTTGAAATCTTTGTAAGTGATTATGAAAAATCAACAAACACACTAACACTAGAAATACTAAATATTGAAGATGCAGATGTAGAAGCTTTAACAATAGAAATACCAAAGCAAGAACAAATAGAAGTTAAAGGTGCTTTTAGAAATGTTGTAGGAGATTTAGATTCAAATGAATTCACATCAACTGATTTTGAAGCATCTCCAAAAGAGGGAGAGTTTACAGTTAATATATACTATACAGATGAAATTAATGTAAGAAGAACACTAGAAAAACAAGTAATTTTTGATTCTTCTTATTTTGAAAATAGGGCATCAGACCAAAATGGATTGTCAACATCAACCTATGTATTACTAATTATTATTCTAGGAG
>CAYYLH010000046.1:0-6344 GCA_964472575.1 Candidatus Woesearchaeota archaeon
TGACAGATGACGGTATTATAGATGCTTCTTCTATAGACCAAATAAGTAGAGAAGGAGACTCTTCTGATGTAAGTGATTTACAAATACCAGAAAAAACAACAAATATAGATAGAGTTAGAAGTTTGATGGATAATATAGATACAGACACATCAGCTTTAATAAGTCAAGAATTAGAACAGGTTCAAAGAGAGCAAGAAGAAATAACTGGAGAAAAAGATGCTAGTTTATTGGGTAGAATGAGAGATATGTTAGACATGGCGCCAGAAACTGAAGATTCAAGAGATTTATATGAAAGAGAAAGAGAAGAAGCTGAAGTACAAGAAAAACAAGATAAGGTTTCTGAACAAGAAAAAATAGTAGCTGGATTAAAAGGAAAAACACAAGAAATTGATGAAGAGATGAGGGCAGAAATAGAAACTCTTAGAAATTCAAAAGCCCCATTAGAAAGTATTCAATCTGCTATTAATCAAACAAGAACGGAATATGAACAAAGAAAAGCAAGGATAAACTCTAGGCTTAGTGGAGAATCTGCATTATTATCAGCACGACAAAATGATTTAGAAAGAGCTAATAACTTAGCAGAAAGGGCTGTAGAACTAGAAATGCAAGATTATCAAAACGAACTTAATAGATGGGAAAATTTTTATAGTGTAAATTCTAAAATTATAGATTCATTAAGCCAAAAAAAACAAAACGCTTTAGAAAGTGCTAAAAATAAATTAGAAGAAGAGGCTGAATTAGAAAGAGAAAGGTTAGAATATAATATGAATATAATGACAGAGGCAGCAAATGAAGGTATTGATTTAGGAATAGATTATGAAAGGGCTAAAAAAATGGACCCAACAGAAATAACTGATTTATATATGGAAAAGGTTGGTTCAGGAGAAGAGGTTGCAAAAGACCCAGAAGATTATTTTACATCTGGTCAATTAAAAGAAATAAGAAGAGAGGGATTAGATTTAACAACTTCTAAAGGCTTAGAAAAAGCAATGGAGATGTTCCCAACTGCAGCACAAGAAGCAGAAAATCCGTTAAGTGATTCTCTTATAAACAGATTAGGAACAGAAGAAGTTCCTGAGCAAAGTGCTCAACAAATTCAAATATTATTAAATGAGGGGAAATCTTATGAAGATATTTATAATGATTTTATTGATGAAGGATATGATAGAGAAGAAGTGGGTAGACAAATTGATAGCTTTAGAGAAGTTATGAATAAAGAAGGTGTTATATCTACTGAATATTATGAAGTAGAAGAAAGTTTTGAAGCAAGAGCTAAGACTGAAAAAGCAGAAATGGCACAAGAAGGTTCTGAAAATATTGGTGACAATAAAAGATGGTGGGAATTTTGGAAATAATTTTAAAATAATATGCCTACAAATTTAATTTTAAACCCTGACGAAGAAAAAGAAAATAATCTCGAATCAAATTCTGAAAAAACAGATATTAGTGACTCTTTGTCTAAAAAAGATTCAAATAAAAATCTTAGATTTACTAGCTTAAATGAAATTGGAAGGTTAAACACAGATACAAGCTTACCATCTTTTAATTTATCTAATCCCAAGCAAATAAGGGCTAATTTAGATTTATCTAAAGATGATGATAAAGAAAAGAAAATAGATAAAAAAGAACTAAAGAATATAGTAAAAAGTGAAGAAGATGAAAGTCCTTTTGATACTTATAATAAATTAGTAAGAGAGCCCGTTAGCCCGATATTAAAAGATTATAACAAAGTAACAACATCTTATTTAGAAAGAAAAAAGAGAGAAAGTGATGGTAAAAATGTTTTTAAAAATATAAAAGAACCTAAAGATGGTTTTATAGATACTGCTAAAGATTTTATTAAATCTGGAATTAGTGCTGGTAAAAGTGGTTTAAAAACAACTAAGAAGGCTACAGAAAAAATAGGAGAAGAATATATAGATAATTGGAAAAAATCAGCGGTATTTTATGGAACATTATTACCTGGAGTAAGAGATGATATAATAAAAAATTATCCTAATCAAGTAATTGAAACTGCAGATAAGTTTGATAAATATGCAGGAGGAGCTGTTAGAACTTTTGCTCCATCAAGATTTCCCTTAGAAGTAGCTGAAAAAATAGTTGGTAAAGATTTGGCAAAAAGTCATAAAAAATTATCAGAAGAATATCCAGTAGCGTCTGCTGTTAGCGGTCTTGTTGGAGATATTGGTAATATATATATTTTATCTCAATTAATGGGACCCGCTGGATTAGGAATCGGGGATAAGATAGGGGTTGGGACAGAAAAGTTTATAAATAAATCGCTTCCATTTTTATCTAATTATGCTCCTGGAGCTGCAACAAAGCTTATAGAATATTCTTATAAAATTCCTAGAATAGCTTCTACAGTTGGTTTTTCTGGTTCCACTTGGGGGGTTAAAAATCTTGTAGATGAGGGTTTAAATCAGTTTAGAGATGGTAGTTTACAATTAAAAGAATTAACTAAAGAAACGGCTAAAGGTACTCTTTTTGGAACTCTTATATCTTCACCAATGAGTGCTACTAGCAAAACCACACAATTATTAGGTTCGTTTGGGGTAAGAAGCGGGTGGACATTAACTCAAGGATACTTAGAAGATGGAAAAATTGATAGTAATGATATTTTAAACTCTACATTAAATGGATTATTAGGAATGTTTTTTACTTATATTAATTTGGATGGTAGGGTTAAAAAAAATGTTTCTAGAGATATATATCAAATGCAACATAATCAACTATCATCTACAGTTGGAGAAAATAATGCTTTATTAATGGAGCAGTCTCATAGAGCAAGTATATTAGAGAGAATGTATCCAAATAAAAGTGTTGGTGAAATATTAGAAATGTCTAAAATAATAGATAGCACACAAACTCCTAACATTGAACCGAACACATCTTTATATGAAAATTTACCATCTGGATATCAAAAACTAAATAAGGAATTTAGTCAGATGGACTTTAACTCTCAACAAGACAAATTTAATAATATAGTTAATGAAGTATCTAATTTATCTAACTCTGGAATGCCTTTATGGAGGGCTGTTTCTGAATCTTTTGCTAGGTCTTTTCCAGATGTTTTTAATAGCGATGAAGAAGTTGAAAAAGCCGTTAATAGTGCTTTTGAAAATATTGAAGAACCAGATATTGCAGAAGATGAAGAAAGTAAGAGTCAACTTCTTGACAGGATAAAAAGAACGGATATTGATGAGTTTAATTATAGTGAAGATATACAACCCGAAGAGGCTGATGAAGATATAGAAATTAATGAAAATTTAAAGTCTATTGCAGATAAAATAAGAAATTATGAAAATATAGATTCATTTTTAGAAGATTATGGGTTAGACGAGGAGGTTTTAAAAGGAATAAATGAGGAGAATATAACTAAAGAAGATATACAGTCTATAATACAAGAAGACTCTAGAGAAGGCCTAGACGAGGTTAGAGGTTCTATATGGAGTGGTTATCAGTCTATGACAAGCCCAGACACTGAGGAGCAAGCAACAAAAGAAGAGGCTGTTTCATTTTTAGAAGATATAGTTGATTTATCTAATGAAGGAATTACTTCTAGGGAAGATATGACAAACTTATATAATAAGGTTGTTGGAGAAGAACAACAAATAGATATAGAAAATGTTAATATTGATAAACAAGAACCAGAAATAGAAGTAAGACAAACTGATGAAAATAGATTAACCTATGAAGAAATTAATAGAGATTATGAAATAGATATAGACCCTCAAAATATAGATTTTACAGATTTATCTAGCTATGCGCTTAATCAAAACGAAGAATATAATAGAATATTTAATAAAGCACAAGAAATTGACCCAGATTCTTTAACTTCTTATGATTTAGAAGTTCTTAGAACTGGAGACTTTGAAGAAATAAAATTTGATGGAATACAACAGATTAATGAAGAAAGCGAGATAAGAAACAGGATGTTTAAAGACTTCCTAAATTTTGATGTTGAGGGCTTTATAGAAATGCCAGTACAGTCATACAAAAAATCCGTTAATAAAATAAAAGATAATATTATAGGAAGTATTGTTAAATACACAGGCCTTTCTGATGAAATGAGAGGACAATTTGTTAAATTAGAGGGAAAGAAAGATTTATCAAAAGAAGATTTAGTTAATTTCTTTGTTGAAGTTTTTGAAGGAACTAATAAAGAAGAGAGAGAATTACTTACAAGACACCAGGAAAATCCTGAACAATATCCAATATCTGAAGAATTACAACCTTTAGCAGATATGGTTAATGAATTAGTTGAAATAAGTAGAGAGATGCAGGAGAGTAGAGATTTACAAAATAACTTTTTTCCTGAGAGCTTTATTCAAAGAAATAAAAAAGAAATACAAAGAATTAAAGAAGTTATACCTACGCTTGAAAGACAAGATGCTATTAATAGAAGATTAGAAAAAATAGATAATTTAGAAGAAGAAAATGAGTTATTAGAAAATCTTAGATATGCTCCAAGAGCTTATTTAAATAATCAAAATATAGAACAGAGAGTTGCCAAGTTAATACCTGAAGGTAGATTAAGTTCACAATTAAAGTCAAAATTAACTAAACTTCAGGGAAGAAAAATACCAACAATTGATGCTGCTGAAGAACTTGGTCTTGAGCCAGAACTGGATATAGCTAAATTAATGGCTTCTCACTTTGAATATCTTACTAGAAAGATTGCTATTTATGATATGATGGAAGCATTTAAAGAAAACCCTGATGCTGTGCTTCCAGAAGATGCAGCTCCTGAAGATTGGGATAGGGTTGCTATTGGACAATTAGATGGATATAAGGTTCATCCTGCAGTAACGAGAACCATGGAAGATATGATTCATTATCCTGAAACTAATATTATAGGTAAGGGATATGATGCAATTAATAATTTGGGAAAGACTTTATTCTTTCACAACTTTTTAATCATGCCTACCTGGAATATGTTTCAAGGAATTGGTGGAGCTGGTCTTGGTTTTGTTAAAAACTTTATAACACCAGAACTAGGAAAGTTTGGTAAATCTTTAATTAACAAAAATGAAGAAAGTTTATATAAAGAATTATTACCAAAAGCATTTAAAGAGGTTATTAATAAAGGTCCAATATATAGAGAGGCTGTTAAAAGGGGAATATATAGAACTCCAATATCTGAAAGAATGCCAAACTCTATTGAAAATATTATAGAACAACAATTAAATCAAATAAGTGAAGAATATCCTGGATTTAAAAAAGCTGTTGAAAAAATAACGGGAAGACCTGTTAGTTGGAAAACTTTATTCATTACTCCTGAATTATATAGAGTAAATCATAGACTTACTTGGTTTTTAGATAGAGTCCAGAGAACTGCATCATTTCAACATCATCTAAATAAAGGGGCTACATTAGATGAAGCCGCAGAAGAAACAAAAGACTATCATGCTAATTATGATTTATATACTAAAAAAGCAAAGAAAACATTGAATAGAATATTTTTAACTCCTACATTTGAGGCTAATATGTTACTTAGACTTCCCACTAAAATAGCTAAAGGTGTTGGAGGATTAGGTAAAAATATAGCTAAAGGAGAAGAGCCGACTTATCATCAAAAGAATTCATTTTATTCAATGATGAGAATTATGGGATTAGTTGTTGCTGGATTATCTTTTGCTGCTTACAAAGGATATAGGTATATGGAGGGATATAGATTAGTTAAGAAATTAGATGAACCTGAAATAACTGACAAAGGAGAAATAGTCCATGAGAGAGTTGTGACTCTTCCTGGTCCTTTTGCTAAAATACCAAAAGCAGTAGAAAGGTCTAAGCATGGTCCTGAAGGAATTTATATGTATCTAGCAAAAGTTCCTCAAATTGCTTGGGGTCTTGCTAGAAATAGAAGATGGATGGGAGAACCTTATTATACAGAAGGAGCTTCAGAAGAATACCAAAGAAGAGAATTAATATATAATGTATTAAGAGATTATGTAGCACCAATAGATACGTATGAATTAATGACTGATGCGGAAAGAAATGCAACAGATAATTTACTATCGTCTTTTGGGTTAGCTACTTATAAAAGAGGTTCTACTGAAGAAAGAATGATGTATGAAATTCAGGATAAAAAAAGAACTTTAGATAAATTTCTTAAAAGGCCAGATATAGATGAACAAGATAAAATAGAAGCTATTGAGTCTTATAACTCTTCAGTAGAAAAAATATTAGGAGACATGAGAGAATTTATGGAATATTATGATGATAGAGAAACCTTTGATTCTAATACTAATAATTCAAAAACCGAAATTGAAAGAAATTTAAAATTAGGTGAATAAAATGGACGAAAAAAGAATTAGAACAATTGAAGACAATTATTTAAT
>CAYYLH010000047.1:0-6271 GCA_964472575.1 Candidatus Woesearchaeota archaeon
CTGATTTAAATACAAAGGCTAATAAAACTGCTTGAAAAATAGAAACAGTTATTGCTCCTGTTCTTGCAATCTCTAAGCTCTGAGAATTAAAAAGATTAAAAATAATTATAACTGTTAAGAAATTCACAATTCCAGCCATAATAATTTCAAGCCAGATACCACTTAGTATGCTTTTATTTTCTGGCTTTCTTTTCATTACTCCTTCATCTATCGGTTCAACAGCAAGAGCTAAAGCAGGAAGAGAGTCAGTAACTAAATTCATCCAAAGAAGAGCTAAAGGAAGAAAAGGTAATGGCAATCCTAAAAGTAATGCAGTTATAATAATAAATGTATTTGCTACATTTACAGATAGTAAAAACTTAATACTCTTTTTCATATTATCAAACACACCCCTACCCTCTCTAACAGCAGCAATAATAGAAGCAAAATTATCATCTAACAAAACCATATCACTAGCATCTCTAGAAGTATCAGCACCTCTTAATCCCATAGAAACACCTATATCTGCTTTTTTCAAAGCTAAGATATCATTAACACCATCACCAGTAACAGCAATTGTTTGTTTTTGTTCTTTTAAAATCTCTACAATTTTTAGTTTTTGTTGTGGAGTAACTCTTGCAAAGATAGTTTTCTCCTTAACAATTTTATACCACTCACCTTGATTTAATCTATCTAACTCCTTACCTTCTATTGCTTCTCCTTTTAATCCTATCTTTTCTGCAATCGCTTTAGTAGTTAGAGCAGCATCACCTGTTATAACCTTAATATCGATTCCAGCCTGCAATGCTTGTTGAATTGCTTCTTTAACCTCTTGCCTAGGTGGGTCAATCATTCCTTGATAACCTATAAAAACCAAATCACTCTCAGCTTGCTTTTGTGAAACTCCTTTAACTTCTTTATATGCAAAACCTAAAACCCTTAAACCCTTTTCAGCTAAAGATTCATAAATCTTATGAAGTTCTTTTTTTCTAGAAATACTAATCTTTCTAACCTCTCCATTAAAAAATTCAAAAGAACATCTTTCTAAAATTACATTAGGAGCTCCTTTAACATAACTAATCTTTTTTCCACTCTCCCTAATAATAGACATCATTTTTCTTTCAGAACTAAAAACATACTCCTTTACTCTTGGATTTTCCTCTGTTTCTTTTTTCTTATCAAATCCAAACTTCTTAGCAAACTTAATCAAAGAAGCCTCAGTAGGGTCACCTAAAATCTTATCATACTCATCTCTTGCATTATTACATAAAATACCTACTCTTAATATTTTTTTTAAATTATCATCTAATTCAGATTTACCATTATAGTATTTATCACTTACATAAACCCTATCTACTTGTAATTCTTCCTCTGTTAAAGTCCCTGTTTTATCAGTACATATAACTGTTGCTCTTCCTAGTGTTTCAGCAGCAGGCAATCTTCTAACAAGAGTATTAGTTTTATACATTTTTTTAATAGCTACAGCAAGAGTAATAGCAATAATAGCAGGCAAACCCTCTGGAATAGCACCAATAGCAAGACTAATAGATGTCATAAACATTTCAACCCATGAAATTCCAGAATAAATACCAATTAAAAATGCAATTCCCACAAGGATAAAAATAGCTATAGATATCTTTTTAGAAAAAACATCCATCTTTTTTTCCAAAGGCATTTTTTCATCTTCAGTTTTTTCTATTAACTCAGCTAACTTTCCAAATTCAGTAGTCTTACCTGTCTCAACAACAATAACTAAACAATTACCCTTAACAAGAGTAGTTCCTGCAAATAACATATTTTTTCTTTCAGCTAAAATTGTTGATTTTTTCAACCTTCCAACTACCTTATCAACAGGAAAACTCTCTCCAGTAAGTATTGCTTCATTAACTTGTAGATTCTCACTCTCAAGAATATAACAATCAGCAGGAACCTTATCTCCTTCTTCTAGTTTAACAATATCTCCTGGAACTAACTCTTTAGAATCTACTTCTTGCTGTTTACCTTGTCTTAATACACTAACCTTGTAGACTAATGACTTCTTCAACTTCTCTATAATCTCTTCTGCTTTATACTCTTGAATAAAACCAATTGAAGAGTTTAAAATTACAATAGCAAAGATTACAATAGCATCAATACCATGCCCAATTATTACACTAACAATACCTGCTAAAATTAGAATATAAATTAATAATGAATTGAATTGTTTTAAAAATAATATGAATTTACTTACTCTCTTTCCAGTTTTAATCTGATTCTTTCCAAATTTCTTTTGTCTTTCTTTAACCTGCCAATCTTTTAACCCAGACTCAGAACTCTTTAATCTATCTAATACATCTTCTCTAGAATGTTCATACCACCTCATATTATTTATAGTATTTTAATAGTTTTAAAACTAACTAAACACCTTCTTCAGCACCAGCACCTTCTTCCTCTTTCAACCTTCTCATTCTCTCTTCAATCTTTTCTTCATCAGATTTTAATTCTTTCTCTTTCTTTTCCCTTTCTCTTTTTTTCTTTTTAGGCTCTTCTAATACTAGTGTCTCACCTACAAAGTCTTCTAAACTAGGAAGTTTTTTATCAATCTTATGAGCTTTCATATACTCTCTTGCTAGTAACCAAAAGATTAAACCTAGAGATTTATTAGACTTATTATTAGCAATTACAACTACATCAATATCAGAAGTATGATTATTAGTATCACAAATACCTACAACAGGAACATGAACTCTTTTTGCATCAGCTAAAGCATTCTTGTCTAACCAAGGGTCACAAATCATCATCATTTTAGTTTCAAAAAAATCAGGCAATTCAGTATTAGTTAGAATTCCAGCAGGATACTTTTTAGTAAATAATCTAACTCCTGTTAATTCAGAAAACATCTTAGCAGCTCTCCATCCAGCTTCTCTTTTACACACTAAAGCCCATTCATCAGGCTTATACTGAACAATAAAATCAATAGCATCTTTTAACTTTTTATCAACTAATAATGTATTCAAAATAGCTAAACCATCTAATCTTCTTCTATATACATACTTTCTCATAGAAGGAGTTATAACTTTTGTTCCTAAATAAGATGCAGTCTTAATATAATCTTCTAAAGGAGTTAAAACAGTTTCATCTTTTGAGTCTACAACTACATCATCCTTTACACTATCATCTTTAACTTCTTCTACTTCTTCTGTTCTTTTCTTTTCAGCCATTTTAGTATTTTTATAGTAATCAAACTAGATTAGAATTCTTTTAAGTTTACTAATCTAACTCATCTAAGTCATTGTGCATAGCCCTTCTTTCATGGTCTTATATGCAGTTCGATGTATTATTGTTTAGAAATTTAGCTTTTTAAAGCTTTCTCAATATCCATAATTTTATATACTTTCCAAACTATAACTAATCATGGCAAGAATAAGAATAGTAAAGATAAAGAAAAGAACTAAGAAACCAACAATAAAGATAATTGATATTTCAAAACCACTAAAAAAGATGCTTAGAACCAATAAAAAACTACTAATAGAACTATCTAAATAATTTGAATATTTTTATCTAACCATAAATAGATTTCACTTATAACATTCTCTCTTTTCATTTTAATATCAGCCCATCTTTCTATTTGCTTAGCTTGCTCTTTATAATTTAATAAGGAAAGTTTTAGTCTAATTCCATTAAGCAATAAAAATAACCATAGTGTAACAAAACCAGTTCTTTTATTCCCATCTACAAAAGGATGGCCTTCTTGTAGAAATTTATTAAATATTCTTGCACCTCTTAATAAGGTCTTCTTTTTTATTTTTAGAACCTTCAAAATAATATTTAACTCCTTCAAAAGATAGAACACCTGTAGAAATGGTTCCCTCATGAATCTCATTTTCATCCAATCTTAATTTTCTAATTATATAATCATGCAATTTAATAATAGAACTTTTAGTAGGATATAAAACACCATTAACTTCTTCTGCTTTAATCTCTTTCTTCTTTGCCCAGTCTTTTAGTGTTTCCCACATTTTAATCATAAACTTTTTTCAATATCCATAATCCTCTTCAACTTAACCAACCTCTCCTTACCACTAGCACCACACTTAATAAAATCTGCTTGAAAACCAACACATAAATCAGCAATAGTTGTATCCATTGTCTCACCACTTCTATGAGAAAAAATCATCTTAATCTTATGCTTTTTACACAATTCAACAATCTTAGCAACCTCTGTTAAATATCCATTCTGATTAGGTTTAATTATAATAGCATTAATAGACTTATCTCTAATAGCTCGTTTTAATCTAGAAATACTAGTAACAGTTAAATCATCTCCAACAATCAAAGATTTCTTTTTACTATCTTTTAATATATCTGCAAAACCAATAAAATCCTCTTCATCTAAAGCATCTTCAATATAAAATAATTTAAACTTCTTAATTAAATAATCAACATACTCAATCTGCTCAGTTCTATCTCTTGTTAATTCCTTATTTTTATATCTATAATAAGAATCATAAAAACTAGAAGCAGCTATATCTAAACCAATTCTAACCTTCATCTGCTTTCCTAACTCTTTCAATACTTCTAATACTTGTTCATTTGTTAATCTAGTTTTCCAAGCATTTTCATCATTCTTCTTAACTCTCCATTTTCTCTCATATTTTTTTAATAACTTTTTAGCCCTCATATGACTATGAACTACTTTAGTAACAGCTTTAGAAAATGTCTTTTCCTTAGGAATTATTTCAAACTCTTGAAAATCAGGAGCTACATCTTTTTCACTTTGTTTAGAATGCAACCCACCACCAATTACATTAGCAACAGGCATAGGCATTTTCACTTTTCCAGAATAAAAACTATCAAAAATAAATTTCCATAACTCTTTTTTATTCTCCTTAGCAAGAGCTTTAAGAAAAACAGCTTCTAAAGCAAAAGTAATATTAGCACCTAATCTACCTACTTTAGCTTCATATCTTCTAATTAACTCTTCAAACTCTTTTAATCCTGAAAAATCCTTAATCATAAAATTCTTTCCTTTAATTTTATTAAAAAAAACATTCAACAACTTTAAACTATAACCAATCCCTTTTTCATGATAAGCACTTGCTTCGTGTTTTCCTTTAGATTTTCCAGAAGGAGCACTAGCATAAAACTCACCTTTAAAACTCTTCAATCTAATCTGAACACTCTTTTCTCCTCGAGAATTCCTAATTATCTTAGCATCACACTCTCTTATAAACATACTAATATAAAAACTAGTGAATTAATAAATGTTTAGTCTGCCTGGATAACCCCTTAAATTGCAGTTAGGTAATGTGCACCTCTTTTCTTTACAAAAGAAAAGCAGGTTTGCAAAAGAAACATAATTATTTAGGTTGATAAGCTCTATAATATTTAATCTAAAAAAGATTTGACTTTACATTAATTAAGGACTTTCTTCACTCTCATTCTGAACATCTTCTTCATCAGAAAAAAACAAACCTTTTAACCAACTAAAAAATCTAGAAACAATTCCATTTTCATCTTCATCCTTACTAACTGTCTGATTAGTCTGATTTGAACTATTATCACTAACTGTCTGATTAGCAATCTCCTCATCTAAACTAGTATTATTAATCCCTATTGTATTATTAATAGTCTGATTATCTGTTCCAGTATAATTACTAGAAATACATCTTCCATCTTCACATCCTAACTCACAATTCATTCTTTTAATCTTATAATCTTCATTCAAACAAATACCTTCTGAAACAACACTAGAAGAAGAACAAAAATCCCAATTCTCTAGATATCTCTCTTCAGTAATCTTTCTTTTAATAACTCCTTTAGTATATTTATCCTCTCCATCAGAATCAGTACAAGCAGCTAAAGCATTAACACAAGCACCATTAGAACAAGCATAATTATCATCAAAATCACTACACTTATAATCAATATATAAAACACCACCATCATCTCTACAATAATACTCTCTTAAAGTATCATCATCACTCTTACAATAATCATCTTTTTCTTCATACTCATAAACATCCTCAGTTTCATTATAAATCAAAGAATCATTTTCATCTATTTTAACACCATTAGTAACACCACGAATAAAATAATCTTTTCCCTCATCTGTTTCATTACATAAACTAGCACTAACAAAACCAAGACTAATTAATACTAAAATAACTACTAAACCAAACCACTTTTTCATAGAATTATATATAAATTAAAATTAATAAACCTTTACAATAATAGTTTTCTCTTATCTTGCTCTCTTAGTTTCTTTGTGCGTACATCTTTCTTTTCTAAAGCTATTGTAGTTTCTTTGTGC
>CAYYLH010000048.1:0-5970 GCA_964472575.1 Candidatus Woesearchaeota archaeon
ACTCTTAATTTATCTTCATCTAAACATAATTCATTAACATCACAACTCAATTCAACCATACCAGTTATAACCTTAATAGATGATAAAGCCTGCTCTTTAGCTAGTTGTTCAGCACTATTTTGCAATCCTCCTGACTGATAAACAATAAAGAACAATCCAACTAATATAAAAAAGAAAAACACAGCTAAAATCATAAATACCATCTGCTGTATTTTCAATTGTGCCTTCTTCTTTATTAATTCCATAAGCCACACACCTCCTGATTATTTTTATAATCTAACTGCTTAGCAATCTGATTAATCTCAACCAAATCAGAATAACTTGCATTTTCCAACACACTAGCATACTGTAACATATCTAACTCCAAATTAGTACTACACCTAACATCTAGTAAAACAGCTTTTTCAGCTAAAACCTTAGAAGCACTCTTAGTTCTATGCAATAATCTATCAACATTACACTTATAATTAGAAGCATCAGCAAAAATACCAGCATAAACCAAACTATCTACATACTCTAAACTCTCTCCTTGCCTTTCAACATAACCCTCTTCAAATCTATTAAAACAATCACTACAAGTACCAATAACATTAATCTCACATCCAGAACTACCAAAACACACCTCAACACTATCAGAAGAACAATTATCAATCTCAATACTCTTAATTCCAAGACCTTCTACTTCATCTTTAATATAATTAGGAGGAGAAACAAAACAATACTTTTTATCAATTAAAAAAGTCAAATCACTAACTTCAAATGGAAATTCAAAAGGTTTAGAAAACACATAAAATTCATTACTCTGTTGATTAGAAGCAAAAATATACTTATTCTCAACACTAATAGGAGCACTAAAATAATTAAACTCCTCTCCTACTCCTGAAGAAGAACTAGCTTTAATCTCATTTCTACCTAATCCAGAAGAAAAACAATCAACAATAATCTTAGTATCTTGTCTAAACTCAATCTTACCATAACTAGAACTAGCAAAACCAGCTTGCAAAGGATTAGTTAAAATCTCTATCTTCTGAGCAATCTCTGTATCTGTCTTATATCTAGCAGTCTGAGAAACCTGAGTAACCCCATAAATAGCTAAAACCAAAATAGCAACACCAGCTATAATAGCAAAAAGCCATGCAAAATTAAACTCTGCTTTTTTCATTTAACACCTCTAAAAATTCATTTACATCTGGAATTAAATGCTCTGTAACAGCTTCAATCTCTTTAATCTTATCCTCTTTTCTACCCATTTTTATACAACACCTTATGTTTATTTAAAATCTCCTTTTTAATCTTTTCAGAAAGCATATTAAAAACCTCTATATCAACTCTTTCACTAACTCTTCCAGAAATTCTTGCTCTAAATTCAAATGCTTGTTTTTTACTAATACTATCAAATTCAACAGCAATATCAATATCTGAATTTAAAGACATTTTATTATTAATACTAGAACCAAATAAAAATATCTTTTTCACTTTATTATTAAATTTATCATTTAAAATTTCATCTACAACCTGCTGAACTATCTTTTTATTTAAATCTCCTTTTTTTAAATCAAATTCACTAGAAAATCTACTAACATCCTTAATAAATTCAAACTTCTTTCTAATATCTCTTGATAACCTATTTTTTTCAGATTGAGTTAAACTAACACCTTTTAATTGCTTTTCAATTATCTTTAATTCTCTCTTACCAAAAATCTTTCTTGTATTCTTATTATTCTTTAAAAATTCTAATAGCATTATAACCTCCATAGTGGTTATAATAACCTAAATAAAGGTTATATTTAAATCTTACTGTACAATCACAGATTTATCATAAAACCCTTTTTTAATTTTTAATCCTTGTTCAACATCAACACAATAAGGATTTTCATCCTTAACAATCTCATTAATATTCAAATGCTCTACAAATTTATACTCCATATCACACGCCTTAGTAACAGGTAGTAAAAACACATTAGCCTCTTCATAAATATAACTATCTAACTTTTCATAATCTAACTGATTAGTAGCATCCATTGAAAGATTAGCAAAACAAATCTGCTCAATTCCATTAGGAAGATTAACATCAAAAACAAACTGAGACTCTTGTGAAAAATAAGCTTCATCGACTTTATCTTGAAAATTATCCCAAAACTGACCAACACTAGCACACTTACCAAAATCTAAAAAATTATTAACAACAATAAAAGCAACAATAAGAAAAACAATAATAAGAAAAATAGCAAAAATCATTCCAAAAGACATACCAATACTCTGTTGTGCTTTCCTCTTTTTCATTTTATACTACCTCAAGTTTATATATGTAAACTTTATGTTTATATAATAATTCTATTATTTATAAACTTTGATAAAATTTAAATAATTTAATTGCATATAAATAATATGAAAAGACTAGCTACTCTAGTGCTTGCAGGGCTTTGTAGTTTTGGTTGTTCAACACATAGTAGTAGAACTCTTCCAGCAAGAAGCTTTACATGCAATTATGTTTTAGATAGAAATGCAAATAAAGTAATAGAACCAGGAGAAATAATTGGTATTAAATCACATTTTAAATCAAATGAATTTATAACTTTTGTAAGAGTAGATTTTAATTCTCAAGGAGATAACCTCTCTACAAGAGTATACTCTCCTTCAGGAAAATTAGTGTATACCCAAGAACACCAAATACCTTATAGTAGAAATATCTTTCATGTACAATTAAATGCTAGAGATTTAGTTGAAAAAGGTGGACAAGGAACATATACTGTTCAATATCTAATAAATAACAAGCCTGTAGATACTGGAAATCTTCATATACATCACTAAATAAAAAGAAGCCCACTATCTTTAAATTGTGGTTAAGTAATGTATGTACAATTTTATAGTTATTTTATCATCTGGCTTAAACAACCCGAAGGGCACGAGCTGAAACACAAAGTTTCCTCGTGAGTTTAAAATTTTATTTTAGGGCGGGGGAGGAGGTTGTTTCCGAGGAACAAATAATTAGAGAGAAAAGCCTGCCCTTTTTGTTTCTTTTTTCTAAAAAGAAAATGAGGGGTTCTTATTTTGCTTCTTTTTCTGAAAGAAGTTTATTCTGTTAAATATTAAAAAAATAAAATAAAATTAGAGATGTAAGATTATTCCTCAAATACTCCTATTTCGGCACCGAAAAAAGATTTTTCGGGGTCATATTCCCTATATGCAACATACTCCATAGAATCTTTTCCTGTTGAAGCACATTTTGCAATTTGAGTTTTATCTTCCTTGTCAATAAAAGTTATAGCCAACTTTGTAACCTCATAACCTTCAAGTTTATCCCACATATCACTATCTTCTTGAGCATCTCCTTCCTCATTTAATGCATCAAGTTCTTCAGGTGCAAAAATAGCCATATTCATAACATTACAAATCATGTTAACCATCACAGGAGCCATAAACATTTCTTCTCCCATAAAATCAGCCACTTCTTCTGTATTGTTAAGAGCAAATAATGCCTCTACTTCTGCGGTCTTTGAGGATTTATGTTTTTTAATTTCGCCGTAAAAACTTTCACCTTCTCCGAAAGTTATAGTGTCTGTGAGGATTCCTTTATTTTCCTTATATTCAGACGAATCTTGATTTGAAGTATTATTCATTATTAGAACTCCAATTAAAACTAACGCAATTATTCCTCCAATTATAAACCATATTTTTTGTTTCATTTTTTACCTCCTAAACATTTATTTTTATTTTAAAATCTGGACAAGCATGTTCATCTGAATAAGAGGTAGGTTTAATATAAATTACTCCAACCTTTCCCTTATTTACATCTGTAAATCGCACATCATAATTCTCTTTTGCATTAGGATATATTTCATCATATCCCCCATAATAATCAGAGCCATAAATTTGCTCTCCTTCCGAATTAATATAATCAAATGAAAAATCACAATTAGTAATTTCTTCGCTATTTGTGTTCTTAATCTCAAAGTTTAATACATAAGCACTACTTTCAAAATTCCATTCATCATCGGAAGTATCATCGTATTCAAAATTAATTGTTCTTAATTCGACCCCTGCATATTTGATTATATCTCCCAAAGAATAATCTTTTGTTTCCATCTTTTGCTCAGATTTTGAATTTCCCAAATCAGAAAAATCATTTGAAATTGTCTGTTCTGTATTTGTAAAATTCCCTAAATTCATCGTTAATAAAATAATTCCAAAAAGAACTACTGCTCCGATAACAGCATACTTAAGGTATTCATCTTTTGATTTTTTTAATTCTATAAACGATTTTACTGTAACTCCAATTCCCCCTACAACAAAAATATAAATTCCAACTCCTAAAAACATTAGAGGACTAAACTCTCCAAATATTCCCAAATCAATAGAAGTAAAAACAATCCTTAATAAAGAATATATTGTATATAAAGAAACGCCCCCAACTAAAGTTAAACTTGCAAGGTAAGAATATCTTCTTTGATAAAAATATAGAGAAACAATTCCGATTAAAATAAAAAAGCCGACTAGCCCTCTCCAATTATTAATCGCTGAAATCCCCCCTATTATTGGAATTTTAATCCATGGAAGAAGTAAACTAATTATTGTAAGTGCAAGAAAACCTAAATAAAATTTGTCCTCAAATAAATTTTTATGTGGCACCATTTTGTCTTATAAATTTTAATTAGAATAGCTACTTTAAAAAGCTTCCTACTTTCGCTTACAATTTGCTAATAGATTGTTGAATTTGGTTCTTAAATTTCTTTGTTTATAGATTGCTATGGAATTGCTAAAAGCAATAGGTTTTGTGAAACGAGGGAAGAATAGAAAAGAAATTTTTATGAATTTAGATAAACCTATGATGCCCTCTGAATTAGTTATGAAAATTTACAAGAGCAACAGCAACACTTATTTTAATCTTGTTTCTCGAGCATTATCTGAATTGAAAGATAAAAAGTTAGTCGAAGTTGTAAATCCTGAAGATAGGACAGGAAGGATTTACAAGAGAACAAAAGAAGGCGAAAAGGTCGCAAAGGAATTAAAATAATTCTCGGCGTGAGCCGACAAATTGTCAGAAGGACTAAGAACCCCTCAAAGTAAATGAAAAATTTGGGTGAAGCAAAGCACAATATCCTTAGAATACCTCATTCTCCCTTATGTATAATGTTTTAATTAATAAAACCCTTTATAAAACTATTTCAAATCATAAGGCTTAACAACAATAGAACAATCAGCAGGAGCACCTCTTAAATCATCTTCACACTTAATATAGTAAGTCTTATCATCACTCCATTCAGTTACATGATTAGTTGAATTAGCATAAGGCATTTCAGTTCCTTCTTCAAACACAAAGTCACAATTATCAAAACTATAAGCACAATTACTCTCTCGTGTAGTTACTATTTTTAGATTTCCATTCTCTTCATACACCCTAGCTACTGAAGGTGAAGAAGTATCTATTTCAACATCAAATCTAACACCTTGTTCAGCTACATTGCCAGCAGCATCTACACATCTTATATAATAAGTATAAAATCCATCTGTTAAATCCTGTCTTTGTATATGCACTCCATCCTCTGTATCTGTTTCAAAGAACTTTACATAATCTTCATCAACATCATTACTAGAATAATAACAAACAGCTTGCCCATCATCACTTCCAAATAATGTTTCAACTCTTAACTCAACAGCAGAAGGGTCTGTAGCACCAAACACAGTTGAATTAGGTTTAATACTTCTAATCTTTAACTCATCACTTCCTCTTAATTGGAACTTATAACTCTCTCTATTCTTATTTCTATCCTCTTCACTAGCTAATGGTTGGTCTTTACATCTTATGTAAAAGTCTGTTAATTGCTTTGTAACTCCTGTTAGTTCTGTTTCACAAGTATATAACTCTAAATTATTAATCTCTGTTAAAGAGCTTGCACAAGACATTGTATTATCCATATTATCAAAATCTTCATCATTACTACTCCATCTACACTCAGCAGGTTCATTTGT
>CAYYLH010000049.1:0-5798 GCA_964472575.1 Candidatus Woesearchaeota archaeon
TTATGATTTTGCTAAGTTAATTTAGGGGGGTGACATATGTCTTGAACCTATACAAAAAGCCTATAAACAACAACCTTTAAAAACCTCTCAAAATAACTAATTCTATGGTAACAGACAAAGGAAAATTTGTAAGAGTAAAATGTTCTAAATGCAAAAACTCTCAAATAATCTATGGAAAAGCATCTACAAGAGTAAGATGTACAGAATGTAAAGGTATAATTGCAGAACCTTCAGGTGGAAAAGCAAAAATCAGAGCAAGAGTAGAAGAAGTTTTATAATTCTTTATCTAGTTTAAAACACTATTTATTCTCTAATCAATAATATTAATCTTAATAAAAATCCTCACCAAAGTCTAACTATCTAATTAAATTATAATAATTCTTTTCACTAAATAAGATTTATCTTAAAACTAACACCAATCCCTTAACTTTAAATAACCAGAACAAATCATACTAATATGGAATATCAAGAAGGAGATGTAATCCTATGTACTGTAGAAAGAATAGAACAAGCAACAGTATTTGTAAAACTACCAGATGGACAAACAGGAACAATCATAATCAATGAAATAGCAGCAGGAAGAATAAGAAATCTAAGAGCTCACGTAGTTCCAAACAAGAAAATAGTCTGTAAGGTTCTAAGAATAAAAGGAGACCATATAGACCTATCACTAAGAAGAGTCACTTCAAAAGAAAAAGCACAAGTAATGCAAAAATACAAACAAGAACAATCACTAAAATCAGCACTACACTCTTTATTAAAAGATAAAGCACAAGAAATAGAAGAAAAAATCAAAAAAGACATGTCTTTATCAGAATTTGCAGAAAAAGCAAAACAAGACGAATCTCTAATAAAAAAATACATACCAAAAGAGTATGAACAAGCAATACAAAAAATACTAACTAAAAAATCAAAACAAACACAAATCAAAAAAACAATAAAACTCTCATGTACTCAAGATTCAGGACTAAACACTATAAAAAAACTACTAGATTCAAAAGATAAAACAATAAAATACATCTCAGCAGGAAAATACACAATATCTATAACATCTGACAATCCTAAACAAGCACAAAAAAATCTAGATAACTATCTAGAAGACTTAGAAAAACAAGCTAAAGAAAATAATTGTGAATTTGAAATTATAGAATCTAAATAATCAAAAAAATGAAACTAAAAAAATGCTCTTCTTGTAATACCTATAATCTAACTAATACTTGTAGAAGTTGTAAAGAAGAAACAAAACCAGCACACTATAAATTCAAAGAACTAAAAGATGAAGATGAAATCCATCCTAAAAGAAAAAGATTCAACAACTAAAATTTATAGTCTAATACTTCTTGTCTTAATCTATCTACATCCTTAACACTTAAACCTCTTTTATAACCATATCTAACCCCTCCTTCAAAACAATCACTCTCAGTCTTAGTTTCAACTAAATTCAAAATAGGTCCTGTTCTACGCTTATTAAAAACCACTAAAGAGATACACTCTCCAATACAATCTATCAAACCCATATAAAAATAAAATAAAACCAATTAATAAATATTATTACTATTAAAATAACTCTTCCTGCCCATTTAAAGCCATCTCACCATAAACACCATCATAACCAGGCTTAACATAAATATCTCCTTTTCTGTTCTTCATAATCAAATCAACACTCTTTCTATCTAATACCTTTAATAAATCATCCTCACTAACAACTAATAAAATACTAAACTCATTTTCAAATCTCTCTATTAATTTATTATAAACATCCCAAACCTTTTTAGTATTCATTCCACAGCCAAAAGAAACACTCAATACCTCATGTAAAGGCAATATATTAAATCTTAACTTTCCACCATCCCATTCACCCTCTCCTAACTCTTCAACCCTATTGTCAACTCCAACAAGCAATGGTTTTCCACACTTAGGACAAATACCTTTCAATTCTCTTGTCTTTTCAGGAGAACAAGAAAAACCACAAACCCTATGCCCATCATAATGATACTTTCCATAACCAGGGTCAACCTCAATAGTTCCAACCAAACTATTCTCTCTTATTTGCTTTAAAATCTCATGATAACGCTTAATACTAGAAAAGATAGTTGCCTCTCTTCCTAATCTCCAAGGCCAATAAGAATGAGAATCAGAAAAACTTACAATTGCTTTATCTCTTAACTCTTTAATCTTCCAATTCATCTCAGGATTAGAACTAATTCCAGTCTCAATAGCATGAATCTTATCTTTTTGAGACTTAAATGCATCTTCTAAAGAATCATAACCACCTAAACTTCCAAAAACACCAAACCAAGGAGTCCATATATGTGCAGGTATCACTTCTATTCTATCATCAATCAAACCCATCTTAGCAACAAAATCTTCACAAGAAATTTTAAAAATAGGTCTTCCATCATAATCCCTTCTACCTTTTGTATCTAACCACTGATTAATCTTTTCAACAACTTCAAAACTAGGAGCAAGAACAACTAAATGCACTCTTCTTCCTTTTCTACCATCTCCTAATTCTTCAGAATAAACCAAAGCTACTTCCCAAGATAAAATAAATGGAAACCCTGTCTTAGTCTTATAAACTCCAGAACCATCATCTAATAATTCTTCTTTTAATTCTTTTAACCACTCTTCATGTGAAAAATCACCAGTTCCAAGTATATCAATTCCCTTAACCCTTGCCCACTTCTCTAAAGTCTTAACACTTAAATCTTTTGAACACGCCCTTGAAAATCTAGAATGAATATGTAAATCAGCAAAATACAATTCCTTTTCCTCACCATTAACTACTTTTTTTATCATAACTAATTTTAACAAAGAGTATTAATAAAGATTTAGATAAATAACCCCTTACAAATAAAGTCTGCAGTTTCCTTAATTAATCTCAATTCAAATCTTTGTCACATATTACTTTAACCATCTTCAACACTATCAATATAAAGATTAATCATCATACACACATTACCTCACTGCAATCTAAAGATTGCAGATTTCTTTCTGATTAAAATAATTCAAAATCAATGCCTTATAAAAAATCAAATCTCAACATCCTTTAAACCATCACCCTCAATAGAAAACACAGTCTCACCATCAGGTAAATTAGGACTATCAATCAACTTAGCAACCCTTGTATCCTTTTTCCCTCTTCTAATATACATCCTATAAGTACAAGCATGCCCAACAATATTTCCACCAATAGCAGTAGTAGGGTCTCCAAACATCATAGCAGGATTAGACATAACCTGGTTAGTTACATAAACAGCTAAATTAAACTGCTCTGCTAGTTTCATTAACTGATGTAAATATCTATTCAATCTCTGTTGTCTATCAGCTAACTGCCCTCTTCCTGAAAACTCAGCTCTAAAATGTGCAGTTAAAGAATCAACAATAATCAACTTAATAGGTTCTCCATTCTTAATCAACTCAGCAACCTTATCTAATAATAACATCTGATGGTCAGAATTAAAAGCCCTTGCAACTAAAATATTCTTTAATACCTTTTCAGGATTAGCACCTAAACCTTCTGAAAACTGTTTAATCCTTTCAGGCCTAAAAGTTCCTTCTGTATCAATATAAACTGTCTTACCATTAGCCCCACCCTTTTCAACAGGCAACTGAGTATTAACAGCCAGACTTAAAGCCAACTGAGTCTTTCCAGAACCATACGCTCCAAAAGCCTCAGTTATCGACTTTGTCTCTATACCTCTTCCACCCAGAAGATTATCCAAGTTTTTACTTCCTGTAGTAATATGAGCTATCTCTTTTCTTTTTTCAGCATACTCAAAACCATCTGAAAATCCTAAATCCAACATCTCTCTAGCAGCTTGAATAGCTTTTCTAGCAGCTGCTTCTCCTAACCCTGCTAATTCAGATAATTGAGGAGGAGATAAAACAGCTAAACCCATTAAATCAAAAATCCCAGCTGCTTCTAATTTAGCAGCACTACCAGGACCAATTCCAGGCAAATCAGTTAATTGTTTTTCATCTTCATCATCTTTTTTTGTTTTCTTAGTCTTTTTCACACTAATTTCAATCTCCTCATCCCCAGAAACAGCTTCTTTAATCTTTTCCTCGTCTTTCTTTACCATTTTATATCCTTAAATTGGTAAATGAAAATTTATTTGATTTTGCCATATCTACAAAAAATCAACTTCTTTTATAAAGATTTATGTGTTGAAAAATAGATTTTTATAACTATATAGATAAAATCACTCTTTTCCTATTGATTTTAAAATTTCATTATCCTCTTTTAAATCAATATTATCTTGTAATTCCTTTGCTTTTCTTAAACCTTTAAATCCAAAAACTAACAACCTATTTCCTATATTTCCATTAAGTTCTCTAATTTCCTCACCACCTACCCTATCAACAAGATAAATCTCATTACTAGCAATAGTATTAGCATCTACAAAATAAGTATTACCTCCAACTGAAAAATAAAACTCATCAGCATAACCTTCATTATAAACAGTTACTTCTTTTCCATTAACCTCTATATCATAAACTTCTTGTCTTAATGCCTTCCGATAATTTATCACTTCGTCTGCTCCAAATGATTCTTGTTTATTCCTCTCACCACAACCAACTAAACAGCCCATTAAAGTTGCTCCAATTCCTAATCTTTGTATTAAATTCATAATAAGCCTAAATAAAATTCAT
Organism: Candidatus Woesearchaeota archaeon; assembly: GCA_964472575.1. Classification (GTDB taxonomy): domain Archaea; phylum Nanobdellota; class Nanobdellia; order Pacearchaeales; family GW2011-AR1; genus CAYYLH01. The sequence goes on from CAYYLH010000049.1 coordinate 4,657, forward strand.
TTATAAAAATTTATATAATATAAAACAACTAATCAATCCTATACTCTTCAAACTTAACTCTTTTATCTTCAATAGCCTCTTTAATCTCTTTTTCAAATCTTGTCAACTTAGAATTACCAGACTTAACCTCAACAAAAACAATCTCATCAATCTTTCCTTTCTCTTTATCATCTAAACCTGAAAAACAAATAAAATCAACAGGCTTACCAATAAACTTACACTCTCCAGGATTATAAGGAAAATTAGGAAAATAAGGAGCTAACTGTTCTGAAAAATGCCCTTTCAATACTGCACGAGAACGCATCACAGCATCCTTTCTATGCTCTTCAACCTCTTGTTTAAATCTAATCCTAGAAATCAGCCTTCCAATATAACTTCCTATTAAAATTCCTAAAACTAGTGCAACAAATACAGAAATAACTAAAACTAATTCCATTAACCCTTCTCCAACTCAGCAATCAACTTATCAACATCAACCTTTTCAATACTAGAAACATTTATCTCTAGATTATTAAATAATTGATTCTTCTTAACCCTTCCTTTAACATAATACTCTGTTCCTAAAACATCATCTCTAAAAGCATTCAACTTATCAGGCTCTTTTAAATTCTCCTCACTAGTAATCATACTAATCTGATCTGAAAATAAAACTCCTCTAACACTCTCTGTTCCATCATCTAAAACCAAGGTTAAAACAGCCCTTTCCTTACCTTGAACCCTTCCGTGCTGTTCACAACTAAAACCTTCTGACTCTTGTGTTGCTTTTTTACCACACTCAGGACAAACATAAAAAAATCTAGGAGAATACATCTGAACAACAACTCCACGAACCTGAACACTCTGCCCCTCTCCAATCTCTTCAATACTCTTTTCACTTACAATTGCCTCTTTCTTAACATTTTCAATTGTCTTATCACTCTTAGAAATCTCAGAAAAACTACTCAAATGAATCTCTCCCTCTCTAACAGAACCATTCTTAATCTCAACAACATCATCTTGTTTTAAAGTCCCATTCTCAATCAAAGCAATATGATTAGTATCCCATAACACACATCTAACAGTTCCAGTTTCATCAGCTAAAATAAAATTAACCACCTTCCCCTTATTCCCATTCCTTTCAAACTCTCTAACAGGAAAAATAC
>CAYYLH010000050.1:0-5500 GCA_964472575.1 Candidatus Woesearchaeota archaeon
ATTAAATAATTGTCTTCAATTGTTCTAATTCTTTTTTCGTCCATTTTATTCACCTGGTCTTAATAACATATTTCCTATTTTTTTAGAAAAACTTTCTTTTGGTATTCCTGTTCCTTGTATAAATTCATCTGGGTCTTCATTAGCATAAGGAATTGTTTGTCTTTGTAATAAATGACTAATATAATTACCTAATTCATAGTCTTTTTCTTTCATTCTATACCATTTTTGTTTATCAACTTCAAGTGGTCTTAATGGAGTACCAGATGCTAATTTTGTTATCTTTTCAGCAGTACTTGCTTCTGTGTCAAATAAATCATCAGCAGAAGAATAAAATCTACTAAAGAATAATCCTTGTAGCATGTGAAGGTTTCTAGAGTCCATTACAACTCTATCTTCAAATTCTCCAGTATAAAAGTTTTTACCTTTAACCTCCTGAACTCCTAAAAAGTCTCTAACTGGTTTTGGAAGATTTTTTAATGCATCTATAGTTTGTTTTGTTTGATATTCTCTTGGTAAATTTTCATCATATATTTGACTTCCAAAAAAGAAATCTTTATTAAAGAATCTTTCAGCAGGAAATTTAAGCAATGGAGATGTCATACTAGCTATATCAGTCATATTTAATCTATTTAAATCATCCATAGGTAAGTCTAATTGTAAGAAATAAGGCTCTCCAGTATCTTTAACATTTGGCATTCTTATAGTAAACATATCTTTCATCCAATCTGGCATATTTTCTCTCTCTACTCTAACTTTATCTTTACCAGAAACGGCATCTATTTCTCTTCTAAGCTTGTCAGTTACAGAATATTTTCCTGGTTGTTTAATAAGATTTTCTATTTGTAGTGGAATATTGTTTTTAGTCCAAGTATAAAAAGGAATTATTCTTTTAATTACATTCTTTTCCGTTTTTGTTAAAAATTCTGGAGCATAATCGAAATGGTATTTATAAACTTGTTTAGCAGCATTTTCAAAAGAATCTCCTTTAGCAACTCTATCTAAGAATAATGGAATTCTTAATTGATTTTCAACAAATTCAAAACCCCTTCTTGGAGCCTCAGCTAATTCAGAAGCTATTCTTTTAGGTCCATGTAAGTTTTGTATTGCTTTACTATAATCATCTAAATCTCTCATTACATCAATTGCACCAGGTTGGTTAAATAAATGTCTTTTATCAAATTCTTTAACTAATTTACTTAATTTAAACTTATTTCCACCAAGTTCTAATAATTCATCAGCAACATCCTCTCCTCTATCTAAAGCTTTTTTGTATTTTAATATTTTACCAGTTTTTCCATATAATCTAGGGTCACTTACTCCTGCTAAATAATTATTAAAAACACCCCCTATAGCATTTCTTGTATGAAAGGCTGGAAAATAACCAGTAACATTCTTTTTAAAAAGCCTTAAAGCTTTATCATAAACTGTTAAAAAAACATTAATTTCATCACTATCTTTTGAGAAAAATTTACCAGCTCTACTTAAGTGTTTTTTTACAGGTTCAGGAATATATCTATCAGTAAGCATCTCTTGACCATACATCTTCATATTTCCCTTAACATATTTAACTCCATCTTTTATAAAGAACTCTTTACCCGTTCTTGCTAAATTATCATCTAATTGATTTACCAAAGAGTCTGTTAATTCATTTTTAGAAAAAGCTAGCCTGTCACTAATTTCGTCTGCAAATTTAGAAGCCCCCATCATCTTTTGATATTCAGCCTCTCTTGATAACAAACCAGAAAATATATCTTCTTTAAAAAACTTATCAGATTCACTTACATCTAATCCCATTTCTTTACCAACCTTTCTCATCTGTTTATTAATCTCTTTAACAGTAAGTGGGGCAAAGCCATCCATATCTTCTTTGCTTAAAATTTCCTTATAAAAGTTTCCATCTTTATCAACAAAATCATAATAATCAATTTTTCTCATTTTTTCAGCTAATTGATTTTGAGCATCAAGAATTTCATCAAATAGTTTAGATGCTTTCACTTCTTTGGGAAGATTTTCTATTTCTTTTAAAGGTTTGTATAAAAACTCATCTCCTTGAGATGTTACTATTTCATCTCTTAAATTTAAAAGTTTATCATTAAGTTTTCTATTTTCAATATCAGTTAAAAACTTAACAGCGGTTTCATAATTTTCATCAGAAAAATCACCAGTAACTTCAACAACGCCACCAAAATTATTATTATCTATGCTTTTTCTAGCACTGTCTAATAGTTCTTTTAATGTTGTATTTCGTTCTGCTAATTCTGGATTAAGTATTTTTTCTAATTTATCAGAAATATTTCTTGTTGTTTTAGCAAGGTCATCTTCAAACTTTTTATAAATCTCATCACTATCTAATCTCTTTAATCCTTTTTTAGATTTTTCCCAAGTTATATCGTCTCCAAATTCTGATACAATTCTATTTATTTTTCTTCCTTTCTGTGAAGACGCTTTACCAGCTTTGAACAAATCATTCATTCCTCCTATAAAGGTATTAGAAGCTTCATCAGACTTTAATTCTTTAAAAAACCTTTTACCATAATCGTCAAGTTCTCTTTTTATATAATGGTCAAATGGAAGTTCTCCAAGTTCAAAGCCAGCACCTTTTAGGTTTTGGAATTGTCTCTTATTATTTTCTGCAACCAGTGCTATAAAGTTGTCAATTGGCTTAATACCAGAAATCTTTTCTCCCCTCTCAACCATTGCTCTCATTTTTTTACCAATAGCATCGTCTCCTGTGGTTTTAAAAATTTCTTGAGCTCTACTATACAAATTAACAGAAGCACTATCAATATCTGCTTTAACACCCCTTTTAATTGCTTTTTCTAGATGTTCAACTTCATCTCTTATTTCTTTTGGAGCAGATTTTAAGTCGCTAAAATAATCAAAAGGAGCAAGTGCAGAATCTTTAGTTTTATTTAAAAAGCCTTTAACTCCTTTATATACACCTCCTCCATGTTTCATATTTGATAAAGTATCATCAATAAATTTAGCTGGTTTAGTTACCATCTCTTTAGGCAATATTTCTTGACCTCTTTTTCCAAACCTTACAAGAGCTCTATCTGCAACTAAATCATCACCTCCAAATTCTATAGCTGTTGCTAATGCTTTTCTACCACTTTCGGGTCCAAATTGAGCCACGGCATCATCTAACAATCTAGCACCCTCATCAGTTAAATCAATAAAACCTTTTCCTGGTGTAAATACTTTTTTAGCAGCTCCACTTGTTCCAAAAGTTAAATATGTTTTAGGGTCTGCTAAAACATCCAATCCTAAACCTACTGCCGACCTCATAAATCTTTCTGTAGTATCTTCTGGCTGCCAACCTTCTTTTTCCAAAACATCAGAATAAGTAGCAGTATCTATATCTTCTTGAAGAGGTGTTTCATATTCATATTTTTCTCCTTTTATAGTTTCTGTCCAAGCTCTATCAATTTGTGTTTTAAAGGTATCTAATAAAGAATAATCCTCTTGCATTGCCTTAACGTAAGGAGCAGTCTCTCCTAATTTAAGAGTTGAAAAAATCCTATTAAGCAATCCAGTTTTTTCTTCTGTTTGATATTCTTTTGGAATAGGAATATCGTTTTCTTCTAACCTTTCCCTTTTACTTTCTAATGATTTTTGTATTTCTTGTATTTTTTCATTATCAAGACCACTTTTAAGGTCTACTCCAAAAGAAGAAGAAATGTCATTATCCTTATCTTTTCCAATTATTTTTTTAGCTTTTAATCTGCTTTTATTTGCTTTTTCAAAAACATCGTCTAAAGACATATTTTTTAATTATTTTATTCCCAAATTTGTCTCCAAAGATTTCTTCCACCTTGTAGCCCACCTTTAAATAAAGTCTTAACTCTTCCTAATGAATCAAGAGCTCCTAATGGGGTATATTGCTTCCATAAAGAATCTGGTTCTTCAAAAAAATCTTCTCTAGTTTGTCTATATCCTCTTTGTTCAATTGCTCTTATTAATTCTTCCTGTTCTTTTCCACTAGAATTTTCTCTTACTATATCCTTATCGCCCCACTGCACTCCAAGATATTTAAGATATTCTGGTTTATTTTTTAATCCGCTTCCTTTAATTCTATTATAGACATAACTATTATTAGCTCCAGAAGCTTTATATAAATTTGCTAAATTTTCTAATTCTACAAAATTCATACTTTCTTTATTTTTCATGGTTCTATCTATGGCGTCAATAAATGTTTCTTTTCTTTCTTCTTCTTCTAGTGGTAAACTACTAATATTATTTCTTAATAATAAAGACTCTTCAAAACTAAATGTAAATCCTTCTGGGTTTTGTCCATATTTTTCTAATACATTTTCTAATACTTCATATTGGTCAGCTTCATCTAATCCAACCTCTTCTCCGTTTAGTTCTATGGTTATATCTCCATAATTTTCTTTCCATGCAGCTTTTACGGCTCCAAGCATTGTAAATCTATCAGAACCTTCATATTGAGAGTCAACCATTTGATAAGCATTCTCAATGTTTTCTGCATCTTGAATTAGTCTTTCTGCTTCAACTTGAACTCCTGGGTCATAAGAAGCAAGAGCTCCTTCTTCAACTTCTTCAGCAGCTTGCATTTCTTGCATCTTTTGTGAATAAGTATTAACAAATTCACCTAACTCCATCTCTTCTATTTCTGAATTTGTTAATCCTAAATCAAGACCATTATTAGCAGCCTCAACTCTATATTGCATTTTAGTTAATTTTTCTTCTCTTCTTAACTCGTATTCTCTTTGCAATCTATCTTTTTGGTCTCTTAATAATTGTTGTTTTTCAGAAGATAGTCCTTCTATAACTTTAGAATTTACTGATAAAAACTGATTCCATCTTTGAAGTTCTTGTTCAAAATCATACATTGCAGCATCTACAGACTCTTTAACTAATGTATTTGCTGTGTCTAAATTATTTTGTTGTGCTTGTAATATAGCTGCTTCAGCAGATAATTCTGACGATAAATTTGCTTTTTTTCTTTCATATTCTGTTTGTATTCTATTAGATTCTACCTGAATATTTTCAAGAGGAGCTTTAGACTCTCTGACTTGTTGTAATCTATTTTGTTCTTCAGCTTTTAATTGTTCATATTGACCTTGCTTAGAAGCAACTCTATTTCTTTGTTTTTCTAAATCTCTTTGTCTTTGATATATTTTTTGTTCTTCTCTTTCTCTTTCTAATGTTTCTTCTCTATCCATTTCAGGACCACCTTCTCTTGCAATTCTTAATAAAGCTTGTTCTGGTTGAGTTCCTGCCTCAAACTCTATTCCTGAGACTTCTTCCATTGCTTCTCTTGTTTGTCTTTCTCTTTCTGAAATATTTTCTGCTTGCATTTGTGTTAATTCTTGAATTCCAGATGCTGATAAATCAGACTCTATGTTTCTAATTTTTTCTTCAAATCCATCTACTCTTTCTGGTTCTGGAATTTCCATATCTCTTATATCAACACTTCCACCTTCTCTACTTATTTGGTCTATAGAAGAAGCATCTATAATACCGTCATCTGTCA
>CAYYLH010000051.1:0-4899 GCA_964472575.1 Candidatus Woesearchaeota archaeon
GCAAAACTAATTTTCGGTAGTGCCCATGACATATGTCATGGTCTCACACATTAAAGAATAAGTCCACAAGATTTAAATATCCCATCAAGCACACCTAACACCAATGAACACTATAAACATAAAAATTACTAGGATTCTTTCAAATAATTTTTTCCGCCGCCAAAAACTACATCTGCGGAATACTTTCTAACTTCAAATATTTATCATAGGTTAAAATTTCTAAATCTCTAACTGGAAATTTCTCTTTGATTTTATCAATCAAATTAACTAATTCTTTTTTGTCTTTAACTTCAACATCAACTTCAAAATCTAATTCTTCTAATGTCTCATCAATAAAGATTATTTTCTCATTTCCCTTACAAAAATTCTCTAATTCTTGACTTTTAGGACAATCATCTAAAATAAAGTTTAACTTATAATATTCATAACCTATTTTTTCTAAATTGATATTTACTCTATATCCTTGAATTATTTGTTTTTTCTCTAATTCTTTAATTCTAAAAGCAATCGTTCTAACAGGAATTTTTAATTTATCTGAAATTTTAACTAAAGAAATTCTCGCATCTTTTGCAAGAATGTTAAGAATTCTGATATCTAAATCGTCAAATTTTTCTATTTTCTCTCCACCAATAGTTTCAACCTTTTCATAATTCTCCTTTTTTGAACTTAAAAGATATTTTCTTTTGAAATGTAAAACTCTTGAAAATATGTGGACTTTTTCTTTCCAAAAATGCTTTCTAAATTTTGACTTAAAATCTTTCCAAAATTCTCTAAATTGATAAATACTTTTTACCCAAACCATAAAAACTAAATCATAATTTGTTTCTATCTTTCCAATAACTCCAACCTGTTTATTTTTGATTAACCAATCAATCAATTTTTTTTCATGTGCCTTTAAACTTCTAAAGAACTTCAAATAAATTCTCATACTAAAATAACCTAATCTTGAACTATCGATCACAGAGTAATAACTTTCGATTATTCCTTCTTCAGTCATTCTTTTTATTTTATAATTAACAGTATTCTTATTCAAACCAACTTTTTTTGCTATTTCGGAATTACTTTGCCTTGCATTGTTATCTAATTCTGCTAAAATCTTTCTATCTTTTAAATCTAATTTAACTATGCCTTTCATTTTAATTTAAAGAGCAATTATACTTTATAAATATTGCGCTATGAACAATATTACAATAAAAAGATTATTATATAGTATCAAACTACTTAATAGTAATAAATAAATGAACAAAAATAAAAGAAAATGGTAAATGAAACACGGAAACAAGTTGAAAGAAAAGGAAAAACAAAGAAAAGTTTGGTTGCACAAATAAATGATGGATTTATTAAGAGCTTATTCGTTGCTCCGCCAGTTATATCTTTTGGATTGGGGGTAATGGATGCTTTTTCAGAAGATTATTCTAGGCCTGGAGCCCTTTATGCGTCCAGAACTGGATTGCTTGGAGGCATTTCTGGAGGAGTCTTGCTTGGAGTTAAATATGGTGGCAGAAAGGACATAGAACCTTATGATGCATTAATCCCTGCAGGAGGCTTAATGGGTTTTTCTTCAACAATGTTATCTTATGGTGTTGGCTTAGCTGTAGGTGGTTTAATTAACTGTTTTCAATAATAATATGACAAACAAAATACAAGAAAATACTGGAGAAGAAAGAATAAAAAGAATCTCTGAGCTGACATTAAAATTAGCAGGTAGAAAAGGCAATCGTTCTGACAAGCATACATTAAAAGAACTATTTGAATTAACTGGAGATAAAAATTTTATTCTTCGAGCAATTGAATTAGTAAATCCTTCTGATAGAGATTATCCTCAAAATGGTGCAATGGGTGGGTGTGATTTTGGTGATCTAAGATCTGCGAAAGCAGCCCTTTATGCAGAAAAAGCAGGAGAAAGAGAACTTGCAGTAAACTACTGGAAAGAAGCCATATCTAGACTAGAAAGATATCAAGATGAGGCTAGAAGAGAACAGGGCTTATGGAAAAGAACGCTAAAGCCCTGGGATTCTCAAGACGATGCAACATTAAAAAATTATTGGAAAAATGTTATCCGACTAGAGGATGGAGATAAAAAATGAAAAACCCTCAAATAAGAGACAAAATACAAAAACTTGAAAAAGAAGCGATTAAATGGAGAGAAAGGACTCTAAGCATACTTCCAATTGCCTCTGCATATATTTTAGGAACTCAACTCGATGAACCAAATAACTTTATTTCTCTTGGAATTTTAGGATCGCTAATGACTTATGGAATATGTGCTTGGGGGAGTTATAGTTCTGCTCGAGACCAACTAAGGGGTTTTTATAGGCATTGCAGAGATAGAGAAGATTAGAATAAAATACTCAAAAAAGTCCATAACCCTTATAAATCTCTCAAGCACACATAACACTAATGGAAAAGAGAGCAAATAGTAATAATAAAAACACATTTTCACGCAAGTGCCTGGCAGGGAGCTTGTCCGGTGTGGGTATCTGGTATTTTTGTGGTTTTAAGGGTATTAACTAAGGAATTAAAACAATAATTTTTAAATTATTTGTTATTTATTTTTAGGTGATCTATAAGGTGTATGTTACTGAAAGTTTTGATAGGCTATTACAGTCTTTTTTTGAATTTGAAAAAGAGAAAATCAACAATATATTTAATCAATTAAAATTAATCAATTAAAAGAAAACCCTTATGTTGGAGATAGTTTAAGATATAGGTTTTTTAGAGAGAAGAGAATAGAAGATAAAAGATTATATTACTTAATTTATGATGAGTATAATATTGTTTTAATTATAGGTATGAGTGATAAAAAGACACAGCAAAAGACTATAGAGAAAATAATTAGTTTGCTTCCAGAGTTTAAAAAATATGTAGAGGAATTATTTAGAAGTTAAGCAACTTGTTTAATCTTTGCTTTTTTTAAATCATTTAAACTATTTTTAAATTGCTTTTCTAAATCTAAATCTATTTTTTTTAATACTGCTAGGTTATTTACTTTTTCTATTCCTAAGAGGGTTCCTTCTTGAATATCTAATTCTTTTCTTATTTTTCTAGGTATTACTATCTGACCTTTTGTACTTAATTTGATTATTTCCATGTAAGAAAGTAAGACTTTCTTATTTATAAAGATTGCTATTAATAAGCTAGTGATTTTAATCTGTATTAAATGGAATTTCAAAACATCTTAGATAACTACCAACAGTTTTATTGAGTTGTTCAAATACATTTTGATGAATTAGATCATCATAGGTCTGAGGGTGGTTTTCTGAATATGTTACTAGTGAAGATTGTGTTGTAGATTCTAACATTAGGTTTCTTCCAAATCTTCTTATTTCTTCTTTTTGATCACTAGAAGTTATTTCTTCTAGTTGTTTAGATAGTCTAGAATAGACTGCTTGAGAGATTTTATTTGTAGATAGTGTTATCATATGGTTTGCAGTCTTAGCTAGCAATTTTTTAGATTGTCGTTTAAAACATCTTTTAAATCTGTTTAATCTTTCATTAGTAATTCTTTTCATTTTAGTCTTTAAGAAGTTCTTTTAAATTTTTTAGTGCTCTTTTATCTGCCCTTTTGCTTTTCCATTCTTTTAGATGGTATACTGCTTCTGGGATTGCTAAATAAGGAATGGCTGAAAGTGTTCTTAGTGTGTATCCTCCAAGGCTGTTTGATTCAAAACCCTGGGTCCATCTAGTCATAGGACTTTGTCCTCTTAGTGGTTTATTTGGATTATAACTCATTATATAAAAAGGTTAAAATTGTTTATAAATGTTTATTTTGTAACTATCACTAAGTGATTACATAACTAGTTTTAAGAATAAGTAGTTTCTTCTGTTTTTACAACTTTCTTTTTAGTAGGTTTTTTTGTCTTTTTTGTTGTTTTTTTCTTTGTTTTCTTTTTTGTCTTTTTTTTAGATTTTGGTTTAATCTGTTCTTCTAGTTCTTGAATTTTTTCTAATAAGTTAGCATGATTGAATGAAAGATGTTGGATTTTATCATGTAGATCAGATATAGCATCATTAACCATTAATAGGTCTTTTTTTACATAACCAAAACTTGCCTGAGTGTTTTGTTCTAGTTGTTTTAGTGATTTTGCCATTTTATATCCTTAAATTGGTAATTAGTAATTTATTTAATTTTGCCATGATTTATAGAGTTATTAGTTATTTATAAAGTTTGTGTTAGTTGTAATTTTAGAGTTAAGACACTATTAGGGTTTAGAGTTATCATTTTAATTAATTATGTTTATAAATCACTTCTGGATTAGTTAGTTATGGCTAAAGATAATAATATAGAACTATTCAACTCGCAATTTGCATCTCGCAAGAATATCAAAGAAAAGCAGAAAAATGTTGCTCAAAGCGAATTGCTCGCTCCTGCTGGTGATTTTCCAAGTTTAATAGCTGGTGTAGAAGCTGGTGCTGATGCTGTGTATTTTGGATTGCAAGAGTTTTCAATGAGAGCTTTTTCTAAGAATTTTAAGATTAGTGATTTGAAAAAAATGAGAAAGATTTGTGATAGTGGTGTTGATGTCAATGGTGTTTATGGAAAGAAAGGTGGAAAGAAGAAGGTTAAAATGTATATGACTTTGAATACTATTATTTATAATAATGAATTGAAAAAAGTTGAAAAAGTGATTAAAAAGGTTAAAGATAAAGTAGATGCTATTATTTGTTGGGATTTAGCTGTTGTAAATTTATGTAGAAAGTATAAAGTGCCTTTTCATATTTCTACTCAAGCTAGTATTTCTAATTCTGCTAGTGCTGAGTTTTATAAAAAATTAGGAGCTGAAAGAGTTATATTAGCAAGAGAGTTGGATTTAAAACAGATTAAAGAGATTTCTAAGGTTATGTTTGTAGAGTGTTTTGTTCATGGTGCTATGTGTGTTGCTGTTTCAGGAAGATGTT
>CAYYLH010000052.1:0-4552 GCA_964472575.1 Candidatus Woesearchaeota archaeon
AATTGCTAGTAGTGTGTGAAAGATTTAAATAGGGTTGGTTTTGTTTATTTTTATGGTATCAACATTAAATGTATATAAGGAGTTTGCAAGTGGGGCTTATGCTTATGATTATAATACTAATGGCCATTATCATACAGGCCATTTATCTTCAAGATTAGATGATTTAGAAGGTTTTATTAGAAATTTTCCTAAATTAAATTCTAATGAAAGAGTTATAACTAGTGTGGCTAGTATTGGAAGAGAGGTGGTTCATACCTTAATTAGACAAAAAGGAGCAGTGCCTATTGAGCTTGTAAATCATGGTGTTCTTTCACTTTATATATCTAATAATAATTATGTTTCTACACTATCACATACTGGATTACATGGCAAATTGCAAAAAAAAGGTTTTAGTGATGATAATTATGTAAGTGTATTAAAAGATTTAATAGGAGATACTGCTTTTAGAACTCTAGAAATCCAAGCAGGTGAAGGAGTTCCTATTATAGATTTATTACCTTTTATGCTTCCTATTCTTACTAAAGGTCTTGATTCAGAATTAGATGTTAGTGATAATCATCCTATCTTACGTTTAAATGAGCAGTTATTAGAACTAACTAGGTCTTAATCTTCACCTGATTGTTCTGCTAACCAGAATACTCTATCTGAGAATACTTCATGAACTTCTTCGTCTTTTTCAAAAACAACTAGAGCTTCAGGAAGTGAGAACTTACCTACTACTCCAACCTTAGAATAGATTATATAACTAAAACTTCTTTCTTCTCCTGCTGCTAATTCTCCAATATCCCATTGAATTCTCCTGTTTTTATGGTCTACTTTAGTAGGTTCCATAGATGTGAATTTTTCATAGATTTTTACTACAGGAGGTATTTTATCTATTAGAGATGCATTTTCTATATTTTTTCTTGCTTTAACACTAATATTAACTCTTAGTGCAAACTCTCCTCCTTTTGTTTTAACAGGAGAGACTGATTTAGATACTTCTATATTTGTTTTTACATATCTTGTAAATCCTAGTATAATTAATATAGCTGAGATTAGAATTATTAAAGGAAAGATATAGTTTGTTCTTACTTTTACTACATATACTTCTCCTGGTTCTAGTTCTTTATTCCAAGTGTATGTAACCTTTGTACCTTGTCTATCTACTATTTGTGGTTCATGATTAAATGAGGTAAATAGTCTTGAAATCATGTTTTTTTCAGAGGTTATTTTAACTAGTTCATAGGTATTTCCTGAATTGATTTTTGTGTATGTTTTTGTATTAATTATTAGTCCTGATGAATCTTCTTGAGAAGTAATTCCTTTTTTAGCTCCAAGATACATTCTTCCTTGAACCTCTGTTGTTCCTTTATCTGTTTCAAATTCTGCTTTTATAATATATGAACCAGCAGTTGTTGTAGCTAAATCTTTATCCTCTACATCTAAGGTTATATATGTTTTTTCTTTTGGTTCTAGGTCAAATGTTTTTTCAGTGTCAAATAGTATTGATTTAAATCTTGCTTTTATATTTTCTAGTTTTAGGTTTTCTTTATTCTTAATATAGAATGTTATTTCTCCTGTTTCTGGATTGATTGCATCTGAAGATATTTCAATTGCATCTTTTAGTTCTTGAATCTTAATTGTAAGGGTGTCATCAAATTTTTCTCCTGATTCTTTTTGTAGTGTGTATGAGAATGAGTAGTATCCTCTTTCATTTAAAGATTGAGTTGGAAATACATATAATTCTAATTTATTTGTACCAGGACCTAGATTAAATGGTGCTTTTGGTTGTAAGCTTACATCTGTTAGTGTGTAGATATTATATTGTCCTGGGTCTGCTTGACTTATATATAGGTCAAACTTAGCAGGTTGATTATATTCATAGATAATTACATTATTTACTGCTTCATCTTGTATTTGAATAGCAGATGTAAATCCGAGTAATAAGATAATTGTTAGTAAGATTAGATAGTTTGTCATGTTTAAAAAAGCTTTAAGGATTTTAAAAATATTTGTATACTAAATTATCTCTTTCCTTGTAATCTTAAGAATGCTTTGATTTGTTCTGAATATTCCTCTGCTATATTTCTCAGTCTATCTTCATACTCTTCCATTGTAGTTCTTATAATATATTTATCATATATTCCTCTTAGAAATTTCCAAGTAGGTGATTTATCCCAGTTTTCTTCATAATCTCTTACTAATGTAGCATCGATTGTTATTTTTACTTCTCCTTTATTTGTTTTTTGCTTTTCACCATCTATTTCTACTTCTGCATCTTTCATTCCTAGGATGTGCCATTTTACACCTATTTGATGTTTAAAATAATCAGAGATTTTTTTACCAGCTTTCCATTCAATTATAATTTCTTTTCCAAAATCAGTTATTTTTTCTGTATAAGCATCTTCACTTACTTTATAGCCTTCATCTTTTAACCAATTATAACAAAAATTATACAATTCCTTATAAGTCCAATAACCTACATGTTTTACAGCTTCTTTGAATACATCGCTTTTTTCTGCCATCTTTTTTATAGTATTTTAATTATTTGTAGATATTTAAATGTTTTTGATTAATCTTGTTTTTTAAAATAATGTGCAATTGCTTTGAAAAAGTCTGAGTCTGGACTTGAGTTAGCATAATCTTCCATCCTCATATTGGGGTCTTGTTCTGTTGTTTTGCTAGTATGTAATTCTCTTTCTAATCCTTGATATTTATTATCTATTATTGATGATGATATTATGAATAAGTCTTTTCTAACTTTTTTATCTCTTATTCTAACAGTTATATCATATAAATTAAAATCAGTTTTAGATGGACCTGGCTTAATAAGATGGAACTCATAATAAGTAATCCTTTTTCCTGGAGAGTGTGTTTTTGTTACAGTTTTTATTTGCATTTTTATAATATTGATTAAACCATTTATAATAATATGTTATGTTAGAGTATAACAATGCTTTTAAATTTAGATTGGATTTTTTATAGTATGAGTGATAAAAATTCAAATATTTTACCAGAAGATTCACAAAGAATTCTAGGAAGAGATGCACAAAGGAATAATATTTTAGCTGCTAGGATTTTAGCTGAAACTGTTAAGACTACTTTAGGGCCTAAAGGTATGGATAAGATGTTGGTTGATTCTACTGGAAATATAATAGTTACTAATGATGGTGTTACAATTTTAGAAGAAATGGATATAGAACATCCTGCTGCTAAGATGGTTGTAGAGGTTGCTAGAACACAAGAGAGTGAAGTAGGAGATGGAACTACTACTGCTGTAATGTTAGCTGGAAGATTATTAGAAAATGCAGAAGATTTACTAGATAAAAAGATACATCCTACTATTGTTGCTAAGGGATATAGATTAGCTGCTGAGAAGAGTCAGCAGATTTTAAAGGAATTAGCAATGGAGATTGATTCTGAAGAAGCATTGTTAAAGATTGCACAGACAGCTATGACTGGAAAAGGAGCAGAGTATGTTAAAGAGAAGTTTGATGATATTATTGTTAATTCTATAAAATTAGTAAGTGAGAATGGAAATGTTGATTTAGATAATATTAAGATTGAAAAGCAAAAAGGAGACAGTATTGAAGATACTGAACTAATTCAAGGAGTTGTAATTGATAAGGAAAGGGTTTCTTTAGAAATGCCTGCTAAGGTTGAAGGAGCTAAGATTGCTTTGCTTGATTCTGCTTTAGAGATTAAATCACCTGAAAGAGAGACAAGAATCTCAATTTCTTCTCCTGACCAGTTACAGAGTTTTTTAAATGAAGAAGAAAAGATTTTGAAAGATATGGTTAATAAGATTAAATCTGTTGGAGCAAGTGTTGTTGTTTGTCAGAAAGGTATTGATGATTTAGCACAGTATTATTTAGCTAAGTCTGGTATTTATGCTATTAGAAGGGTTGCTATGTCTGATATGAGGAAGTTAGCAAGAGCTACTAGTGGTAAGATTGTTTCTTCATTAAAAGAGTTAGAAGAAGGTGATTTAGGTCATGCTAAGATTGTAGAAGAGATTAAAGAGGGTGATGAAGGAATGACTTATGTTCGTGGTTGTGAAAATCCAAAAGCAATTACTATTTTAATTAGAGGTGGGACAGAGCATGTGATTGATGAGATTGAAAGAGCTTTAAGAGATGGATTAGGTGATGTAGCTGCTGTTTTAAAAGATTCTAAGGTTGTTGCTGGTGGTGGTGCTATTGAGATTGAATTGTCTAGGAGATTAAGAGAGTATGCACAATCATTTAAAGGAAGAGAGCAGATAGCTATTGAAAGATTTGCAGATGCTTTAGAGTATGTGCCTGTTACTTTAGCTGAGAATGCTGGTTTAGACCCTTTAGATTTATTAACAGAATTAAAAGCTAGTCATGATGCTGGTAATCAGAATTATGGTATTAATTTATTTAGTGGTAAGATAGAGGATACTGCTTATCAAGGAATTATAGAGCCATTAAAGATTAAACAGCAAGCTATTGCTAGTGCTTCTGAGGTTAGTATTATGATTTTAAGGATTGATGATGTTATTGCTTCTTCTGGTGGAAAGAGTAAGGGTGCTAGTATGAGTTCTATG
>CAYYLH010000053.1:0-4502 GCA_964472575.1 Candidatus Woesearchaeota archaeon
GATATTTCCTAAATTTAAAGCAGATGTTGTTTATGATGTTTGTCATAATATTGCTAAGTTTGAAGAACATAAAGTAGATGGAGAGATGAAAGAGATTTTAGTTATGAGAAAAGGAGCTACTCGTGCATTTGGAAAGGGTAGAAAAGAATTACCTAAGAATTATATTGATGTTGGACAGCCTATTATTCTTCCTGGTTCAATGGGAACTTCTTCTTATGTTCTAGTTGGAACTGAAAAGGCAGAGGAATTATCTTGGGCAAGTACTGCTCATGGTGCTGGTAGGGTTGAATCAAGAACAAGTGCTAAGAAGAGATTAAAAGGAGAAGATGTTCAAAAAGGATTAAAAGAAAAGGGAATTCAGGTTAAGGCTGGTAGTTGGAAAGGTTTGGTTGAAGAAGCTCCGTCAGTGTATAAAGATATTGATGAGGTTGTTAGAGTTAGTGATGTTGTTGGTCTTGGTAAGTTGGTTGCTAAGGTTGTTCCTATTGTAGTTGTTAAGGGTTAGTTTGGTTTGAGTGCTGAAACACATTTACAATTCATATTAGTTAGTATAATTAAATAATTTTAAATCAAACAGTGGCTAGATAGAATATGTATTAGAGAGTTAATTAATTACTTTTCAAGATTATTATTTATCTTATTACCTATTATGATAATGTTTTTAAATAGAGAGTTACTATAAAATGTAATGAAAAGAGTGATTATTTTATTTGGATTTTTGTTCTTAATTAGTTTGGGTTTTGTGAGTTCTGGAACTTATGATTATAATTCTGAGTATGATATGTATTGTAGAACTGTAGATTATTATGCACAAACAGGAGGTTGGCCTTGTTATAGGCTTCAATATTTCCCTGATATCGAAGAATATATGATGGAAGAAAATGTTGGTTGTTTTGATGTTCCTGGTTGGATCTGGGCAGAGGAAGAATATAACTGTTTAATAAATCCAAATCCTGGCACAGGTGTAGAATCTTGTTATACTTATGAAACCCAAAAAAAATGTTTGTTTGATTTTTATTCTGCTGGAGGTAATGGTCCTATCTCCAATTTTCAAAAAATTTGTTGTATTGATTCTGAATGTATAGAAGATTCTCATTGTGATTCTGGAGAAGTATGTGAAGAAGGTGTTTGTATTCCTGAAGAGCCTCAGTGTCAACCACAAACATGTGAAGAACTGAATGCAGAGTGTGGGGAAATAAGTGATGGTTGTGAAGGGGGCAATATATTAAATTGTGGAACATGTGATACTGGATTTAATTGTGTAGATAATACTTGTATTGAAATTGTTCCAGAACCTCAAGGAGAAGCATACTGGGCTAATATGAATAATGAACCAATTAGTAGTGCTGATATAGAAGATAGTGTTAGACTAGTTATTAAGGATCTTGAACCAAATACAGATGTTAGTATTAATATATCTAAGGTTGGAGGGAATAGTGTGTGGTGGAATCCTTTTACATGGGGTAGTGGTGATTCTTTTGTTGGAAATATTGATTCTACTACATGGAGAATAAGTGAATCAGGAACTCTTTATTTTAATGTGAGTGTTGATGGAAATGAATTTAGATCAAATGATTTAATTGTTTCAAATGTTGAAGATAATGCACCTCCAACAATAGAGATTATACATCCTAGTGAAGGTGATAAATTTAAGATTAATACAGATATTACTGCAAAAGCAGTTATTTCTGATGAGGATGATGAATTAAATATGACTTGGAATCTTGATGGTGAAAAAATAAGTTTAGGTGATTGTAGGGAAGATAACTGTTCAATAGTATTAAATCTTGGTGGGCAGGGAACAAAATATATTCTTGCTTCTGTAAAACAAGTCTTAAGACCTGGAATGGTTAGTGATGATATTAAAATTTATGTTTATAAATTAGGAGTAAATACTTTTTCAAGTATTATAAAACCAGAAAGTAGAGAGAGAATAACAGGTCCTACAGAGGTTGATTTTGATGCAAGTCCTAGTTTTGCTTCTTATTGTACTAGTGATATAGATTGTGAGGAGGGTGAAACTTGTTATGTTATATCTCCTGGTGATGAGCCTTGGAATTGTTATGATTTAGATAAAAATAATATTGGTCTTCCTGCTAATGGTGAGAAATATAATCTATTATTTAATTGGACATTTAGTGATGGAAATATTATCTCTGGGAATTGGGTAGAAGATTATGATAGTGTTGTAGAATTTAAAAAGTTTTTTCCTGCAGGATCTTACACTGCTAAAGTAAGAATAGGATATGATGGAGATTTAGTAAATGGGAATTAGTGATAATAAATTGATAGTTTTATTATTTTTAATAAGCGTATTTGGAATTAGTTTAGTTTCAGCAGGGATTTATTGGGGTGATGAAACTAATGTTAATTTTGATGTAACTGGTGATGAGCCCTATTGTAATGCTGGTGTAAGCTGGATAAATCCTGATGGAATTGAAGAAGATAGTCAGGATAATTGTTATATGCCTGATAATGAGATTAATGCTAAGACTTGTTGTGAATATCCTGAAGAAACATGTAACACTAATACTGGAGAGTGTGAATTAGAGGTAGTTAATTTTTGTGAAGAGTATACTAATGAAAATGATTGTGAAAATTATAATGATGGTGTTGCAGACGCAACAATAGAAAGAAGTTTTGGTGTTGAAGGAGTTTGTAATAATGTTGGAATTTATGAAGATGGTTGTACTAAATGGTTATCTTCTTGTAAGTGTGTTTGGAATGAAGATGCTGAAGAAGGTAAAAAGTGTCAATCTGCATATGATGTTAATGAACGTTGTCCAGGAGATGGAGATAAGGGAAGTAAGGTAGGTACTTGTAATTATGCTGTTGCTCAGATATTGGGTGATTGTGATGAAGATGATGAGATGACTTATTTTATTAATGCTACTTGGACTGGAAGTTCTAGTGCTTATGGTGCTAGTCAGTGTGTAGATAAATCTCAACCTGTTCCTTGTGCTGATTCAATTATTAAGCTTCCTGTGTTTGGATTTATGAATTTTATTCTTGTTTGTCTTGGTATTATTGGATTTTATATTTTTAAAAGAGATTGAGAAAGAGATTGCTAAGTGTTTTGTTAATTAATTAAGGTCAAATCTTAGCTAAGGAGTTTGGTGTTGGTATTATTATTTTAAATCTAAATAATTAGAATGGTTTGTGTACATATAATCCTTAGAATAGAGATAAACTTTCTAATTAAGAAAGTTTATAAAATAGAAATCTTATAGTTAGTTATGAAAAAGAGTGGAATATTTAGTTTGATTTTATCTAGTTTTATAGTTTTATTTTTAGTTAGTTTTAACATTAATTTAGTTAGTGCTGATGTAGATGTTTATAATTATACTTTTGAAACAGAGTATGGCCAGTATGAAACTATTAAAGGAGAGATTAATGTTAGTTTAGAAGATATTTATTTAGATGAATTAGTTGAAGGAAGTTTAAATCAAGAGATTACACTAGAGCAGTTTTTAGATAATAATTCTGCTGATTATTCTTGTTATACTGATGATTGTGAAGGTGATTATGAAAAAGGCCAAGGAGGAAGTGATTTAGATTTGAGTTTTTCTAATGAGGATTGGATTGGATTTTATATTGAAGATAGTAGTGGTGAGGTAGAGATAGAAGATATTAGTTTTAATCTTTCTAGTGATTTTGATTCTGCTAATCAGTTACCTTTACAAATGAAGTTTTTTGATTCTAGTGAGTGGCAGTGGGATTTAATAGGTGATGAATATGGTGATAAGGATTATGGATGTTATTCATCTAGTGGAAAGACAACACAAGTAAGTAATAGTTATTTTTGTGAAAGTATTAATGTTAGTAATAGAAAGAAAGTAAGGGTTGGTGCTGATATTTCTGGAAGTGATGATACTGAATTGAAGATGGTTGTTTATAATGATTTTATTAATGAAGAGGGTCATTGTAGTTTTCTTCCTTTTGAAGAAGAGGGATGTGAGATTGAATTTACAAATCCTTTAGATGGGGAGTATTTAGTTTGTTTATATGAAGATGATGAGACTGAATATGAAATTGGTTATGATAATTCTGAAGGGAGTTGTGGTTGGAGTGGTGCTCCTGGTGATTTGGGTTCTATTGATTATACAGAGAGTAATTTAGATTTTGCAATATATTTACAACAACCTAAATATATAGATGGAGAGGTTGAATTTAGTGAAGAGGAGATTGAGTTTATTGTAGATGATGCTGATTCATATATTAATAATAAATATGATGGGAATTGTTCTGATGGTTGTTTTCTTCCTATTTATTTAAAAGGAATTAATCAAAATCTAAATATTAATAGTATTGAATTAAAATATAGAAGTAACCTACTAAATAGTGTTAGTGAAGTTTATGTATTAGATAAAGATAAACCAATGTTAAAATCATTTAAAGGAATCTTAGATTTGGGATTAACAGGATTTAGTGTAGGTGAAAAAGATAGTTCTAAAAGATTTAAGATTGAACTTGATAGTGAAGAGTTAGTAGATGAAGATATT
>CAYYLH010000054.1:0-4089 GCA_964472575.1 Candidatus Woesearchaeota archaeon
TTATTGTCTTAAAAGATTTAAGATTTACAGGTTCACTAAACTGACTTCCAGAGGAAAGTTTTGTCTTTGACTTAGGCTTAATACTTTTAGTTGTGTTTTGTATAAGATTAGAAGGGTTGTCTAAACCTTTTTTGTTTATAACTCTTTTGCTTATTTTTTCATCAACTGATATCCATTTTTGATTAACAAAATCAAAAGTTTTGTTAACACCACTATCTACAAAAGTGAACATGTCTGGAATTATAGCTTCTATTAATTCTACTTCAACATAACCATTTCCGTTATGAGCTCCAGATTGACTTATGGTTTCACTTATTTCTAAGTCTTTAGATATAAAGTTTAGACCACCACCACCGCCACCTCCACCAGAGGCCCAATACCATCCATCACCATATCCGCCACCACCACCGCCGCCACCATCATGCATTGTGGGGCCGGGCTTTCCTGATGATCCAGAACGATCTCCTCCTCGACCAGAACTTCCTCCTTTAGATGAGTATCCTCCGCTTCCTCCTGGATAACTATAATTACATCTAGAGCTTCCACCCTTTTCTCCTCTTGTTGTTGCGGCTCCGTTTCCGCCATTTCCGCCATCTCCACCACTACCAGAATAGTAAGTATTACCTAAATCTCCATTGCTACCTCTTCCTCCATCTCCACCAGCTCCTCCGGCAGCTATTAATTTTTCATTGTTTCTTTTAATAACAGTACCGCCGGAACCGTTTTTCCCAAATCTGTTTGAACCACTTCCGCCGCCATTTCCAGTTGAATGTATTTTAAAATTTAAGTTATCACCTTTTTTTAATTCTAAAACACCGCCAACCTTTCCACCTTTGCCGCCAGCTGAAGCTCCATATGCTGTTATTCTATATATTCCATCACCTGGAATTTTCCAATTTAAGTTATCAGAGTTGTTGTAAGCAAAATGCAAAACATCTCCATTAGTCAATTTTGGTATAGAGTTTAAAACCGAGCTACCACTAGTATTTGCTGAATATTTTGCCATTCTAAACCACCTCTATGTTATTTATTGTCTTAAATGATTTTAGATTTACAGGCTGATTAAACTGCTTTCCTGTACTTAAAGTTGTACTTGATGTAGTCTTTTTGGTTTTAGTAGTATTTTGGATTAAGTTATCTAAAGATTTAATTCCTTTAGATTTAGTATCTCTACTGTTAGAATTTACAGTTATCCATTTTTTATTTGTTAAATCAAATGACTTTGTAAAACCATCATCTTGAAATAAAAAACTGGTTTTGATCGGTGCTTTTTCAAACCATAGTCTAGGAAACTCTCCTTCTTCTAGTATCCAAATATCACTATTGTAGTTAGAAAAGTTTTCTGGATTTTTCATCTCTTCTTCAGTTAAAGGATCAGAATAACTAGAGTTTGTTTTTCCGGTAGTTTCAGTATTAAAAAAATTATAAGAAATATTAGTATAAGATTCGGCACCATAAATAAGAGGGTCGGTGTTGTTTGTTTCTGGCAATTTAGCATTTGACAAATTATAATAAATAGTAGATCTATTTGTAAAATTAGCACTCACTCTTCCAACAAGACCTCCAGATCTTGTATTAGAATTATTGTCAGTATTAATAGTTACACTAGAATGACTATTGTATATTTTTAAACCATGACCAAAACCACAAATTCCACCAATATAATCAGTATATTCATTGCTTTTTAAATAACATTTAGTATAGCAATTATATACATATGAAAGAGTTGTAGTTTCACCTATAAGACCTCCAATATTTTGTCCACCTACAATTTGTCCACCTTCAACAAAACAATTTTTTATATTACAAGATCCACCAGCGTAAGAAGCTAATGCTCCTACACTTGGGCTTCCTTCAGAAGAATTTATATTTACATTTACTAATCCTAGGTTTATAATTTCAGTATCGTAGATGCGATCAAATAATCCGCAACTTCCAGATCTGTTTTGATATAAATTTTTAATTTTATAAAAATCACCATCAAAAGTTCTGCTCTTGTAAAGATTAGGCAGAGGGTTCCAACCTTCTCCTTCATTGTACGGAGCTACATCTAAATCAATATCATTTATCAACTTATAATATGCGTATTTATCATTCCTTACAGCATTTAAATCGTGGGCATCTTCTATTAAATATGGATTACTCCTACTCCCTGCTCCTCCTGCGAAATTTCCATTAGCCATTTAAATTCCTCCTTAAAATAATTGTGCTGCTCCTACTCCTGCCATAAATAAAGTTAACCTTAAAACTATATCCGGTTGTGCCTGCTTTTTATAACCTTCAATCAGTTCATCTTTAGTTTCTACCTGCATTCCTTTTAATCTAAGTAATTCATTAGCTTTATCCATAGCTTCGTCATTTAAGCTTCTCTCATTGCTTAGAGCTAGTTCTAATACATCAACTTTGTCTTCTAGCAAAACCACCTTATTTTCTAGTGCGGAGTTCTCCTCTTTTAAGGCTGAGACCTGTTCTTTTAAAGCTGTAATCTTATCCTCTCTCTCTTTTAGAGTGTTGGCCACTTTCACCATTTCATCTTCACTTAAAAGATAGCCTAATTCATTGATGTGTTTCTGGATTAATTGAGCAATCTCTTGAGTATTCTGTTCGGATAAATCATAACCTTTTTCCTGCAGTAATAAACTTACATCTAAAGCTATTTCTATAACACTATCCTCAATACTACTTGCTTGAATCATCTGTCCTGTCAAGAAAATCATTGAGATAATCACGAGAGTTATCAGCATCCATCTTTGATTCCGCATTATCGAATTCCTCCTCTGCTTTTTCTACTTTTTTTTCAGCTTTATTGATTTCGACATCTTTTTTCTTTATTTTTTCATCTATATCATCAATTTCTTTATCAACTTTTTTTCTCTCTTTTTTAATCTTTTCCTTAGTTTCATTAAATTCTTTAGTTTTATTATTAATTTCTTTTTCTCTGGCCGCAGCTTCTTTTTCATTCTCCATTACTTCTTGATTATTATTACTCCTGGAGATGAAATTTAAAGCTATTAACAAAGCAGATATAACTACTCCTGCTATGATCAGTGCATAATCTTTAATTTTTTGTAACATTTTTATACCACCTTTATATTTTCTATTGTTTTAAAAGACTTAAGGTTTACAGGTTTATTAAAAGTATTTCCGGAAGGTAAAATCTTTTTATTTGCTGTGTTAAAGCTTTTAGAAGTATTCTGAATTAAGTTATTTAAAGAAGATATTCCATTATAAGTCTTTTTTGTAGTTACCCACTTTTTGTTAATTAAATCGAATGTTTTTAATGTATTATGATCTTTAAATAAAAAAGTTTTATCTTCTAACTGAACATTTATTTCAAATAATTCAGGACTAGTTAATGAACTAGAAAAACTAAGCTTATCTATAAATTTTAATCCTTCATTATTTCTTTGATTAATGTTTTTATTATTAAGCGTTTCTGTTGCAAAGACACTAATTTCTTTTGGTATTCTGCCCTCTGGAGAACCAACCCACATTTTTATTTTGCTTAAATCTTTTTCGTTTAATTCTATTGCAAATCTAGCCCAATCTCTATCACCTGCCTTGCTGGTATGATCAGAATCCCACATAAATAATGTTGAAGAATCATTTCCTGTAGAGTTTGAAACATAATAATGACTTTCATCATATAAATTTTCATAACCCCAAACTGATCCATTCCAATAAAAAGGTGTTCCTTTAGTAACAAAATCATATACTGATACAACATTGTAGTTAATCTTATTGTTATTAGAGTTATATAATTCAAGCTCACTTATTGTTGCTGAATCCCAATCCCAATGATCAAAAACTTCCAATATGAGATACAATTAAATCACTCCGATACTGCTTATTGTTTTAAAAGACTTTAAATTCACTGGTTCACTAAATTGCTTTCCTGTATCTAGTTTTGTGCTCGTAGTAGTTTTTTTAGTTTTAGTGGTGTTTTGTATTAAGTTACCTAAATCATTGATACCACTTTTATCAGCATTCCTTTTGTTTGTATCTATATCAATCCAGGTTTTTGATTTAAGATCAAAACTTTTTGATTTACCTGTACTGTCCTTAAATAAATATTTTTTAGGAAACACA
>CAYYLH010000055.1:0-4010 GCA_964472575.1 Candidatus Woesearchaeota archaeon
CACCATCAAAAAGAAAAAGGGATTGGTGTTTGGATTGCTATTGATATGGTTAAAGAAGCAATAAATGATAAACTAGATATCGCAGTTTTAATTTCTGGAGATGCTGATTTTGTTCCTGCTTTAGACTTAATTAAAGATATTGGAAAAGAGGTTTTAAGTTCTTCTGTTCCTAGGAGTTATTCAAATGAACTTAGACAAAAATTTCCATATTTAATCCTTACAAGGGAAAGATTAAATAACTCTCTGAAGGATAAAAAAGATTAAAATAATATAATCAAATCCTAAAAATATATCTAAGATAAGCAGTATGATATACAAAAGACCTTTAAACCTAAACATCTCAGCACACATTACTTAATTGTCGATTCAAAGATTGTGGATTTCTCTTTTATTAGAGAAATAATAATTCAAACTTCTAAGAGCTCTTCACACTTATTAACAAAAAAGTAAGCATCTTGTCTTATTTTTTCTGCTATATCTTTTGTTGTTTGTTTTGTAATACTATACTGGGCTATTTCTCTTTGGTGTCTTGCTTCTGCTAACTTATCTATTTCTTGTTTTTGAAAAACAGCATTTTTTAGTGTTAAGTAGGTAGATTCATCTAAAAGATTTTTCTTTACAAAGTATTTTTCTAATACTAAAAGGGTTGCAGTGTGATTTTTACTTCTAAAACCTATTTTTGCAAGAAGAGCTAGTGCAGCTGTATACATAGCATAATAGCCAGATATTGCAATCCATTCAGAAGCATCAAAATCACTAGGAAGGTTTAGAAGCTCTCTTGCTTTTTTATTATTGTTTAATTTATCTAGTGCATTAAGCACTTCTAAATTATTTCTTGCTTTTTTTAAATAGTTTCTATTCTTAGGGATAATTGTCTTATCCCTTATTAGTTGTGCTTTTTTTATAAAAAATTTAATTTTATTCATTTTGATACATCCAGTAATAGTAAGAATCTTGTCCACTAAATACAATTGCATACTCTCTTAGGTCTGTCCAAAGTTCTGGATTTTCTTTTTTTATTTTAGAGAATTCTTGTTTTTTTATATTTGCAAGGGAAATATTAAATCCCTTTGTAGATATTATTTTATTTACCTTTTCTTTAATCTCTTTTTGATTTTCAGAAATAGCCATTAAATCAATATCAGAAGATTTTGTTTCATTACCCTTGGAGTAACTGCCAAATAAGATTACTATTCCAAGAAAATCTTCAGATAACTTCTTTAGAGATTTATACAAAACAAGGTGTTTTTTAGCAAGATTCATTTTCCTTTCCATCATATAATGATAAAATGCTAA
Source organism: Candidatus Woesearchaeota archaeon (assembly GCA_964472575.1). GTDB lineage: Archaea > Nanobdellota > Nanobdellia > Pacearchaeales > GW2011-AR1 > CAYYLH01. Next base: position 1,297 of record CAYYLH010000055.1, read on the forward strand.
TTTTAAATATAAACTATGATAGTCTGCAGTATATACTAGTGTTTTACCTACATTTTTAGATTTCACTATTTGTTTTTTCTCTAGAAGTTTAAGTGTTGTATTAACTCTTTCATATGAATATCCACATCTTTCAATTACATTATTTATAGTCATATCATCTGCCTCTGGAAAGAAACTCTCCAGTATAGTGTACTCTAATTCTGTTAACTTGTTATCTGAATGTTTAAATAACTTTTTTCTTACCATTTTATTAATATTTATTATTGATACTTCAATAATATTATTGATTTATCAGTATTTAAATCTTATTGTGATGCATTCAGGCCCACAACCTTATCAGGATTTCTTTTAACTGCTTTTTTATACTCTTTATAAGTCATCCAAAAACTTTCCATGCAATTAAGACAATGAAAATCCACCTCATTAGAATTTTTATCTAATAGCCACTCAACTTCTTTTGATTTACATCTTGGACATATTAATTTTATTTTTAAATCAATCCAATCAAGTGGTTTTCCTAGTGTTTTTGGGTTTAATTTTCCTGATTTAAGTCCTTTGACTATATCGCAGAGTTTATTATAAGCGTTATCAGGCAGATTGTTAATTTTCTTTAAACTATCATCAGAGAATTCAACTTTGAATTTTTTCTTAGAGTTCTTTTTCATTTTATTCTTATATGACAATCTTAAATCTTACATTTTTAAAAACCTTCCCAACAATCTCACCCACCAACTCCTTCAAAGAAGCGAGGAGATAAAATATATCATAAGTATGTGGTGGTATTACCTAAAGATGCAATTGATAAAGCTGGATTCAAAGAGGGTGATGAACTAAAAGTTGAGGCTAAATTGGGAGAAGTTAAACTTAAGAGAGCATAAAAGAAAGAAAGAAAAACCTAACACCCACCACACTTCTTACAAACTCTTATTCCTTTTTCTAATTCTTCTGTTTTTCCAAGATATATTTTTTTACAGGAATTACAAACACTAAATCTCTCTTTTCCCTTATTGAGAGATTTTGTCCATGCGTCTTGCATTTTCCTTCTTTCTCTTGCTTCATTCTTATCTTTTGCCATATTAAATAATCATCTAGTTCTTTTTTAAACCTTTTTGTTATTACTACTTTATGATTACTAAAACCCCTGGGGGTCTAACACCCCTAATTTACAAACTACCCCTAAGAATTGGGCTATGTAAGTATAATAAAATTATGTTATAATTCTTTTAAAGTGTTGTTTATATTTATATTTAATGGTTCCTGAGAAAGAAATTAGTAATTCTAAAACATTAATTCATCCATAAAATATAGGTCTTTTACTCATCAATAAATTTACTGGTAAGGGTTTCCAAGGCATTTTCCCTTGTTTTTCTTTAAGGTATTTTATTAATTCCTGAACATTAAAATTTCTAATCTTTTGTGTTAGACGATCTCTTAAAGGTAAGTTTTTTGTGTCAATTTCTTTTTTTCCAAGAACTATTACATATGGCACCCACTCCCTTTCAGAATCAGAGATTTTTTTAGACAGAGTTTCATTCCGGTCATCAATATCTGCACGAATATTTGACTGATTAAGTTTATTTGTCAGATTAATCGCCTCTTTATTAAATTTATCAGAAACAGGACAAATCCTTATTTGTGTAGGTGATAACCAATAAGGCCATTGTGGCTTCTGATTTCTTAAAATATCTTCTAAAATACAGTATATCCATCTTTCAATACTTCCCACAGAACTATGAACAAGAGTACATCCTTTTTCCTTATTATCTTTATCAACATAGGTTATTCCATAGGTTTCTGCATCCTTAACATCAAGTTGGACTGTGGATAATTGGGTAGAACCTTTCACACTATCTAAACCATTAAATTCATGTTTAACAGCCCAATAATGCTTCATTTCAGATAAAGTTTCTATTAAAGCTGGTTTTCCAGAATATTTTAGCATCTCAAAAATTTCTTTTTTATTTTTATCATAAAAGCTTTTAACAACCCTAAATGCAATACCATATCTTATTCTAGTGCCCTTAGCCAAATCATCATATCTCTTATATAATTCAATATATTCTTTCCATCCTTCATTTAGATCTTTTGTAAAACTATGAATGTCTGGCATATGAAACCCTCTCAGCCTTTTTAGTCCTGATAATTCTCCTTTTTGTTCATATCTAAAACTTTTACTAAACTCATAAATTCTTATTGGAAGAGTTTTATATGTTAATTTAGCATTTTTCATGATTTTGAATAATCCAAAATCTCCTGCAAATCTCATTACCCATTCTTTTTTAGGTTCATAATTTACCTTAACAATATAATGTCTTTCATGAAAACTTCCTCCTTGCTCTTTAATTTCCTTGTCATGCCAATCATATATTACTGGAGTTTCAATCTGTAAACACCCTAATTTATCTATTGCTATTTCATTAGCCCAATCTTTTAATAATTCAAAAATTAGATTTCCTTTTGGATAAAACTTAAAATGTCCTGCATCTGCTTCTGGTGCATATCCTACTAATTCTTGCTGTTGCATTTCTTTTATAGATGGGGGTTCTTTCTGAGGAGCTCCACCTATCTCACTATATAAAACAAACTCCTTGAATTCTTCATCTCCAATTTCATTTAAGATTTCTTTTATCCCTTCTTTATCACTTAAATTAATTTTATATTCTTTACCTTCAGGACTTAAGATATAGTATTCTCTACTAATCTTCTCAGAGATT
>CAYYLH010000056.1:0-3828 GCA_964472575.1 Candidatus Woesearchaeota archaeon
TAATATCCTATCTTCTGGTGGATTAACTAAGTAAACATCAGTTTTTCCCATTTTGGACCTACAATTTTATTAAAATCATACTTTCTTAATACGGCATCCCTTCCATTCTCTCCCATTTCCTTTCTTTTATCTGGATTTAAGAATAACCATAGTAATTTAGATGCTGCATCTTGAATACTACACATCCCTCTTTCTACTTCCCAGCTTCCAGTTAGAGTTCCATCAAAACATGCAATATCATATTCCTTTAAATTATTATTAAACATATCTATTTGTTGTGTTCCTGTTAAGTTGATTCCAAGTCCAGCCTTGTTTTTTAATACTAATTCTGGTGTTGTTGTATAATCTGTTGCTAATACTGGAATTTCACAACTCATTGCTTCTATTATTGGTATTCCAAATCCCTCTCCACTTGTAGGCAAAAAGAAAACATCCATTAAATTATAAATCTCATTCATCTGATCCCATCCAAACCCCTTATGTGCTTTCATACCACTAAATACTACATGATTTTCTAAGTTATACTTCTGAATTAAACTCCTCATCTTAAAGGTTGGTTGTGCTAAGTCATCTGGATCCATATGTAAGAATAAAATAGCATTGGGTATTTTTTGTCTTACTAAGTGCATTGTTTTTATTGCTCTATCTAAGTTCTTTCTTGGTTGATTTCTTGCTACTATTCCAATAACAAATTTATCTTGTAATCCCCATTTAGCTTTTAATTCCTTTCTTTTTTGCTCTTCTAAAGGATAGAACCTATCTGGATCCACCCCATGTGGGATATGTTCTGTTTTTAACTGATAAAAATCATTACATTGTTTCTGTCCAAATTCAGCCATAGCAACAGGACAATCCACCTTTCTCAAAATATGCTCACAACCTATTGGAAGTCCACCACCACCATCACTTGGAAACCAAAAGAATGTTTTAGTTGGAGCTGTATCTACTTTTAAAAACCACGCATCTCCACCATGTAACATAAAGGTGTCTAAAAGAATTATAAAATAATCTGGTTTAATCTCCCGAATATATTGTGTCATAGTTCCTTTAAAATAGTCATGAACCATGCTTCCATATATTTTAAAATCTAATTCTGTTCCATCTTCTAATTTTGCATAATCTATTGTTGCTCCATTATAGGCATTTGCTAACCAGTGTATTTCATGTCCTTTATTTTCTAAATATTGTGCTAATTGTAATGCCTGATTTCTATATCCTGTTACGTTGGGATAAAAGGACTATCACTTAAGATCATAATCTTTTTATTCACCATTTTGCATCACCCCCTTAAAAGCTCTTTGCCATTTTTTTCTATTGTAATTAACTTTGCTATTACAACAATTACAAAGAGAAATCAGATTTTCTGATTTGTTATTTAGTTTATTGTAGTCAATATGATGAACAGAAATAAATAATTTTTTCGTTTGTTTTTTAATCAATTTCCCACATAATTTACAATAATATTTATCCCTAATAATTATCTCTCTTCTAATATTATAAAACTCTTTTGGATATTCTTCATAGGATTTTCCACCCTTCCAATTAAAATGTTTTTCTCCCTCTTGCCAATAATTTCTTCTTCCTTTAAGTTTTTTAGATATTTTCTCTCTAACTTCTTTTCTTTTTGCATAATTATTATTCCCCATACATTCTCCTTTTTTAAATCCATTTTTATTACCTTTCATCTGTTCCTTATTAAACCAATTTTTTTTACAGTTTGCATGATCCCAATTTTTATGATCTTTTTTAAATCCTATATCTTCCGTAAGATGCCTATACTTCATATTACAACCCCTACTACAACATCTTCTTTTATCTAATCTACTTGGACTAATTTTAAATTCTTTTTTACAATAACTACAAATCTTTTTACAACCTGCACTCCTTAAATTCATAGTTTTCTACCTCTTTTTTATTTACGTGATCACAACCTGATGTATATATAATTGAATTCCCAGAGTGAGTAATTGTAAATTTTGTATTCTCAAAAAAGATAGCAACATTTTGTGGAACTGTCAATCCCATAACTATATTTTTTACTTTAGAACCGGTATCATTAGTGACTATATATTCACCAACCTTTCTTAATTTATACCTCTGCATATTATACATACATTGTTAAACTATTTAAATCTTTCCAAAAAATTGAATTAATTTATTTCTTGAATTTTTAAGCTTTTTTTTAATTTCCATAAGATTATCTATTCTATTTTGAAGTTTTTGATTAAACTTACTGCATATAGGTTTTCTATCTGATTTAACTTTTCCTTGGTTTTTTAAAAATAAAAAGTAATCTTGTATTTTTTTAATTTCTATTTCTATTTTCTTTCTTGCTATTGCAAAATTCTCTTCATTGATTTTCGCATAAAATATTTCCGGTTTATCAAAGTTTTTTATTAATGCTACTTCAATTTCTACATCCATTTTTTCTCTCCCAAGCCCAATCAAAAAATGATAGACCTACTATTTTAAATAAGAGAACTCCAGTATTAAAATATATCGCTTTTGTTATTGACATACCTGTCAATTTCCAAAATGCTAAAGTTATCAAAATAAACATACTAACTTCCCAAATAAGACTTTTTACTATGCTATCTGTTTTTGTTTTTTTATTCTTCATCTAAATCCTCCTCACTTAAGCTAACATCAACATTTACATATCTCACCCATATTTCATCCCGTGGATTAAATGAATAAACTGTTCTGTCTAAAAACAATTTAAAGGGTTCTTGAATATGTTCTGTTTGTGCTGGAATATAAAACATTTCATCTGGTAGGTGCATACAACCTGCACATTCTTGTTGGTCACCTATTGTTAAACTATGGGAGTACATATATTCTGGTAGTTCATATTCGTGAGCTCTTAATAATTCTGTTTCTTTCTCACACAACAACTCTAATAATTCTTTCTTTATAATACATACCTCATCGCCTCTTTGAAATGGTACTGTTCCTTGATATAACGGCTCTCCAAAATCTGTAACCTCAATTCTCCCAAATCCAATACCTCTTTCAATTCTTCCTTCTGGTTTTTCTTTATTATTTTCTTCATACATCTCCATTTTCTTGTTCCTTTATATTTTCATAGGGACCAATAACTCTTCTATACAACTCTTGTTTAACACACTCTAACATTCCTATTGCTCTATTGTAATTAAAATACTTTGGTTTATAAACTGATTTTATAATCTTTGTGAATATATAGTTTAGACTTCCGTCAACATCTTTCTCATCTAAGTCTTCTATTTTTTCAATTAATTCTTTTATCAAATAATTGAATTTTTGTCTATCTTCTTGTTTAATATATGGCATCTTTCCACTCCCTTAACTTATCTATATTTTCAAAAACAGGAATATTATTCTCTTCAGCAATTTCAATTTCTCTTAATGTTCCTTTACTGGTTTCCCATCCTGGAACTAAAAAAACAGCATCAGAAACTTTTAGCCATTCAGCAGAGTTATTAAATACATTTTCATAGTTCATATCTCCTGCTTGTAAAACTTCTAATAAATCTAAAAAAGGCACAAATACAGCAAATCCTAAATCCCTAACCTTTTTAGCCCAACTAATCATTTTACTACAATTATTCAAATACTCCATTCCATAAGCACTTAATTTTCCTGCGATATATATTTTTTTCATCCTTCATCCTCTAAATATTCTATTTCTGGTATCCCTCTTAGACTTACATCGTTATCTGGAACGTAGTGTGGTCTGTCTAAATGTTGTAAGTATCTTAATAAAATTCCATCTCTCAATCCTAAGTTTCCACAATCGTGCTTACAATAAATCTTATCCATATGTGGTTCCCATACTAATTCAATATT
>CAYYLH010000057.1:0-3732 GCA_964472575.1 Candidatus Woesearchaeota archaeon
TAGTTTTTTAGTTAGAAATAAAAAGGCTTGGGCTGCTGGTTCTCAAGATTATGATGCTTTGTTATTTGGAGCTAGTAGATTGATTAGGAATTTAACTCTAGCTAGAAAGAGAAGGACTTCTACTGGAATGTATGTAGAGGTTAAGATTGAGTTAATTGAATTAGAAGATGTTGTTAATAAGTTAGGTATTGATTTAGACCAGTTGATTTGTTTAGGAATTTTAATTGGAACTGATTTTAATCCTGGTGGTGTTAAGGGAATTGGACAGAAGACTGCTTTAGATATTGTTAAGAAGTATAAATATCCTGTTGAGATTTTTAAGTATATAAGAGAGCATGATAAGTATGAGTTGAATTTTGATTGGCAAGCTGTTTATAAGGAGTTTCATGATTATCAAGTAGGTGATGTTGACTTGTCTTTTGAAAAGGTAGATGAACAAGCTGTTAAGAATTTGTTATTAGATAGAGAGTTTTCAGAGAATAGGGTTGATTCTGGTTTGCAGAAGTTAAGAGAGATTGAGGAAGAGAAAAAGCAAAAGGGGTTGGGTGAGTTTTTTTGAATAGTGAGAAAATTGCAATCTGAAGATTGCGGTGAATTAATGTGTGTATGCTGATTATTTGGATTGCTAAGGTAGAAGATATATAACATAATATAATTATAAGATTTGAATTTGGATTAATTAAGGAAATTGTGGACTTTAGAGGGTAATTAAACTTTTTTTAAGATATCTACCTCTAAGGTAATTATATTTCCTATTTTATTCATTGAAATTGGAACAATCCAATTATTCTTGAATTTTTTATCTAGTTTTTCTTTTTTAATTGCTTTCCAGAATAATTTTGAATAAGCATATAGTTTTGTTGTTTGTAGTTTATCTGCAAGTTCATATTCTTCTAGCGAGCTTTTATCTTTTAATTCAAGAGTATAGGTGTCTTTTACAATGAATTTTTTTCCGAGGTCTTTTAAAGGAAAACTAAAGAATCCTGTTTTTAGAAATTTATATGTTTTTTGTTTTGTTTTTTTCATTAATTAATGGGATTGAAATTATTAAAAACTTTTATTTTAACTTTAGAGTTATACTCAATAGATATTTAAATAATGATTTCTTATTCTTATTAAGATGAGAGGTGTATTTTTAGGAATAGTTATTTCTATATTTATAGTTAGTTTGATGTTAGTTGGGTTTGGTTTGACTGGTAATTTGGTTGAGAATTCTGTTACTGGAAGTGTTGTTGGAGGTAGGGAGGTTATTGGATTTGGTTTAATTGGAATTATAGTGTTTGGATTAATTCTTAGTTGGTGGGTTGTGAGTGAGAAAGGTAAGAAGATTAGTTAATTAGAGGTTAGGGGTTTTGGTTTGTTTTTTAGTGAAATAGTTAAGAAGATATTTGAGAAAAACTACTTTCTAATTTTTCTACATATCTTTGTAACCTTTTTGAATCACCAGCACCAATCTCTAGTTGCATTCTTGCTCTGTTTAATCTCATTGCTGCAGCCCATTTACCCCATCCTACTGAAATCCAAAGAGTAACAAAAACTAAAATAAATATTATTAGTTTAATCCACCATTTAGATAGTAGTGATACAATGAAGGATGCTATCTTTATTGTAACTTGTATTTGAACTGCAAATAATGCAAGAGCTATTCCTATGATTGTGGCTGTTCCACTAGAGAATGAAGAGAACAATACAAAGATATTTCTAAAGTTTGCAATTAGAGAAAGGATTAATATGAAATTTATAAAAAACAACCAGGAGATTTCAGGTTTCATTCCAAAAAGGGCTTTTAACCACCAAACATTCTTTTCTAAAAACTCATTAATGGAATCTATTCTTTGTTCTGCTTTTGATTTAGATTCATTAAGTTTTGAAGGGTCAAATCCTCCTGTTTCTGGGTCTATTGGAATTTTATCTGTTGTTTCTTTTATTTTTTCATAATCTTCTTGTCCTGCTACTGGGGGTTCTGATTGGGCTGAAATAATTAGTAAATTAAGAATTAATAAGCTTAAAATAGTTAGGGATATTAGTAACACTCTTTTTTTCATAAGTTTTATTAGAATTTAGTGTATTTAAATTTTAGTAGGAATTATTATTGTCCTGCTCTTTCAAAATCTCTTTCAACCCTTGATAGATTTCTTACTGCATCTCCTGCTCTTGTTGCTCCTGAAGTTGCTTTAATCATTTTTGATCTATTTTTTAACCAGGTTACTAAAGGAGTGATTCCCCAATTAACTGCAAAGAATGCAACAAAAGAAGCAAGTAATCCAACATAAACTGCTGCTGCTCCAGCCCATACAAATATTCCTGTGAACCATATAAATAACCATGAAATTAAACCAACATTAGCAGCTATTACTGCAACACCAAAAGCAATTACCCATGCAATTCCTCTTGAAAATGAACTAAATGTTTCAAATATATCTCCAAATGCTACAAAGATTATTAACCAAACCATTAACATGCTAATAATTCCACTTACAGAAGAAGCTAAACCCATGCTTTGAAAGGTTGTAGTTACATCATCATTTATACCAAACATAAATCTTGAAATAAAATCACCTAATGAAGGTATCCAAGACCAAAAACCAGTAGGCCTTACAATTTCAGAAGTATTCATTAGTTCAGTAATAATAACTAAAAATCCAAGAATAATAATTCCTGCGATAATCATCTGTTTAATATTAAGATTTGTATATTGTCCTCTCTTATTCATGAAAATTTTAGACTATTATTCTTTTTAAATGTTTCTTTTTTTTGAAATGAAAAGTAAAATTAGAATTCCTAATAGAACTAAAATTATTCCTAGTAGATTTATTTGAACACCCACGTTTCTTAGTTGAATTATACTAAAACCTGTTATATTTGATGTTGAAAAATAAGCTCCAATAATAATTAGTATGATGCTTGTTATTATTCCAGAATTTTTAACAATTTTAGATATATCCTTTCCATTGTTATTTCTTATTTCTTCTGCTTTTTTATGCATGTCATAGGCTTTGTGAGTATATCCAGCTTGTGCATAAGCATCTGATGCAAGAGAATATTGTTCTGCTGCTTTTTTATAGGAGTGATTCAGCGAATATCTTTTTGCTAATTCTTTTGCTATTCTTGCAGTTCTCCACCATGCAGTATCTATTTTATAATCTTTTTTATCTTGTTCAACTCTTTTTAGTTCTCTTTTTATCCATCCTTTGAAATTTGGTTTTTTCATTAATAATTAATTATTTGTTTTGATTAATAAATCTTTTTAAATATCGAAACATATTTAAATGAATTAGATATTCTTTTTATATGAAAAAGGTGTTAACTTTTGCAGTATTGCTTTTAATTCTATTTTCCATTTCAAATGTTTTTGCTTATAATTGGTTTGAAAGGACATTTGGAACTATTGAGAATGGAGATTATATTTCTCCTTCACAATTAAAAGATTCACAAGATATTAATGATTCTCCATTATTAAGAGGTATTTCATACTATATTTTTGGTTTCAAGGATTTAGAAGATAAAGATTTTGCTGCAGAGTATGGTATTACTAGTGTAGTTATAATATTTATTATTGTTTGGTTGATTTTATTTTTAACCTTTTCAGATATTCTTGCTTTATTCTCTGGATTTGATGCTTGGGTGGCTTGGGTAATTGGTTTTTTATTGACTATTGTTGCTGCTAATTTAAAGGTGGTTCAGTTTGTTGCCATATGGATGATTACTATAACCTCTATTTCTGGGACAATT
>CAYYLH010000058.1:0-3685 GCA_964472575.1 Candidatus Woesearchaeota archaeon
TTTATAAAGGTTGCGGTTTTGTTCTTACTAATTGGTGATACATAAAAGAAACTTTATCCAGAAACAACATTTTGGGATAAACTAAATTCAAAATTAAAAAATACTATCAACTCTAATTAATTCCATGGATTTATATAATTATAAATTTAACTAATCTATAATCTTACCTTTTATCCTCATAAAGTTTAATCAAATCTCCATGCACTTGCCTATAGTATTGGTAAAGTTGTGCAATCATATCATAAATTAACCTTGCTCTATTATAATTAGCACTAATTGTACTTATTGTTTTCTTTTTATTATTCTCAGTAATGTCAATACTATCTAAAACATCTCTAAGTATATCAGAACTAGTTTTTCCATCTTTTAAGTTATTATGTAGGCCTAATAAATCAATAAATCTTTTTAAAATCTCATAATTCCCTTGTATCCTATAATCCTGATAATTACTTTCTTTATTGTAAGCAGAATTAGCTTTCAATCTTTCTTTAAAACCTTCTAAAACACTTAGATTGTAACTTTGGAACTGCTCCTCTGTAAAAACTCTAGCACATCTTGCAATAATTTCATTTCTTGCTTCTAATAAAGGTTTGTTTCCTAAAAATTTTTTATCAATAACCTTTCTAACTTCAACTATATACTTTTTCAAAATTTTGATAAAATTGTCCCAATCCTTTGGAATTACTTGAGCACCATCACCATAATCCCTATAAGATAAATGTAAATCTCTCAATAATTTAAATAAATTAATCTGAACATCATAAACCTTTTTCTCCTCAGCAGCAAATTTTGAAATTAATACTCTTAAAGAAGATTCAGACACATTAACAGATTTTAAAATATCAATAGGTAAAGAAATAGTATTTCCATCTTTATCTTGCTGATTCTTACTACCAATAACGTTCGAGAGAATTATTAAGAAATCATTTAATAAATTTTTAGATTTATCCTCTAAATTTTTACCTACAAATTGTACAAAATTATCATATATTCGTCCTAAATAGATTTTTTCTTCTCTTGATAAAACAATTCTAGAATTCTGTTGTTCTTGATTTACTCTATCAAATATTGTAATAACTTCAATTAAAAAGATTTCAAACTGTGTTAAAATTTTAATATATGTCTCATTTCCATCAAATTTACCAATAATACTTCTAAATGTGCCCCATTTTCCCTCAACTAATAAACTTAATACTTCCATGCTAAATTTATTCTCAACAACCAAATTTGTTTCTACTCTAGCATTTACTTTGATTATCCATCTTAATAACACATTAAGTTTTTCCTGCTCAGGATTTGGAGGACTAGGGCCTGGCGGAGTTGGACCAGGACCAGGAGGATTTGGCGGGTTATTCCCTCCATTAAAACTATTCTTATTATTACTATTAATAGTTGAAACAGAACTAATATCATCCCCAGTACTTACTTTATTATTTCCTAAACTATTATTGTCTCCTATAACAATTGGAGAATTAATGTTTCCAAGAATCTTAATATTTATTCTGTGAAATGTGTCTTCTAAACGAGGATTACCCCTAATTTCAAAAATATTCTCAACTAAATCTCTAATCTCACCACTGCTATAAAAATGTCCAATTATCATATCAATTACTCCAATTATAACTCCAATATTAAAAGAAGTAAATTCATTCAGATTACCTTGCAAAGAACCTTTTATTGTAAGCAAATAAATTCTTAATTTTTCAGACTTACCCTGTTGATTAACACAATAACTAGACCAAATAGATTCGGAACGAACCAGAACAATAGAGAAAATATCAAAAACAATATCAATTAAATCCTCTCTTCCCCTAAACATCTCAGAATCAATACTTATTAAGTAATCTGATAATTCCTGCGAAATTGAATCAGAATGTTCCTCAAACCAAATTCTAAATTCTGAAAATCTTGCAACAATTAAACCATCAAAATTAGTTTCATTCTCGGCCCCCTTAGGAGTTTCAGGACTATCCACATCACCCTCGTCTTCCACCTCAAGAATCTCAAGAACAATTCTTAAAGTCTCATCAACCCTAAGTCTTTTACTCCTAGAAATAGGAGAATATTCTGTCTCAAAATGCCTCTTAATCTCTGAAAAGTATGCCCGAATAACCCAACTTAAGCTACTTCTACATTCCCTCATTGGGCCAAATTTTTCATCTTCTTCATCTACTCCTTCTAAAATCATAATAAATATCTCAGAATAAGTCAAAAGCCTAATGGCAAAACAAAACTTCAAAAATTCATCTTCAGGAATTTTATTTTGATTGCTGATAGAAAGATTAATTCTAGAGATTAGCTCATTTAATAAAGTAAAAACTTGATCTACAGTATTATCTACGAAAATCTTCAAAATCTCCTCAACCACTTCAATAATTACAATAATACCAACTAATCTCCTACCTTCCCCATTACTGCCAACAGCAAATATATCCCTAGCCTTATAACCTTTTAATTCACTTATTTCAACAGAAAAGGTTAAGATTTGTTCTAAAATAAGTATTAAGTGGGCAAAATCAGCATTAATCTCCCCACTTTTTCTTTCTTTTTCCTCTTCTTTAACCGACTTAAATAAGCTGTCATATCCTCTATTTTCTAATTCCTTAACCCAATTTCTTTCAGAATTATCAACTACTAAAACTAATTGTTTCAATTTCTCTAATTGCTGTTCTTGTATTTGAATTAATCTTAATAAATCCTCATTGTTCTGATATGAATCATAATTTAATAAAAATGGCATTATTTGGTCATTAAACATCTTTATCTCATAATTGATTAATCTTAAAATCTCATGAATATTATTAACTAAATTATCATGCATAGACTTCAAGTGATTAAAAGTTGAACTATACTTCTTAGTCCAAAGACCTAAAATACCTCTCCTAGGAGAAAGTTTTTCAATATCCTTCTTAAATTTAGAATAACTTTGCTCATCAAAGCGATCTAAATTTTTAAAAAAGTCTTGTAAATTTCCTAAAAAAAAATTATATCTGGATTGAAACCTTTGAATTGTTCGAGAGTCCAGAGTTTTAATTCTATATTGAATTTGATTAAGAATAAAAAACATTTCACCAAAAATTTTAGGCAAACCAGTATGCAGAGTAGAAGCATAGTTCTCATAATTTCTAATCAAAGTTTGTTTATCTGTATCAAATTGATCTCTTAAACTATCTCCTACCATATTATATATAACTTTTTATCAGATTAGTTTTTAAATATTTGTTAGTACTATGTTGGGAAGCTCCAAGAGACAATTTATCTGCAATACTTTCTCACATCATCTAAACCTACTGACTGAATCATTCCCCTCCTCTTGAAGGAACACTTAATTCCTGCTGATTAGTAGGAATACCAGTATTTGCAGTATCAAGACTATTGCCCAAACTTTGAATTAATTTTATAATTTGAAAAATTTCTTCATTAAATTTTTTTGCTTTTTCAGAATCAGGCAAATCTTCTTCATCACCCTCAGAAATATTTTGTTTTATTGCTAAAAGCCTTTCAAAAAAACTCTCTAATCTCTTTAATTTGTTTTCAACATTAAGATACTCCTCATCCAAATTAATTTTAATTTCTTTAATTCCCTCAATGATACTTGAAACTAACCGCATAGATTTATCTTCAAAAAGATTTTCGAAATTATTCTTATCTGGCGTAAAATATGTCCTTTGCCAATGTTGTAATT
>CAYYLH010000059.1:0-3657 GCA_964472575.1 Candidatus Woesearchaeota archaeon
AGGTGTTCTATATTTATAGATGGGAATAATTTTTATCATGGTTTGAGAGCTATTTATGGAAAAGAAAAGAGGTTAAAGAATTTTAATTTTAAAGAATTTTGTGATTATTTAGTTAATGATAATTCTTTAATTAATATTTATTACTATAATGCAAAATTAGATACACAAAAGAACCTTAAAAAATATTATAGTCAAAAAGAATTTTTTGAAAAACTTACCTCTATTAAAAAATTAAATCTTGTTCTATGTACCTTACTAAAGAGAAATATTAATAATATTAATTATTATGTTTTGAAAGAGGATGATATTCATATGGCTGTAGATATTGTAGAGGGGTGTTGTGATGACAAGTTTGATCTAGCATTTGTTGTTTCAGGAGATGGAGATTTTGTACCGGCTGTTGATTCTACTAAAAGAAGAAATAAAAAAGTTATTAATGTATATTTTAAAAAAAGTTCTTCAAGGTTATTAAAGAATCATTGTGATTCTTCTATAGAATTAAATAAAGATATCTTAGATAGGTTTTTTGATGGAATTTGAATTTAATTCTAAAGGAAAGAAGAAGATTGATGTTGAAGTGTGTGATAGTATTTGGAAGAAGTTTTGGGGTTTGATGTTAAGAAGGGATAGCCCTGCTTTATTATTTGTGTTTAATAGATTTAAGAGATTAGATATTCATTCATTTTTTTGTAAGCCTTTTTTTGCTTTGTGGTTAGATGATAATAAAAAAGTTATTCAAATTAAGTATGTTGATAAGTGGAAGATGTTTATTCCTGGAAAAGGTAGGTATTTGATTGAAATTCCTGTTTCTCGAGGGAATATCTGGAAGAAACTAGGGCTTTCGAGGAGAAATTAGCGAAAGGTTTAAATAGAAATTAGATTTGTAATCTTTAAGTTTTTAAAAGGAGGTTAAAAAAATGGGAAGAATAATTTTGAAAAAGGTTATCACAAGAAAGCCTGGGCACTTATACTATGTTGATGGTAAAGGTAATGTTTGTGAGGCTGTGATGGCAAGAGGTGGTCGAAAGAAGAAGTCTAAAAAGAAAGCTAAGAAAAAGACTACTAAGAAGAAGGCTGCTAAAAAGAAAAAGAAAAGATAAATTTCATATTCAATGTGTCAGTTAAAGGGAGAAACTGACACATTATTTTTTAATTTTAAGTTTTTATTGATGTTTTATTTTTGTTTGGTTTTGATTTTTTGTTAATATTTTTATAGTGTTGTTGTGTTAGGTTTTTATGAATTACATATTAGGAATTGAATCAACTGCACATACTTTTGGAGTTGCATTAGTTAGTTTAGATGGTGAGGTAGTTGTTAATCTTAGAGATATGTATACAACTGATGAGGGCGGGATTGTTCCTATGCAAGCTGCTGAGCATCATTCTTTGATTTGTGATGAGTTATATTCTCGTGCTTTGAAAGAGAGTGGTGTTGATGAGAAGGATATAGTTGGTGTTGCTTTTTCTAATTCTCCTGGATTAGCTCCGTGTTTGATAGAAGGGATGAAGTTTGCTAAGTCTGTTGCTAAGAGATTAGATGTTGTTTTAATTCCTGTTAATCATTGTATTGCTCATTTGGTTATTGGTGAGAAATTTGGTGCTAAAGATGCTGTTTTGCTTTATGCTTCTGGTGCTAATACTCAGATTATTGCTTATGAAGCTGGAAAGTATCGTGTATTTGGTGAGACTTTAGATTTAGGTGTTGGAAATTTTATTGATACTATTGCTAGGTTTATGGGCATTGGTTTTCCAGGAGGTCCTAAGATTGAGAAGCTTGCTGAAAAAGGAGAGTATATTGAGTTGCCTTATTCTATTAAAGGAATGGATGTTTCATTTTCTGGAATTCAGACTAAGTTGAGAAATATGATTGAGAATAAAAAAGCAAGTAATGAGGATATTGCTTATTCATTGCAAGAGACAGTGTTTGCTATGTTAGTAGAGGCTGCTGAAAGAGCTTTGGCTCATACTGGTAAAAAGGAGTTGTTGCTTGGAGGAGGTGTTGGTTGTAATTCTAGATTGCAAGAGATGTGTAAGATTATGTGTAAGGAAAGAGGGTGTAAGTTTTTTGTCCCTTCTAAAGAGTTTTTAGTTGATAATGCTGGAATGATTGGTTATTTAGGTTTAAAGATGTATAATTCTGGAAAGTATTATAAAAAAGAAGATTTTGATAAGGTTGATATTAATCCTAGAGAAAGGACTGATGATGTTGTTGTGGATTGGGTTTGATAGATGTGTTTAAATAATGGTAATTATACCATAATATTATGGTAATTAAAAAGAATGATAAAAATTCAGATAGTAGATTCAGTCCAAAAGAAAAGATTGTTAAATATTTAATTGAAAATAAGGAACAAGGGCCTTTTTCAATTAGACAAATATCTAGTGATGTGAAGATTGACTATAAAAATACATATAATTACATTGAAAAACTTTCTGCAATTGGAACAATAATTAAAGAGAGTATAGGAAATATAAAACCTATAAAGATTAATCTTAGTCCTAGTATAGAAATAATTAATACTGAAAAAAAGAGGACAAAAGAATTTTTATTTAACAATTCTAAATTTAAATTAATTAAACAAGATATAGAGAATATTAATTATCCTTTTATGGTTGTTTTGGTTTTTGGTTCTTATGCTAAGTCAAATCAATCTAAACAAAGTGATATTGATGTTTGTATTATTTGTGATAATAAATCAAAAACAGAAGAATTAATTAGAAGGTTGGATGTTTTAACCTTGAAGTTAGAGATTCAAAATTTTACTTCAAAGGAATTTATTTCAATGATAAGTAAAAAGGAGAATAATCTTGGAAAGGAAATAATTAATCATAATATTCTTCTTTTTGGTTTTGAAAATTATTATAATCTTATAATAAAATGGATGAAAAAAGAATAAAAATAGCTGAGAATAATTTTAATAATTATTTAAATGAAAGTAAGATAATAAGGGTTTTAAAACCAAAACTTTTTTAATCATAATAAACTTTAGAATATCATAACTGTCCTGGGTTACTTAGTAATGCCCGGACGCCTTTTTATTTTTAAAATTAGATTTTATTGCTTTTAGAGGAGATCATTTTAACTTGATTTTGGTTTTGTTTCATATCTTAGTCCTGAGTTTCTATATTGTGTATATAGGTCTTTTGCTGTTTGTTGGTTGAAGTTTGGTGTTGGTGTATTGTGGTTGTATGAAGAGGGTCCTAGGTCTTTTGGGGTTTCTGGGGTTTGTGGGTGGGGTGGTTGTATTTCTGGGGTTTGTGTTTTTTGTTCTAGTTTGGAGGGGTTTTCTGGGTGGGGTGTTGGGGATAATATTATTTTTATTTTTTTTGAAATTGTTGTTTCATCATTTTCAGAGACATATCTTACTTCTAAAATATTCTCTCCTGGGTTTAAATATTTAGAAACATCTAGATTATAATTTGTTTTTGCCCTTACAGTTTTTGCTTCCCATCCCTCTCTCCCAATATTATATCCTTCTTTTATAAAATTTCCATTTATATAAAGCTCTTCATCAGCAATACCAATGTCTAAACAAAATCCTGAATGAAGATATAATTCTTTTCCTTGAGTTATTATTACCTCATTTTTTTGTTTTCCAGATAAATTATCTAATCTTTTTATTTGTTTTGGAATTTCTTCTTTAGTTAAAGCGAGGT
>CAYYLH010000060.1:0-3623 GCA_964472575.1 Candidatus Woesearchaeota archaeon
TGCTAACATCCCCTCCAACAACCCCTAAACCCTCTTCAATCTTTCTACAAGATATTCCAGCATCTACTAAGATTGCTTTATCATTATTATATACATAAAAACAATTACCCTTACTTCCAGATGCTAATGCACAAAACTCCATACTTTTATCTTATTACCTCTTTAATATAAATTAAACAAATTTATATAATCTTGATATTATATAAGCTTAATGCCTGCTGAGATAATAAAAATTCTAAAGAAAAAAGAGGAACTAAATAAAATAATTAGACAACTAAACCCAATTAATTTTGATAATCTAAAAAAGAGTGTTCACCTTAAATTCTCAATCTTAGAAAAGCTTACAGATTTAGAAAAAATAAAACAAACATTTCCAAAATTTGATTTAATTAAAACAATTGAAATAAGAAAAAATAAGAATAAAATTTATTACAGTCTAAATTATGAATTAGAAGATAAAACCTATATTATAATATCAATTTCACTAAATGATAACTTATTAATTAATGCCTTTCACGTTAACAGAAGTTATAAACAATTTGAAAAAAGTCTAAGAAAAAATTATAAAAATAAATTCATTGAATAGTACTATTCATCAATACTCTTAAAGGAATATTAACCTTTTTATTATCCATAATAAAACTTATCCCAATCACAAGAGTATTCTGTTTAAATATTGTAGATAAATATGCTTTTGTAATATTGCTTACTAAAAAATTATCAATATCATTCTCTTTCAAAACCTCTGAAAAGTCTCTTATCTGTATACCTACAATTTTACCCTTTCCAGTTAAATAAAAAATAAAATTATCTACAATAAAATTCTTTCTAATATTTTCATTATCTGCTCTGCAAGATAAAATCATACTATCATCTAATTCGTTATAAGAAATTTTACACTCATTTTTCATAGTTATGATAATTTATCAGATTATATAAATCTTTCACTCTAAATAAACACCAGGCATTCCTGGCTTAGCTTTTCCAGCCCTGTCTTCTGGATCATGCTTTTTTGAATCATTAACAGCATAAATCTCTGTCTTCTTTCCAATCTCTTTTTCAATCTTCTTTTTATCAATCTGATTAATCTCAAAAGGCATTACATAGATATAAACCTTTTCTACTTTCTGCTTTTCCTCAACCTTTTCAACAATTCCAGTTACATAACTAATAATCTTATCACTAATATCTTTCTTTCCTTTCTGATTTTTCAACCTCTTTTCATCATACTCAGGCCAAGAAGATAAAGAAATCAAACCCTTTCCTTTAATCTTTTCCCATAACTCTTCTGCAATATGAGGACAAAAAACAGAGAACATCTTTAAAAAACTCTCTAAAGACTTCTTAGAAATCTCTTTCTGCTTCTCCATTAAACTAAATAACTCTCTTAATCTGATTGTAGCATCCCTATAACCATAAACATCTTCAATATTTTCACTAATCTGTTTAATCTTTTTATTCATTTCTATTTCAAATCCTTCACTATCCTTTCCAATCTTAACACTATCAAAATAACCAATTATTTTTTTCATTAATCTTAAACTTCCCTGTATCCCTGCCTCACTCCAGTCTCTTGGCTTATCAGGACTTGCTAAACTTAATAAAAAGAATCTAGCAGTATCAATTCCATACTGATTAGACACTTCATCAGGATTAATCACATTACCTTTTGATTTACTCATTTTAATTCCACCTTCTCCTGCTAACATCCCTTGATGAAATAACTTTTTAGCAGGCTCTCTAAAATCAATCAAACCTAAATCAGCTAAAAACATAGTATAAAATCTAACATAAATCAAATGCATACAAGCATGTTCAATCCCCCCAATATAAAAATCAACAGGACACCAATAATTAGCCCTATCACTTGAAAATATCTTTTTATCATTCTTACTATCTGTATATCTTAAATAATACCAAGAAGAATTAACAAAAGTATCCATTGTATCTGTCTCTCTTCTTGCCTTCCCATTACACTTAGGACATTTGGTATTAATCCATTTTTCATTAGTCAATAAAGGATTTCCTTTTCCAAACTTTACATCTTTAGGTAATTTAACAGGCAAGTCTTTTTCAGGAACAGGAACAGCACCACACTTATCACAATACACAATTGGAATAGGAGTTCCCCAATATCTCTGCCTACTTACTAACCAATCCCTTAACTTATAATTTACAGCTCTTCTTCCTAACTTCTTTTCAATTAAATAATCAGTTATCTCTTTCTTAGCTTTTTCATTATTCATTCCATTAAACTTATCAGAGTTGATTAATTTACCTTCTCCTGTCCAAGCTCTTGTCTTGCTAATATCTCCTTCTATAACTTGTTTAATCTCAATATCATACTTCTTAGCAAATTCAAAATCTCTCTGGTCATGAGCAGGAACAGCCATTACCATTCCAGAACCATAATCAGCAACAACAAAATTACCAGCATAAATAGGAACCTCTTCCCTAGTAACAGGATTAATAGCATAACTACCAGTAAAAACCCCTTCTTTATTTAAAGCATCAACATCCTTCATTGACTTCTGACTAGTTGTCTTAATCTTTTTTAAAAACTTTTCAACATCTTTCTCTTGCTCAGCACTAACAAACTCCATCAATCTTGGATGTTGTGCAGCTATAACTAAAAATGTAACACCATAAATAGTATCTGGACGTGTTGTAAATACTGGAATCTTTTCTTTTTTTGGTTCTCTTGTACATCCCACATGAGCAGGAGTTTCAACCTCAAAATCAATCTCAACACCATTAGACTTTCCAATCCAATTCTTCTGTAAAGCAATAGTTTTCTTAGGCCAATCTAATCCTTTAAAATCCAACAACTCATCAGCATAATCAGTTATCTTCAAAAACCACTGCTTCAATTGTTTAATCTCAACATCTGTATCATCATGCCTCCAACACTTTCCATTAACAACCTGTTCATTAGCTAATACACTATTACACTTATCACACCAATTAACACTTGCCTTCCTCTGATAAGCTAATCCTTTTTCAAACAGCTTTAAAAAGATCCACTGATCCCATTTATAATAACTTGGATCTGCAGTATTAATCATTCTCGACCAATCATAACTTATTCCCAATGTTTTAAATTGGCGTGTAAAATTAATAATCGATTTTTTTGTGTATTCTTCAGGATGAATGCCTGCTTTTATTGCAGCATTTTCAGCAGGCAAACCAAGAGCATCATAACCCATTGGATACAACAGATTATATCCTCTCATTCTCTTAAATCTTGCATGAATATCTCCAATAGAATAATTCCACGCATGTCCCATATGCAATCCTACTCCAGAAGGATAAGGAAACATTTCCAGAACATAATATTTTGGCTTTTTTGATTTTTCGCTAACTTCAAAAACTTTCTCCTTTTTCCATCTATCTTGCCATTTCTTTTCTATTTTAGCAAAGTCTATTTTTTGCTCTACCATTCTATTTTATATTATACTATACTTTTAAGTTTTTATTTTTCTTCTCTTGGATTAAAAAAAGGTTCTCCATACACCACATAATGTCTTTTTTCAAAAAAACCTCCAAATCTCATTGAAGCCTCTTCATAAACACCATATGACTTATAACTTTTTGTTTCTCCTCTCCTATGAACTTTAACTTCA
>CAYYLH010000061.1:0-3474 GCA_964472575.1 Candidatus Woesearchaeota archaeon
CCCCTTAATATACAAACAGCAGAATCGTATTTCTGTTTGTCTATCTGTTTAATCTTTTTTAGAATGTGTGTAGGAAATTTTTTTGATTTTTTATAGTCTCTATCTATTTTGTTCAAGAATTTTTTACTATCTTTTTCATAGAATTTCTTAAATCTCTTAAATTTTTCTTGAGTAATTTTATTTACTAAATTGAAAAGTCGTAAATCTTTTGACACCATCTTTTATGATTTAAGAAACTTATGATTTATTAAACTTTTGGAACACATTTCCTAAACAGGCGACTACAAAATCTAAAAATAAAAAAAAGTAGTCTCATATATAGTTAAGTATAAATAATCCTAAGTATTATTATAGGTAATGGCTAAAAAGAGATTGATTGTGTATTATTCTAAGACTGGAAATACTAAGGAATTAGGTGATGAATTAGCTAAGAGATTAAAAGCTGATGTAGATGTAATTGATGATTTAACTGATAGAAATGGTGTGATGGGTTTTTTAAAAGGTGGTTGGGATGCTTGGAAAGGAAAACCAACAAGGATTAGATATTCTAAAACTCCTAGTGATTATGATTTAATTATAATTGGTGGACCTGTATGGGCTGGAACTATGGCTCCTGGTGTTAGAGAGTATTTAAAATGGAATAAATCTCGGATTAATAAGGTTGCATTTTTCTGTACTTATGGTGGTAGTGTTAGTAAAACATTTGATAATATGCAAGAGTTAAGTAAAAAGCCAAAAGCTGTTCTTGGAATTAAGGATAAGGATTTAAATTCTGATGAGGATGATGTTAAAAAGGAAATTGAAAAGGAGATTAAGAGGTTTGTTAGAAAGTTGAAGAGGTGAGTTGTTTTTGTGCTGAAAAATTAGTTAATGTGTGCTGATGATTATCCTTATGTTGTCTAAGTAGAAGATATTTAATATGATTAAGATTTGATTGGTATTAATTAGGGGTTTGGGTTTGAATTAGGTTTGGTGATTTATTTAATGTGATTTAGAAAGCTTTTTAATTAACAATTATCTATAATATGTATGAAGGTGAATTATAAGGTTCTAGTTATATCATTATTTGTAGTATTTTTTGTAGCACTTATTGGAAGTTTGTTTAATGCTAATAATACTAGTAGTCAGTGGTATGAAAGTGTTAGACCTTCTATAACTCCTCCTGGTTGGGTTTTTCCTATTGTGTGGAATGTAATATTCTTTTTGATTGCTTTGTCTTTGTATTTTGTATGGATTAATTCTAATCCTAAGCAAAAAGAGCAAGTAGTTTTTGTTTATTTATTGAATTTTGTTTTGAATATTTTATGGACTATTTTATATTTTTCACTAAGACGGCCTGATTATGCTTTAGTAGAGATTTTCTTTTTACTAGGTTCTATAATTGCTATGATAATTGTTGCTTGGAGAATTGATAAGAAGGCTAGTGTTTTACTTTGGCCTTATTTAGTTTGGGTTAGTTTTGCTAGTGTGTTGAATTGGTTGAGTGTTTATTGACTTTTATGAATATAAAAACTTTTAAAAACTTTAATCTATTAGATATTATAGGATGGTGATGATAGAAGAGATTATATTTTATTTAGTATTATTAGATTCTCTTGTAGCAGGAACTATTGCATGGTGTATGCCTAAGACTGCTAAGAAATTTAAAAAAGGATTTTGGAAGCATTTTCCAATTACTAGGGGTTGGAGTGCTTTGTATATAATCTTAGTGCTTTGGATTGGATATGCACTTTATAGATTAGGTGTATTGTCTTTTTGAATTTTGATTTGGTTGAGGTAATCTATCTCAGTCTAGCATCTAATTTTTAATTTGAATAAGTATTTAAAATCTAATATTTATCTGTATGTTCGCTATATCCCTTATCAATTGTTTCAGAATATCCTCTATCATAGATTTTATCTGTATGCCTTCTATTTCCTGGAGATCTATGATCTTGGTTATGTTCAAAATAAGAAGTGTCTCCTCCAGAACCAAATGACTCTGAATGTCCTCCTTCATCAGTGTGAAAATCCTTATAATTATCTCTATGTCTTTCAGTATGATCATCACTATGTCTTTCAGTATGTCTTGATCTAGCATGATTATGTTCTTTATACCCTTCATTCCTGCTAAAAAAATTAAAACAATCTCCCCTAAGTCTGTTATGCAAGACTTTAATTAAACGAGGATTCTCAACGTTTTCTAGTTGAATCCATTCTCCTTTTAATTCTACAATTCCTGTTAAATGTTTATTCATATTAATTTAAAAAAAAGTTTATTTTTAAAGATTATTGTGATTAATTAGTTGGTATTTTTGCCTTATTTAGTTCTTTTTGAACCCAATTATCTATATGTTCAAAAATTCTTTTATATCCTGCACAATAATAATCCTTTGAAAAGACTTCTCCTTCCTGATTATATGCATTATTTAAGCATCCTGAATTACAAATCATTCCATAATCACAATCTTTACATCCAACAACTGTTTCAAGTGACCTTTCTAAAAGTTTTTGCCTAACAGGAGATCTTAGTATCTCTCTAAGACTTGTTTCATTTAAATCTCCAAAACAGAGTTCATTAACCCCATCAAATCTTCCACAGGGATAAACCTCTCCAAGATGGTTTACTGAAAAGAAATTTAATTGACAATTCCTTCCAAAATTACAAGCACCATATGAATTACCTGTAGAAACATTGCCCATTATGGTATCTAAGGGATCAATCCCTCCCTTAAAATCAAAATCATTAACATATCTATCAAAAAGCCTTATCATTGCTGAAGCATACTTTTGGGGGCTAATCCCAAGATCCTGTTCTCTAATTGCGTTTCCAGCATTTATAAGTGGATTAATTTTCATTCCAAGTTCCTCTATTTTAAAAAAATCATAAATTTCATCTATTTTATCAACATTCCTTGCATTTAATATTATAATTGCTCCATTACTTAGTCCTGCCTTTCTTGCTAATGAAAGACCTTTGAAACACTGGTCAAAACTATTTTGCCCTTGGGGATAACTTCTTGTTAAGCCATGTATATCTTTTGGACCATCTAAACTAAAACCAAGACTAAAATGGTGATCATTACAAAAATTGACTACTTCAAGGGTTACTAAACTCCCATTTGTTTGAATAGAATTGCTAAAAGAAAGGCCTTCTTTCTTTTTTAGCCAGTATTGCATATAAGCTACTCTTTCATAAAAATCTAATCCTACACTCAATGGTTCTCCTCCATGCCAGATAATTGAAGCATCACCATTATTCTGGGCTTCTCCTAACCCTCTTAAAAGTTTTTCAACTAATGAAATACTAATTGTTTCTTTTTGACTAGGAGAGCTTTCTGCATAACAATAAGAACAACCAAGGTTACAACCATTCGTTACCTTTACTATTGCAGTGTGAGGATATTCCATAAACACTCGGGATTTTCTTACTTTAAAAAATTTTTGTAATTTCAAATTTCATCTCAGTCTAGCATCAAACACTTTTGAATCAGG
>CAYYLH010000062.1:0-3418 GCA_964472575.1 Candidatus Woesearchaeota archaeon
ATTGTTTCCCCTCCTAAAGACCTGTTTTAACAAGAATCTCTAGGAAAGTTTTTTCACAGCAATCACTACAATTGTCTTTGCTAAATACTTAGACAGTGTAGTTTTTTGCATAGATTATAGAAGTATAATTAGTATTTAAATTTTTGTTAAGTGTCTATGGATAAATATTTTATAATATTAGATGTGCTTACTCTTGATAATTATGCTGAGATATATAATTAGAGTTTGAATTTCTATTAACTAAATGAACTAAAGATTTTAAGCTAAGAGGGATTAATTAAATAATAAAATAAAAAATTATTTAGAAAGTGTGATTTCCATTATAGAAACATTCACTTGTTTTCCTTCTTTGTTTTTGAACTCTTCACTGTCTATGCTTATGTTTTTAACAGTGATGTTTTGTTCTTGTAAGAATCTTTTTGAGGCAACCTCTGCTACATCAACAGCTTTGGAAATGAATTTTCCTCTTGCTTTAATAACTACTTCAGGGGCATTTTTTGTTGTAAATTGCATTACAACACCTGTTACATAGTTCATAAATGGTTTTCCACCTATGAATACAATGTTATCTTTTGTAGATTCAGTTGCTTGTTCTTGTGATTCTTGTTTTTCTGTCTCTTCAGTTGTCATTTTTTACCTCCCCATCCTCATCTATTATTTTTTTAGTGTTCTTTTTAATTCTAGTAATTTGTCCTGCTATTTTGTTTCTCATTTTCTTACTAGGCATTGTGTGTCCTAGTGCTTTTTTATTTTTATCAAAATCTTTAGAAAATGATTCTGGCATTTCATCTACTAATTGTTTTGCTGTTCTCTTTATTGTAGTTGATTTGATTCTTCCCATCTTATTAGTTCGAAAAAAGGCTTTTTAAAGATTATTATTTAATTTTATCAATCTGTAATAGTGATTTATACACATCTATTGCTTTTTGTACTTTTTTAGGAGGGTCACTTCTTGCTAATACATAGTAAGGTAGTTGTGATTTTTCTGCTTTTTTGTAGGCATTATAGATGTCTTTTTCTGTTATTCTTTTTTTATTATATGCTACTAGTAGGTAGTCTGTTGTTTCATTTTTATGATTTATCCTAATTTTTGCTGTTACTTCTCTTTTTTTTGACTCTTCTATATAGATTAGTTCTATTGATTTTTCTTGTAAGTAGTTTTTTACTTCTTCTACAAATTCTGATTCAGTTGATTTTGGTTTTTTAACTGGTTTCTTTTCAAAGATTTGTTCTAGTTTTGGTTTTTCTTTATTTTGTTCTTTTGTTTCATTAGGATTGTTTTCTACTTTTTCAGATTCTTTATTAGTATTTTCTTTTTCATTAGTTTTAGATTCTTCTTGTTTTTGGTTATCTTTATTTTGTTCTTTTTTTTCTATATTTTCTTTAGGTTTTGAATTAGTTGATAGGAGTTCTTGTATTTCATTATTTGTTGTAGTTAGGTATTTCCAGTAGAGTGTGTCTTGGATTTTAAATGGAGATGCAAAATCCTTAATTGACCTGAGAGCTACACGGAATTGTGGAGATTGGTCTTCATCTTTTAGTATTTTTTTCTCTTTTAGTTTTAGAAAGGCTTCTTTTTCAGTTCCTGTTAGATTATTTGAGTGATTTTCTAGTTCTGCTTCTTGTCCAGGAATTAGATATAATGGGGAAGAACCAATTCTCATATCAGATGTTTTTATTCTTTTTTCATTTAAAAGTTCTCCTAGTATTGCTGATGCAAACATTGGTTCGGTTTTTATATGTCTTGAAATATGAACTGGCAAGGCTGGACCATTTTGTTTTAAAAATTCTATAATTGTTTCTTTGGTTTTATCTATATTTAACATTATAAAGACACCTCTGGTTTCTTTATCAAACTTCCCACTGAATTAGTTCGCTGCGCTAGCATAGACACCTCTGGTTTTACATGAGCTAATAGAATTGAAAATTCTACACTTGACATCAAACTTCCCACTGAATTAGTCCATTGCATTCTACATATCATGATATACTAAAAATGCAAGAAGTTTTAAATGTTTTTAAGGACGAATCCAGGCTACTTCGTAGTAAGAGACATCTTGTTCTCCATCTACTATTGCTATTAAGAGTTTCTTTTTTGTTGAGTGTGATACTCTGTTTTTAGCTGAGAATTCATGCCAGGTTAGTTTTTCATTTTCAGATACTGGAAATAATACCCATTTAGCATGGTCTTTTCCTATTTTATCCTTTTTATCATACACTCTAAATTCTGCTCCGAATTTTAAAGCTGTTTTTACTATATAACCTCTACTTCTAAGGTCTTTGAATACAGAGTATTTTATTATGAATTTTTTATCTAGTCTTTCAAATTTCTTATATGCTTGTTCTTTTGTTAGTTTTTTTGATTTAGAATAGAGTTCTAGTTTATTTGATTCTAGTAAGTAGAGGGCTTCAACTAGTAGATAGTGGATTTTTTCTCCTGATTTTTCTCCTAGTCTTTGTTTTTCATAGATTTCAAATGCAAGTGTTGAATTAGAAGAAATACTGTCTCCTATTATTGTGGCTTTTATTTTATCCATACTAAGTAGTAGTTTTTACAATATATAAATTTATTTAAACTTTGGATGTCTTTAGATATAATGAAAAGAAAATGTCATATAGAACCTAAGTTATTATGGAATGTTATTTTAGGATTTATTATATTCTTAATTGGAATGGGGTTTTTTATTGTTAGTTGGTCTTTAAATTGGTTATTAGTAGCAGGGATTGGTTTATTGATTGTTTTGATTAGTTATATTCCTGTTAAATTGAATAAAGTAGTAACTCATTGTGAATTTTAGAAAGTTATTTAAATTGGCTAGTGTTGTATTTTTTATGAAAGTTGTTAATAAGACATTTGAGAGAAGTTTATTAGCAGCAGCATTAGTTCTATTAGTTTTGTAATTGCACATCTGTTATTGATGTGCTAGAAGTTGATTAATAGAGCTAACTCAATTAAATTGATTGGAGGGAAAATGAAAAGAAAATATATAAGAAAGACAAAAGAATCAGATAGATTAAATGAAAATGTTTATGCAGTTTCAACTAATCCAGATGCTAGAGGTAGTGAAGGTAAAAAGTATTCTATTAAAGAATTATGGAATTTAATGAGTGATGCTAATTTTGTAAACTTTGATTTTGTTGCTGATTATATTGGACAGAAACCAGACGAGATTGCCTTGGATTTGATTACATATGCAGGTATTAAAAGAGATAGAAAAAAAAGCTTTTTGTTAGAAGAAGTAGCATAGAAACATTTAAAATTTTGTTTTTGTGACTAATATAGTAAGATGGAAGTAGATTTTAAAAAAATAGAAAAGAAATGGCAAGGTAGATGGGAAAAGGAGAAAGCTTTTGAGGTTAAAAAGAGTAAAAAGCCTAAGTACTATGTTTTAGAGATGTTTCCTTATCCTTCTGGGGA
>CAYYLH010000063.1:0-3296 GCA_964472575.1 Candidatus Woesearchaeota archaeon
TGAGAAGTATCATATATCACTGATCCTGGATAGGGCATGAGTATTGAAATATCAAAAGCTGTGGGTTTTGTTTCAGCTAACCATCTCTTTGTCTGTTGAACCTCTTCATATGTCTCGCCAGGATGACCTAAGATAGCAAAAGCCTTATATCTTAAACCCTCCTTCATAATCATTTGAGCAGCAAGAGAGTTTGTCTCTGTTGTTGTTCCTTTTCTAATCCTCTTAAGAACTTCATCTGAACCACTTTCAACACCAGAGCAAAGTTCTACAAACCCTGCATCTACAAGTGCTCTAAGTGTTTCAGGTTTTTTTACTAATAAATCTGATCTAACAAATCCTCTATGAGTATAATCTCTCTTTTGGAGTTCTTTTGAAATAGCAAGTAATCTTTTAGGGTTTACATTAATTTCATCGTCAAACCACATAAAGCTTTTAAAACCAAATTCTTGATTTAAATAATCTAATTCCTGAATGACTCTTTCAGCTGATTTGCTTCTTACTTTTCTATACATCTCAACATCCCTTCCTGAACAGAAAGAGCATTTAAATGGGCATCCTCTTTGGCTCATAACTGTTGTGGTGTGTTTTCCATCTATAAAGTATTTGTATGAAGTTATATCTAATAAAGATCTATCAGTAAGCCTAGATTTGCTAAGATTACTAACTGTTCTTCCTAAATTCCATCCTTCTTTTAACTGGTCAAAATCAAGTTCCTCTCCTTCTCCAGCAACAATATAATCAAATTCTTCTAATCTTCTAAGATTTGGATCCTCTGGCCTTAATCCTAATAAGGGATACATTGATGAGGGGTGTGCTCCACCAACTATTGTTCTTGCAGAGGGATTTGATTTTTTTAGTTGCCTATTTAGTTTTATTGCCTCTCCAAACTGGGCAGATGTTGAAGAAAAACCATATAAATCAAAATCATGCGCAATTTCAGTTATTCTTCTTTCAGGACTCTCTATTCCTGCAAGATCTATAATAGTTATGTCTTATCCTCTTTGTTTCTGGGCTGTAGCAAGGTCTAATATGCCTAGATTTGGAAATACTCTTTCATTTATTAAAAATGGCGAAGGTGGATTGATTAATGCTACTTTTTTCCTATTCATATCCCCACAATTACTAGTCACTTATAAATATTTATATTATCAAACAGCTTTATAAATAAGTAACAATTAGTGTAATTTATGAATAAAAATATTAAGAGAGCGCCAGTCCTTTTTCTAGTATTTAATAGATTAGACACTACAAGGAAGGTTTTTAATGAGATTAAAAAAGCAAGACCAAAGAAGTTATTTGTTGCAGCTGATGGGCCTAGAACAAAAGAAGAAAAGAAGAAGACTGATGAAGTTAGAAAATATATTTTAGATAATATTGATTGGAAGTGTGAATTAAAGACATTATTTAGAAAGAAAAATCTTGGATGTAGGAAAGGAGTATCTCGTGCTATTGATTGGTTTTTTGATAGTGTTGAAGAAGGGATAATATTAGAGGATGATTGTTTGCCTAATCAGAGTTTTTTTAAATTTTGTGAAGTATTGTTGGAAAAATATAGGGGAAATAATAAGATTGCAAGCATTAATGGTTATGCTCCTGGAAATATAAAAACAGAAAATTCATATATTTTTACAAAGAATATTAAGTTATGGGGGTGGGCTTCTTGGAGTAGTGTATGGAAAAAGATATATAGAAAAGAGGAAAAAGAGATAACAAATTGTGATCCAGATAATTATATTAAAAAAATATTTCCTAATATTTTTGAAAGACTTCTTTATAAAAAAAGATTTAAAGATTCTTTAACTGGAAATGTTAGTACTTGGGAGTTTCCATGGATGTTTGGAATTATTAGGAAGAATATGTTAAATATCTCATCAAAAGTAAATTTAGTAGAGAATATTGGTTTTTCAGAAGAATATACAAATACAAAACCAAATTTCATAGATAAAAAGTTTATGTTAATAAAACGGCAAAAAATAAATTTTCCATTAAAACATCCTGAAAAAATAGAATATAATAAAACATATAATACAAAAACAATTATTAATGATTGGTTAAGGGTAATATTGAAAAAGATTTTATTTTTTATTTGATTACCCTAACTAGAACTCTTAGTTCAACAACAACATTATTTAATATTCTTTTTAGTATATTGATTATCTTCTTTGGTAACCAAGATATAAATCTTTGAGGTACAGGCTCTATAGAAACTATTTCAAACTTTCTCTTTTCTTTTTTATGTAAATACTCTATATCTCCCAAGAGTTGTTTGATTGTTTCTTCATTAAAAAAATTTATATGTGTTGGGTCTCCCCAAGCATAATAGCTATTATAATAAGGTACAATAATTTCTATTGTTGCATTATTCTTACTAATTCTCCATAACTCTTTTAGTGTTTTTTTAGGCTTTTTTAAATGTTCTAATACCATATCAACCAATATATGACCAAACATATTTTTTTTAAATGGATAAGGGTATTTGTTAAAATTAAATGATTTATTGATTCCTTTTGCTTTTTGTATGTCTACATTTATCCATCCTGGAAGAATTTTTTTACCGCATCCAAAATTAAGTTTCATTTTAATGTTTTAGTGTTTTAAAGAATTTAATTAATTTTCCCTTAGTTTTTTCCCAATTATATTTCCTGATTAAACTCTTTCTTAAATCTTTTATTTCTTTTTTATCTAGGTTTAGTATTGAATCTATTGCTCTGAAAATGCTTTTTTTGTCATTTATATTGCATCCTCCTGGAAGATTCTGGCCTACTTCTGATAGGGCTGTTTTATTATTAAAAACAACAGGAGTATAATGGTAGTATGACTCTATTAACGGTAATCCAAATCCTTCTATATCTGATAAAAACATGCTAAATCTAGACTCTTGGTATGCCTTAGTTATTTCTTTTTTTGTTTTCTTTCCCTCAGACATATAAGGTGTAAATTTTTTTCCATTTAGACGATTATATTCATTTAGAAGGTCTACTGCCTTTTCTTTGTTTTTATGTGCTTGTTTATTGCCGATTATAAATACTTGATTAGATTTCTTGATTTTTTGTTTTTCATCTTTTGATTTATATGCTAGCGGAATTTCTTTGATTGGTTTATTAGTATATTTTTCTATACTCTTTTTTGAGAAAGAAGAATTTGTTAAAATAATATCTGAAATTTTCATTGAATATATCAATAAAAGTGTTGATATTAAAAATTTGGGATTTATTTTTTTTAAGTAATAAATAGGTATCAAATCATGAATAAATGAAATATAAAAAATATCTTTATTTTTTATAAGGGGGATAAAC
>CAYYLH010000064.1:0-3276 GCA_964472575.1 Candidatus Woesearchaeota archaeon
TAGCAGGAGGGAGTCTTCTTAAAGATTCTTTTTCAGGGGTAGATGTTTTTGTATTGGATGATGAAGTAGAAGAGATAGGAGGATTAGTAGGTTATTTAGGAGAAGGAACTATTGAAGATTGTTATGCTACTGGAAATGTGACTGGAGGGCTTTATTCTGGAAAGGTAGGAGGATTAGTAGGATATATGTACAATACAGATGCAATTATCATAAAATCTCATTCAAATGGAAGTGTAACTGGTAATAGCTATGTAGGAGGATTAGTAGGATATCTTCGAGAAGGGATTATTAATAATTCATATTCACAATCTAATGTTATTTCTACTAATACTTATGCAGGAGGATTAGTAGGAGTTAATTCAGGTACAATAAAAAACTCTTATACAAAAGGAAGTGTAAATGGTTCTTTTGGTTCAGGTGGATTAGTAGCAGATAATTATGGGCCAATTATTGATTCTTATTCTATTGGAAGTGTAATTGGTTCTAACCATTTAGGAGGATTAGTAGGAAGAAATGATGGAAGTGATATTAATAATTCATTCTGGGATACTCAAACATCTGGACAAACAATAAGTGCAGGTGGAACTGGAAAGACAACAAGTGAAATGAAAGATGTTGATACATTTACAGATTTAACTACTGTTGGTTTAGATGAAGCT
The DNA here is from genome assembly GCA_964472575.1 of Candidatus Woesearchaeota archaeon. Lineage (GTDB taxonomy): Archaea > Nanobdellota > Nanobdellia > Pacearchaeales > GW2011-AR1 > CAYYLH01. The sequence continues at coordinate 660 of CAYYLH010000064.1, forward strand.
TGGGATTTTATTGATAATCCGAATGATGATACTAATATAAATCAGATATGGGATATTGATTCAGGGATTAATGAAGGATATCCTTTTCACTCAGGTTATACTCCTGGAATTCCTAGACTAGGGTTAGAGGTTTTATATCCTTTAGATTTTACAGGACAGGTTGTAGAGCAAGATGAATTTTTTAATATAACTATAAATTTAACTTGTTTTGATGCAATTTGTGGAGAGATAGATACTAGTTTAAAACACTTGGATGCAGGAATACTTGTTCCAGAAGATATTTCAGAAGAACCTTTTTATACAAATACAACAAATCCTAATTCAACTACTTTGGTGGAGAATGAGTCTTTAGTGATTACATGGTATTTAAATGCAACAGGAGATGAAGAAGATTATAACTTTTATGTTTATTCAAAAATCAATTCTGAAGATATTTCAAATACAACTCAGGGATGGAATGTTACTATAAATGATACTAAGAAACCTCTTATTTGGTTTGAGCCAGATACAAGTGAACAAGGAGCTCAATTAGAAGATTGGATATATGCAGATGTAAGTGCTTATGATAGGAATTTTGATTCACTAGTTATTAGATTATATAATGAAACAGGAGCACTTATATATTCAAATTATACTACTCTTACTCGTTATGATGTTAATTATACTGATTTAGATGCTGGAACATATTATTTAAATGCAACTGTTAATGATAGTTCTTCTAATGAAAACTCTACTGAAACTAGAGAGATTATTATTATTGGTATGAATGTTTTATCTCCTTTAAATGATACTGCTTATTTTCCAGGAGATGTTGATTTTAATGTTTCTTCTAATTATGATTTTGATGAGTGTAATTTCACTATTGATGATGGAGAACTACCTGAAACTTATGTTATGAATAAACTTTCTAATAGATATTTTCATTATAATTTAAGTCTTTTAGATGAAGGAGAGTATATTGTAGATTATTGGTGTAATTTTAGTTATGAATCTACTTCTAAAACAGCAAATAAACAGATTGTTTTTTATATTGATGATTTGGGACCTACTCTTGGAACACCTACAATTTACAATGGTCCTTCTTATATTAATACATATTATAAAGGAGTATTAAATATTTCTTCTGAAATTTTACAATCAATCTCTAATGTTAATTACTCTACTTGTGCTTATCTAATTGATGAGGGTTCTTGGTTAGATGCTGAAGGAGAAGAGTCTCCTGTAGAAATATGTTATATTGAGAATATTGATCCTCAAGATGATTTTAGTATTAAATTTAAAGTAGCTAATGAGTTAGGTATTTATGGAGAGTCTGCATTTAAATCTTTTATATATGATATTCACTCTCCAAATACAACTATAAATGATACTTATAGTGATTGGAGAATAGATGATTTGAGTTTTAATCTTAGTTGTTTAGATAATGCTACAGGAGTTAGTGGTTCTGGATGTAATAAGACTTTTTATAAAATTCTAGATGGTGATGTTGATTGTGATAGTGATGAAACAGCATATTTATTTTATACTTCTGATGTAGAAGTTACATGTGAACAAGGAAGTGCTTGTGTTTATAGTGTTTGTTATTATTCTAATGATAGTCTACAGAATAAAGAGGATACTCAGAAACAAATATTTAGAATTGATAAATCTCTTAATGTAACTATTCATAGTCCTAATGAAACATATTATAATTATGATACTACTCTAGTTAATATTTCTTCTAATTCTGAGAATGAAGATAGGATTTGGTATAACTGGAATGGAACTAATGTAACTTATATTAGTCCTCATGATGTAGTATTTACAGAAGAAGAACACACACTACATGCTTGGGCTAATGATAGTTTTGGAAGGGTTGGGTATGCTAATGTAACTTTTGATATTTTCTTAGATGATGTTGAAATTTCTAATTGTCAAGAGTTGCAAGACATTGAAGATGATTTGACAAGAAATTATAAATTAGTTAGTAATATAGATTGTTCAGAAACAATTACCTGGAATTCAGGAGCAGGATTTGACCCTCTTGGAAATTCAACAAATTTCTTTTCAGGAAATTTCAATGGACAAGAATATACTATTTCAAATTTATATATTAATAGGCCTACAGAGAATTATACTGCTTTATTTGGATATGTAAAGAATAATCAGATTTTAAATCTTAGTTTACAAAATTTTAGTATTACTGGAAATGAATATACAGGAGGATTAGTAGGAAGAGCAGATAATTTTAGTTTTAGTAGAGTTGTTTCTAATTCAAGTGTTAATTCAAATAGAAATTATGTAGGAGGTATAGCTGGAAAGTTATACAAATCTTTGATTATTTATTCTAAATCAATAGGTAGTATTAATTCTTCTGGAAAGCATACAGGTGGTTTAGTAGGTAATTTAGACCAATCAACTGTTTCTGAGTCTTATTCTCTTGGAAGTATTAATACAAGTGATATTTATTCAGGTGGTTTAGTAGGTTATGTTACTTCTTCAGGTAGTATTAATAATTCATATTCAAGAGTTAATATAAGTTCTAGTTCTAGTGATGTAGGTGGGTTAGTTGGTAGGAATTTTGGAAATATAGATAAAACATATTCAACAGGTAGTGTTTCTGGAACAAGTTCTGTAG
>CAYYLH010000065.1:0-3272 GCA_964472575.1 Candidatus Woesearchaeota archaeon
TTGTTTATAGAAAGAAGTAGTTTTTGTTAATTAAAGGAAAATTTTAATTTCTAGATAAGGATTAGGTAATGTCTGTATGTTTATTGTGATGTAAGGTATTATTTTTAGTTATAACTTTTATATTTTGATTGGAATTAACTAATCTTAGGATTAATCTTAGTTATAATAAGTTTTATAAAGAATATTTAATTTAGTTATTTAAAGAGGTAAAGATGAGTAAGAGATTTATTGAGATTTTGCAGTGGATAGCATTGTTCTTTGGTGTAGGAGCAATCATTTTAATAATTCTTTTAATAGTTTTTACATGGGTATGAAAGTATCTAATTTATTAAATATTATTTCAGCTATTTTAACATTAGTATTTATAATTTTTTTAATTAATAATAGTTATCAAAGAGGATGTTTTAGTTGGCTTGATTATTGGGTTGCTTTTGGAACTTTATTTACTAATTTAGGTATAAGCATAATAGCCTCACTAGAAAAATGAAAAAAGAAACAATGCAAAAAATAGGAGCTGTTGCTGCAATGATTTCACTAGCCTTGGCTTTGTTTTTTTTAGGATGGGCAATTAAATTATTCTTTTTTTCAAGATGATAATTGGATTTATTTCTATTAAAGGAGGTGTTGGTAAGACCACACTTGCAATGGAGAGTGCTGCGAGCTTAGCTAATGATTTTAATAAAAAGGTATTGTTGGTAGATGCTAATTTTTCTGCTCCTAATGTGGGTTTGTATTTGAATATTAATCATGAGAAGGGTTTGCATGAGATTTTAAATGATGGAAAGGGATTGCATACTGCTATTCACGAGGTGCATGGTTTTGATGTTGTTCCTGCTTCTTTAGTTTTTAATAAAGAGACAGATGTATTTGCATTGAAAAAGATTTTATCAAGAGTTAGTAATAGATATGATTTTATTATTATTGATTCTTCTCCTAATTATAATGAGTTAGAGCCTGTTGTAGCTGCTTGTGATAGATTATTTATTGTATCTAGTGCTGATGAACCTACATTAGCTACTAGTTTGAAAGCAGGGGTTTTAGCTAAAAAACAAGATACTCCTGTTCATGGAATGATTGTTAATAAGATACGAAATCCAAGGTTTGAAATGTCTTTAAAAGATATTGAGCATAGTTCTAGTATTCCTGTAGTTGCTAGGATTCCAGAACATAAGAAAATGGCTGAGAGTGTTTTTTATCGAACTCCTATTGTATTGCATTCTCCTAGACATGCTATTTCTAGTGAGATTAGAAGCTTTACAAGTGCTTTATGTGGTGAGATTGGAGAGAGACAAGGATTTTTTAATAGGATGTTTAATCCATTTTCTAAGATGATTAATAAGGAGAAGGTTAATAGAGAGATGTTAAGGCAAGAGTTTTATAAGAAGCAGTTTGGATAGTTTTATAAATTAGGTTTAATTTAGTTTGGTATGGATGATTGTATTTTTTGTAAGATTGTTAAAGGAGAGATAGAGAGTGATAAGATTAAGGAGAGTGATAATTTTATTGTTATTCGAGATGCTAATCCTAAAGTAGAAGGACATTCACTAGTTATTCCTAAAGAGCATTTTGAAAGATTAGAACAGATGCCTTCTTCTACATATGAAGAGTTTTTACTAGATACTAAGGATGTTGCTGTTGAATTGATGAGTGAAGTGGGTGCTAAGAGTTTTAATTTAGTTATGAATAATGGTAAAGAGGCAGGTCAGATAATTAATCATGCTCATTTACATATATTGCCTAGAAAAGAGGGTGATGGTTATTCTGTAGGGATTTAGTTGTTTTGATTAATTTAGAAAATTAATATAATTTCTTTGTCTTATTATTTGATGAAAGAGAGTGATTTTGCATTATTATATGGAATTATGTTAGGAGATGGTTGTTTATCTAGATATGTTACTAAGGAAAGTAGAAAAAGAGAAGTGATTTGCATTACTGGAGATTATTATAAGGATACTGAATTTTATGAAAATGTTATTAGTCCTTTATTGATTAGATTGGGAAGAAAGAAGGTTTCAATTAAATCTAGGCCTAAAAATGGAACTATTGAGATAAATTTCCAGATAAGAATTTATTTAATAGATTTGTAGAGAAGGGATTTCCTATTGGAAAGAAAGGTTCTTTAGTTTTTATTCCTAAATATTTTTTTGAAAGAAAACTTATAGCAATTATTATTCAGGGGATTTTTGCAACAGATGGAAGTTTGGTTTTAACTAAAAATCCGAATAAATTTTATCCTAGATTAGAAATTCATCTTATCTCTAAGAAATTATTAGTGCAGATTAAAGAGTTTTTAATAAAAAATAAAATTAATGCTAAATTATATCAATGCAAAAGAAAGAAAAAAGAATTAAGATGGAAAAATCTTCAAGAACAATATAGAATTCAGATTAATGGAAAGAAAAATCTTATAGCTTTTAGAGACTTAGTTGGTTTTATTAATCCTAAACATCAAAGAATTTTTGAAGAATTTATAAGATATTCTCAGGAATATGATTTAGTGAATAAAACCGATTTGAAATTAAAGTCTAAGATTAATAAGAATTTTATTAAGGTAATGGCTGCACCCAGGGTTGAACTGGGGACCTCGAGCTCATGAGACTCGCGCTCTAACCAACTGAGCTATGCAGCCATATTAATCAGATAGAAAGTCTATTTAAAAAGTTAATCAAAACAAATAAAAACACTATTTCTTTTAGTATATTATGGCTGATTTAGCTAATTCCACAATAAAGGTGATTTCAGATATTGCACCTAATTTTGCAGAGAGATTAAATTTTGTTCTTGCTTTAGTTAGTGCAGCTAGTATTGCTTTACTTTTGTATCTTATTTATTTAATCTTTAGAGGTATTTTAAGATGGAGAGATAGAAAGAGATTAAAGAGATTAGAGTCCCAAGTATTAAGAGATAGTGACCAATTAGATAGTATTGAAGAGAAGATTGATAGTTTAGATACTAAATTAGATTTGATTATGCATGCTCATTCTAGTAAAAAGAGTGTTAGGGTTAAATCAAAAAAGAAAAATAAAAAAAATAAAAAGAAAAAATAATGTTCTTTAATTTAGAGAGTCTAAAGGTGATGGATTTCTTATATGTTCAAAAAATTCATTAGTGGTGTACATAGCTCCTTCTGGATGATATGGTTGACTAGTTGTTTCATCTTCACCTTCTGATGTTTCATATGATTGTGTTTCTGACATTTTTACCTCCTGGAATTTAATTTTTTCCAAGAGATTCTTTAGCAAGTCGTTAGAACTATATTGTTTTCCCCTCCT
>CAYYLH010000066.1:0-3248 GCA_964472575.1 Candidatus Woesearchaeota archaeon
AGGAAGATATCCTTATTTTTTAAAACAAAGAATTTTAGGAGAAAAAGGGCATTTATCTAATTTACATTCTGCTGTTAGTGTTTTAGAACATGCTAGAAAGAAGTTGAAGAATGTTGTGCTTGCTCATTTGAGTGATAATAATAACTTACCTGATATTGCTATGAATAATTTTTCATTATTAAGAGAAAGGGTTGATTTACATCCAAAGGTGAGTTTGTCTTTAAAAGAACCAACAGAGGTGTTTAGAGTGTAATTTTAAAAGGGTAACAGACAGAAAGATTTATAAATAAGTGTTACTATTTTAAAATTATGAAAATAAGTTCAAAAGTTATTAGTGTGATTGCAGTGTTCTTTTTAGTTGCTTTATCTTTGAATTTAGTAAGTGGTTATTCATGTGAGGGTGAAGGATGTTGTTTACATTATTTTGATAATTCTCCAAGAGTTATTATGAATTATGCTCCTAATAGTGGGGGATATTTTCAACCATATAATATCACTGATGGAAGTGATTTAATTACAGTTAATATCTATCAGACAGGTGTTGCTTCATCAAGTGGTTGGGCAGATGTTGTTAATTTTTATTGTAATCAGACTTTAGTAGATTATTTTGATAATGGGGATAATGATAATGGAAATCAAACAAATCAAACATTTACTCCTGTTAGTAATTTTAACGCTAGTGTAGGTATTAATTATATTGATTGGAATTGGAATGTGCCTGAGAATTCAACTGGTTTTTTAGTTAGTTTTAATAATACTAACTATTCAATTAATCAAAATAATTTTAAAGCAGAAAATTTATTGCCAAATACTAATTATACAATTGTTGTTTATGCAAAATATAATGGAAATTTGAGTGAGCCAGGAAGTGATACAAGAACTACTTTGGCTGAAAATGGGGATGATAATGGTAATGGAAATCAAACAAATCAAAGTGTTGAAGGTGTTAGTAATTTAACAGCAATTAACTATACAAATTCAATAAAAATCCAGTGGGATAATCCTAATAATTTTAATAAGATTTTACTTTATAAAAATGGAAACAATACTTATAATTATACAAATGGCTTGAGTGCTAATTCTGATTGGTATAATTTTTCAGGATTAGAATCAAATACAACTTATGTATTAGGTGTTCAAATACTTTTTAATGGAAATTATAGTAATATTGAAACAGTTATTGGAAAGACCTTAGTTGACCATGACGATGACGATGATGATGACGATGATGATGACGATGATGATTCAAGAAGCAGAACTAAAAGGGATAGAAATGATGATTATGGAAATGAGGATTTAGATACTTATTATAATGATTTAATGAGTAGTGGTAATTACTATAGTTATGGTAATGATACAATTGTGCTTGCTCCTGTGGATGAAGATGATAGTGGTTTTGGATGGAGTTTATTTTGGTTAGTTGTGTTTATTATTGTATTGGTTGTTCTTATTGGAGTTTTGATTTTCTTGATTTTAAGAGAGTTATGATTTAGAGTATAAAATCTTAAAAACCCTTAATTATTCTAAGTATTATGAAAATGAATAGAAAAGAGTTAATCAAAAAGTATATTGATTTTTTTAAGTCTAAAGACCATAAAGAGATTCCTAATGCTCCTTTGGTTCCTGAGAATGACCCAACTGTATTATTTACAACAGCTGGGATGCATCCTTTAGTTCCTTTTTTATTAGGTGAAAAACATCCACAAGGTAAGAGGCTGACAAATGTTCAGAGATGTATAAGAACACAAGATATAGATGAAGTAGGAGATAGTTTTCATCATACTTTTTTTGAAATGCTTGGTAATTGGAGTATTGGTGATTATTTTAAAAAAGAAGCAATTGAGTATTCATTTGAATTTTTAACAAAAGAATTAGGTATTGGATTAGATAGATTAGCTGTTTCTGTGTTTGGTGGTGATAAGGATGCTGAAAAAGATGATGAAGCAGCAAGTGTATGGAAAGATTTGGGTGTAGCAGAAGCTAGAATTGCTTATTTACCTAAGATTAATAATTGGTGGGGGCCTGCTGGAGAGACAGGGCCTTGTGGACCAGATACTGAAATGTTTTATTGGAAATTAAATAGTGTGCTTGCTCCTGAGGTATTTAATCCTGCTGATAGTAATTGGGTAGAGATTTGGAATGATGTTTTAATGCAATATAATAAAGATGAAAAAGGAAATTATAATGAGGCAGAACAAAAGAATATAGATACTGGAATGGGTGTTGAGAGAACAGTAGCTATAATGAATGGATTAGAAGATAATTATTTAGCAGATATGTGGAAACCAATCATAGAAAAATTAGAATTACTATCAGAAGAAAAATATGGTGAAGATAAACAAAAGACAAGGGCAATGAGAATAATAGCAGACCATATTAAAGCAGCTGTATTTATTATTGCAGATGGTGTTAAGCCTGGTAATTCTGAGCAAGGATATGTATTAAGAAGATTAATTAGAAGGGCAATTAGATATGGAAGAGAGTTAGGTATTGAGAAGTTTACATCTAAATTAGCAGAGCCTGTATTTTTTATTTATGATGACTATACTCATTTAAAGAAAAAAGAAAAAGAGATTTTAATTGAACTAGAAAAAGAAGAAGAGAATTTTTTAAAGACAATAGAGCAAGGAATTAGGGTATTTGAAAAGTTGGCTGCTAATGCTAAAGAGATAAATGGAAGAGATGCATTTTTATTATACCAGTCTTATGGGTTTCCTATTGAGATGACTAAAGAGTTAGCAGATGAAAAAGGAATTAAAATAGATGAAAAAGGGTTTGAAAAAGAAGAAGAAAAACATAAGGAATTAAGCAAGACTGCTGCTGAAGGTAGATTTAAATCTGGATTAGCTGATAATTCTGAACAGACTACTAAGTTACATACTGCTACTCATTTATTAAATCAAGCACTTAGAGAGGTTTTGAATAAGAAAGATATACACCAGGAAGGAAGTAATATAACACCAGAGAGATTGAGATTTGATTTTAATTTTGATAGAAAGTTGACAGATGAAGAAAAACAGAAAGTAGAAGATTGGGTGAATGATAAGATTAACAAGGAATTAGATGTTGAAATGAAAGAGATGGATTTAGAACAAGCTAAAGACGAAGGAGCACAAGGTATTTTTGATGATAAGTATAAAGATAAGGTAAAGGATTATACTATTAAGGATGGAGATGAAGTTGTTTCTAAAGAGACTTGTGCAGGGCCTCATATTAGTAATACTACGGCTTTAGGTAGTTTTAGGATT
>CAYYLH010000067.1:0-3111 GCA_964472575.1 Candidatus Woesearchaeota archaeon
GATGGAACTAATCTTATCATGAAAACTAACCTGTCCCAATTTTGTAAGATACTATTTTGTTCAAACGGAGAAAGTGCTATTCCGGAACCGTTAGTTAATATTTGCTTGAAAATTGGTAACATATTTCCTATCAATGCATATTCAACAACAACTACATATAATACAGTCAACCCAAATAATGTAGTTAACCCGTATATTAGTCCAGTTGTTACACTTACTCCTTTTTTATTCATATTAGTTTTTTACTCAAAAATCCTTTAGTTATATCTTTTAATTTATTTTGAATAGTTTTTTCTCCGGTACGTTTTCCAAATCTAAAACCTAATCCTTCTCCACTTAAACTTCCTAATTCATTTTGAACACCGGTTGGTACTTTTGTTGGTACTTGAGTTTGAGCTTGAGTTAACGGTTGAACTGGAACTTGAGTTTGAGCTTGAACTGGAACTTGTATTTGTGGTTGAACTGGAACTTGAGTTTGTGGTTGTACTTGTACCGGAACAGCTGCAAAAGTTGTAGTTCTAGTAAACCTTTGAGGTGTTACACCTACTTGACTTTTAACAAATTCCTGTGGTAATGGTGTAGTTCGTGCTCTTCCTATTCTACCTGAAACTGGTTCATTTATAGTGAAAGATTTAACTCCTGATAAGTCTTGTACTATTTGAGTTCCTCTTCCATAATCTGTTGTTGTTGCTTGAGGCCCAACTCCAGTCCTTGCTCTTATTGATAATCCTCTTTGAAATCCTGGTGGTTGTGACGCTCCGATTTTACTTAAAAATTTCTGGCTCACATCTCCTAATGGTTCATACGGGTCAGCTATATTTAATCCAGTTTCTAAAGCTCTTCCACCTCCTCTTCCTAATTTACTAACAGCTTGTTTTCCAGCTACAACTAATCCACCAGCTGTTCCGGCTACTGCTCCACCAGCTAAAGCACCACCACCAATTTTTACTGGGTCTATATCTTCATATCTTGATTGTTGACCAAATGCCTCAACTAATCCACCTTCTAATACTCCTGCTTTTCCTACTTCTTTAACTGCTGTTGGAAACGGTACTTTTGTTGCACTTGTCATTCCTCCTCTCCTTAATGCATTAGAAAGAAATTTTTGTCCAGCAAATTCAGATGCAATATTTGCACCCAACACTCCTGCTGCTTCGGCGCCTAATGATGTTCTTCTCATAATTACTGCAGCATTAACAGCATCTTCTAATTCTTTTCCTGATAATCCCTGAGAATATCTATAATAATCTCTTACACCTTTACTAAATTCATCAACGTCACCAGTATATAATTGTACCCCTGGTAAATCTTTATATATATTAGTAGCTCCTCCTATTACTCCTCCTCTATCTGAATAATATGATGCACCTTCTCTTCCATATCCTTCTTGCATTGCTCTTTGGAAGGTATCTTTATCTTGAACATATTTTTGTTCATTATCACTTAATTGTAATGCACCTGCAGACTTAGTTCCAGTATATATACCTTGTCCTGCTAATGCTCCTTTAACTAATGTTCTACCAAATACAGTTCCGGCTCCTCCGGCTCCAATTAACGGAGTTGAAACACCTTTAACAACGTCCCAATCTACACCATACTGAGGATTTTTCCAATCATAAATATTTCTTGCTAACATTGTTGCTGGAGAAAATCGTTCTAACATTGTCATGTCACCTGATATTTCTCTTTGGATAGGTTTTCCTACAGTACCCATTACTAATCCTCTACCTAAATCTGCCGTTTTCCAAAATCCAGTAGTACCTAATGATGTTAATGTTTCAATTTTATTTAAGTCTCCACTTTCTCTTAACTGAGACTGTCCTAATAATTGTTGATTAATAAAATCTTGTTGTTTTCTAGCTTGAATATTTTCATCGGTTGCCGAACGTAAATTATATATAAATTCCATAAAATTTCCAGTATCTAATTTTTCTTGCATACTTCTTAATGTATCACCTTCACTTTGTAATTGTTGATATTGGACATTAGCTTTTTCTAAGTCTTTGTTATATTGTTCAATTTCTCTTACATATTGTTCATAATCACCAGTAAATGTACCTTGTTCTATAGCTTTACTTTTAGCTTCTATATCTGCTCTTCGAGTTTCTAATTCCTCTGAACTTTTAATAAATTGTTCTGATTGAGGTAATAATTCTTCCATTCGTCTGTTAAACATACCAATCTCAGATTCTCGTCGTTTTATTTTTCCTTCTAATAAGTCACTAGCTAATACATTAATTTGATTAATATCAGAACTTTCTCTATTACCTCCACCAGCTAAAATATTTGAAGATTCTTGACTTGATGTTAATATTCTTGGCATAGGTTCATCTATTGTTTGTACAGTACCTGGCCTGTTTCTTATTGCATTTTGTATTGCTGTATTAATTTGAACCTCTCTATCAACACCACTTAAATCCTCTTTCTGTATAGGGCCTAAAATTGCAGTCATTGATTGTTGAGATAATGGTTTTTCTCCCCTAGCACTTCTTTCGTTTGCTGCTATTTGTGCATTAATATCTTGTTCAGTAGGATTAGTTATTCCTCTAGTTTTTAACTTAGAAATTGCTTCAGCTGTTTTACTACCTCTTGAATCAGTACCTGATTGTCCTTTAATTAAACTAGGCTCTGAACTAACAGATATTCCATCTTTTACAGTAACAGATTTCTGTTGAGATAATGGCGTATATTCTTTTCCTGTTATTTGTTTATTATATTTTCTTGTTTCTGCTGCTATTTGTGCATCTATTTCGTTTTGAGTAGGATTATCTATTCCTCGTTCTTCTAACTGAGTTAATGCTCTAGATTTAACTATATTTTGTCCTGTACTTGATAATCCTTTTATATCTTGGTCACTATATGATTTACTTTTACTATCACTTTTACTTGAACTTGGTTCAGACCTTCCACTTAAACCTTTTGAATATTCTTCAGTTTCTCTTCTTGCTGCTTCAATTGACGATAATCCTTGAGATTCTAATTCCTTTCTTCGTTTTTGTCTATCCGACAATGACTTGCCTCCACTAGATGATTTTTTATTACTAGAACCTCCACTACTACTTCCACCTGAAGAAGATTTGAGTGGAATAAAAGGCATTAAAGAAGATTGTA
>CAYYLH010000068.1:0-2917 GCA_964472575.1 Candidatus Woesearchaeota archaeon
GAGAGGTATTATGATAAGGTTGGGTTGTAGGGGGTGTGGGGCTTGTTTTGTTTCTTTTTTCTAAAAGAAGAATTTAATTTGTTGCATAATCTATTGTAAGATTATAATTTGTATCCTTAACATTTGCTTCTATAATTAAATAATTTTCTGGACTAATTAAGAAAGTATCTCGATAATTTGCAGAGGTTTTAGACCATAAAATTTTCTCAGGGCTGTCTCGATTAACTATCCTATTAAAATCATTTTTATCTCCAGTCAATCTCATTCTTACAGAGCTAGAAGAAACAAAATCTAAACTAACGCTAACATTATAATCAAATCCGTATCCTTCAGGATATAAAGGAACTGACTGAACATAATTATACCCTAACTTTTGATTTAGATATTCTTGTCTAAGAGAAATAAAATCCATTGTTACATAACAAAGCCTCATCTTACAAGCAATCCCAACTCCTGCATCACTATAAAGATTATCCAAATCAAGTAATGTTGAACGGTGACCTGGACTTTCAAGCCACCCCTCTACAGATTCTTTCGCAATATCTGTATCTGAATAAATGGGTAAGAGAATTAAATTTTCATTTGAGACTAAGTAAAAAATATTTTCATTTTTTAATCTCTGACTAAAATCTATAGACTCTAAAGTTTCCACATCTTCTAAAGTTCTATGGCTGAAGTATTCTTTTTCTAACATATCCTCACTATGTTCTCTTGCAATTTGGCTTATTTTTTCATTCCATCTTAAAGAACGAATTCCAGATTTGGGATATTTTTGTCTTTCCAGATTAACTAGATTAAAAATTTCTTTCTCAATTCTATTTAAATCTAATTGAGTTGCATCAAATGTCGCATCAATAAAATCTTGAGAAGATGCGATATATTCATGTTCCCCATATTGTATAACTTCCCCCTTAAAATCCCAATAAAGCTCAAAAGGCTTTTCCTCATAAAATCCTTTAAGAGTTAAATCTCCTGTTGTTAAATCTAAGACATTTGCTTTTAATTTTCCATCTTTTGTTTCACCAAGATAAATTCCGTTTAGATAAACCTCTCCATTTATAGGACTTCCATCTTCTTTTTAAGAAAATTTAAACTTAAAATATTTCTCCGGAAAAATAGCAAAATAAACCAACATTAATAAAAATAGAAAGCCTAAAATCCGAAAAATCCAAAAAAAAGTTTTTGGTGGTTTTTTGAATTTGCTCATTTTGTATTAAAAAGAATAGAAAAAGATAATTTAAAACCCTTTCGGAATTCATAAATAAATATCAAAAAAATTTGGGCGAAGCCTTTTATCCTCTGTTAGACAAAATTTTAATTTCGTTGTGAAAATAAATTACCCAAACACATTTTTATTAGTTCACACATGAGTAATCCGTTTAAATTCTCTAACTGTTTCATTCCATGTTGATTTATCTAGGGCTTGCTCTCTTTCTAATACTTGTTGAGTAATAAAATCACAAACTATATAAAAAATAAATCTCTTTAGAATTATGCAAAAAGAGGTGATTCTTTTTGTTATTTGTTTGTTGGTAGTGGTTTTCAATTCTAGTTCAGCTTATACAGAGTTAGATTGTGTAGATATAAATCATGCTGGTTTAGAAGAATTGCAAGAAATAAAATGGGTTGGTGAAAAAACAGCTCAGTATATTGTTGATTATAGAAAAGATAATGAGTTTGAAAATCTTGATGAACTAGATAATATTTATGGAATTGGAGAGGCTAAATTAGAAGATATTAAAGAGCAAGGTATAGCTAGTATTGATTGTGATGTTGATGATTCTTCTGATGAAGAAGAGGATGTAGAAATGGTTGATAAAGAAGAAGGAGGGGATGATGAAGATGATAGTGATGAAGAGAATAAACAAGAAAAAAAGAGTAAAGATAAGGAAGTGGAACATATTCAGATACAAGAGTATGAACCTCAGAACATAACCAAAAGTATTATAAATCTTTCAGAATATAAAGAAATAGAACAAGACAAAGATGATAAGATAAACTGGTGGTTTTGGCTATTAGTTGGATTTATTATTTTTATTGGCTTGTTAGTTATATACAATGGCAGACGTAAAGGCGATATTGATTATTGAAATAGCAGGAAGACCAAAAGAACATCTAGTTGGAGCATTAAAAGAGCATATTGCTAAGTTTAATCAGATTAAGGATGTTGAATTAGTGTCTGAATCATATTCAGAACCTAAACAAGTAGAGAATAAGGATTTTTATACTTGTTTTGCAGAGATTGAGATTGAAGTTGAAAATTTTAATAAGTTGACAGAGGTTGTATTTGATTTTATGCCTGCTAGTGTTGAGGTTATTAAGCCAGACAAGGTTAGTTTTGATTTAGTAGATGCTACTAGTTTTTTAAATAATTTATCAGGAAGATTACATAGATATGATGAAATAGCTAAGGTTGCTAATTTTAGAATGCAACAAATGGCTCAACAGTTACAATTTATACAGCAAAAACAAGCTGAAGAAGATTCTAAAAAAGAGAGTAAAAAGAGTAAGAAAAAGACAAAGAAAACTAAAAAGAAAAAGTCTAAAAAGAAAACTAAGAAAAAGTCACAGTAGAAGTTATTAGCTTCTAGCTAAACTCACTTTTAATAGTTGTTCTTGTTGTTTTGTTTTTGTTTGTAATGCGTCTTGTTTTTTATTAGGTGTTTTTTTAAATTTTTTATAAACAAAAAATCCAGCTACTCCTAAAACTATAAAGATAATAATAGCCCATAACCAACCATAGCCTCCTTCATCTTCTTCTTGGAAAGGATTATAAGAAGGTGCTTCTACACATTCTGATAAACAACAAGCTTGTCCTTGTGTAATCTTAAAATCACCTGAACAAGTGAACCCTGATGCACAGATAACTCCTTGTAAGTCTTCACAAGACTGTGCTGTTTCTATGTCTTCAGGTGTT
>CAYYLH010000069.1:0-2886 GCA_964472575.1 Candidatus Woesearchaeota archaeon
GTAATGTTAATTCTACATCTAGAAATGTTGTTGTTGTTGAGGAAGAGGTGGAAGATTCACCTCCTTTAATTGAATTTGTATCTCCTACAAGAGATGATGGAAATACAACAGGTGATACTTCAATAGAGGTTAATGTTAGTATTAGTGAAGATGATTTGGATGAGGTTGTTTATAATTGGAATGGAACTAATAATAGTATTTTTGATGAGTCATTAGTTTTATTTATGAACTTTGATAATAGAAGTAGTTTGGGAGAGAGTGATTCTTTGGTTTATGATGTTTCTGGTAAGGGTAATGATGGTAGTGTTATTGGGGAGGGTGATGAGATTGTTTCTAGTGGGAAGTATGGGGGTGGTGTTGATTTGGATGGGAATGGGGATTATGTTGGAATTACTAAGGATACTGATTTAGATTTAAACAATTTTACATTTTCATTATGGGTTCTGGGATCTGAGGATGCTGGAACATCAAAGATAGCTCAGGTACTATCTACTGATGAGAACTATCAATTTGATTGGAGCCATACAAATACCCTTTTTGATAAGGCTTGTGCTTTCAAATCTGGAGGGACTTGGTATTCTTCAAATTCTGCAACTCAATCTTTGATTGCAGATAATTGGTATCATATTGTTTGTCAATATAATAATAGTCATTTAACTATCTATGTTAATGGAGAATTGGGTTCTACTAATAATATTGGAAGCTATGCTCCAAATGTAGGTTCTAGTAATTTATTATCTATTGGTTCAGGTAATGTTGGTGGAAGTCCTGCTTCTTATTTTAATGGGTTTGTGGACGAGGTTATGATATTCAATAGAACACTAACAACAGATGAAATCAATCAATTATATATGTCTAACTTGTATAAGTATAATAGTAGTCAGTGGTATTTATATGTAAATCAGACTAAAAATTCAACTGCTGGATTAGATTATGGTGATTATACTTATCAGGCTTTTGCTAAGGATGATTTTGGAAATGTTAATTCTACTGAGGAGAGGAGTATAAGTATAATTGATAACACACCACCTGAAAACCCAACACCTGAGATAAATTCAACAGATGGAACAAATAAGACATTACAGGATTTGAATTGTTATGATGTTCTTGCTGATGCTGATGGAGATGATATGAATGTTAGTGTTGTATGGTATAAAGATGGTGTTGAGAATTTGAGTATTGATTATAATGATAGTTATGCTAATGCTTCTAGTTTTAATTCTGTGCTTGGATATGAAAATACTACTAAAGGTGATGTGTGGAAGTGTTCAATGAGGGTTAGTGATGGTAGTGAGTATAGTGATTGGGTTAATTCTTCTGAATTAACTATTGTTAATTCATTACCTAGTGTTAGTTTAGATAGTCCTGCTGATGCTTCTTCAACTACTGATAGGACACCTACATTTGAATGGACTGGAACAGATGATGATGGAGATGATTTATCTTATACTCTTAATGTTTCATTAGTTTCTGCTGGATTATGTAGTGATGAGGATAGGACTACTACAATTCCTGGTGAGAGTTGGGCATTTGGAGATGAGTTTAATTGCTTTTGGGAGAATGGTGAAAAGAATTATTATGTATGGAATGTAAGAGCTAATGATGGTGTTGGTGATGGTGAATGGAGTGATGAATATATAATTAATATTACTGCTTTAATAGAGATTAATTTAACTAGTGAAGATATTAATTTTGGTGATTTATTTCCAGGAGATGTAAATGATACTACTAATGATAATCCTCAACCATTTGTATTAGAGAATATTGGTAATGCTCTTGTTAATGTTAGTGTTAATTCATCTGCTTTATGGGATACTCAACCAACAGATAGTGATTATTTTAGATTTAAGATTGATAATAAAACAGGAGAAGAAGGTGCATTTAGTTGGTTAGCTTCTTTGGTTAGCTGGACACAAGTACCTATTACAGGAGATGTTGTTGCAATTGCAGAATTAAATTATTCAGATGATAGTGACGAGGCTGAGATAGATATTGCTATTGAAGTTCCTAGTGATGAGAATCCAAATCCTAAGGATGCATTAGTAGTGTTTAAGTCATCACTAGCAGAGTAATTTCTCTTTTAGAAAAAGAGAAACCCACAATAAGAGAAAACAAAATAGCAAAAGAAACAAGGTAAGAGAAAACTAAAATAGCAAAAGAAACAAAATAGGAAGAATAAAAATGAAAAATAAAAAACAAGGAGAAGAAAATGAATAAGAAGATATATATTATAGATAGCTTGTTGATAGTTGCAAGTCTAGTAGGTTTGATGTTTTTAGTTGGATATTCACAACCTTTAGTAATTGCACCTGTTGATGATTTAGAAACAACTAATGGTAGTGTTTTATTTGAGTTTGATAATGCTAATGAGATTTTAATAGATGATAATATGCAGTTCTCATCTCCTGAAGTTATTAGTGCAGAGGATAATTTAGTGATTAATCTTAAACCTGGAAAGTATTATTGGAAATTAAAAGGAGTAGGAGAGAGTGAGATTAGAACTTTGACTATTAATTCTGAAGTAGAATTGAAGCTAAGAAAATCTAGTAGTGGTTATGAGGTTGTTAATGCTGGTAATACTTTGCTTGATGTAGATGTTTATAGTGATGGAGAATTGAGAGAGAGATTGGTTTTAGATGTTGATGTTGTTGTTGATGTTGATGGTGATAAATTTAAAGGGGGTATGAAATAATGGTAGGAGCAAAGAGTAAGTATAAACAGAATGTGTGTAGTTGTGAATGTCATAATGATATAAATAATAAGAATGACAATCAAAATACAACTGTTGAGAGTGGATTAATTAATAGGAAAAGACAATTAGATAATCAAGGAATAAGAAGCAACTTAGATAGATGTAGGATAAATGGAGATGATAGTAAGTCTAAG
>CAYYLH010000070.1:0-2825 GCA_964472575.1 Candidatus Woesearchaeota archaeon
CATCTTGTAATTTTTTTAAATAGTAGTTAAGATGATTAGACCTAATATCTAGTGCTTTTTCTATATCTGAAAACTTTAGTTTATGGTTTTTTGTAAAGAGTTCAAATATTTTTTCTGTTTGTTTATCTAATTGTTTCATAGTAATTAGATAGATAGAGTGTTTAAAAAGAATTCCTCAAAAAAGTTTGACTAGGATTTTTAGTATATTTAATTAATTCTTCTTCTTAGTAAATACCAAACTAAGACAAATAATCCTATTGAGATATATAACCAGTTTATAGAGATTGATTGATTGAATAATAAGACTGATTTAGCTGCTTGGATTTGATAGTCTAGTGGTAGTAGTTTAGCTAGATATCTTACTAGTGTTGGAAGTGTTTGTATTGGAAAGAAGATTCCTGAGATAAGCATTAAAGGAAATGCTAGTATTAGAGAGAATAGGACTGCTATGCCTTCATTATCTGCGATTATTCCTATTATAAAGCCTAGTAATGAGTCTATTAAAGCAATATAGATGATTAGTTTGATTATTTCTATTATGTTTAATGGAAAGCTAGAACCATAAGCTAGGAATAGTAATAATATGATTATGAACTGAACAGCTGTTAGTATTATAAAGAATAATAATTTAGCTAGTAGGTAGAGTGTTATTGAAGAAGAGGATTTTACTCTTGTTATGAAGTTTGTTTTTTTATCATATAAGATTGATGAAGATGCTAGCATTAGGATTACAAATAGTGCAATTATTGGAAAGACAAATATTATTCCTGCATTTTTAGTCATTTCTTCTTTGTATATTGGTTGTTTTTGTGTCCAGATTGGATTTACTAAGAATTCTGTTTCTAGTTCTTCTAGATTTTTTAAAGAGGTTTCTGCATTTGCTATTGGTTCTAAGAATTTACCTGATACAGATGGAAATTCTAATACTATAAAGTCAAATCCTGTTTTAACAGCTTTAACATTTGATTTTAGTTCTTGATTTAGTTGATTAATAATTTGTTTTTCATAGGGTTGTAGAGAGGCATCTATTTTCCAGGATATTAGATTTGAAAATGCTATGTCTGTATTATCATAATAAACTATTAGTTTTGATTGTTTTAGATTTTCTATATTTTCTTGAAACCCTTGAGGTATTTCTAAACCAATATCTATCTTTCCTTTTTGTATGTCTTGTTTTAGATTTTCTACACAATTTACTTGTTCATATGGAATTGGTTTAAATGAATCTAGTTCTTCATAAGATTGTTGTGATAGTTCTGAATTGTCTTTATCACATATTCCTAGTTTGATTTCATAGTCAGAAGGATTTAGTGCAAATAAAAATAAAGATGAGATTAGTATTGGTAGTAATATGAACAAGTAAAGGTATTTTTTTCTTTTATACAATAGTGTAATGTCTTTCTTTAGATATCCATAGAATTTTAGTATTGGTTTCATGCTTTTAAAAATACCTCATCTAGGTTTGGTTCTCTTAGACCGATTTCTTCATAATTTAGTTTTAGTTTATCAAAGAATTTGAATAACCAGGTTCTTGATTTTTCAGAATTAAGAGCAAACATCATGTATTTTTCATAACTATCTAGAATTTTTACTTCTTTATATGCACAGTATTTTTTTATTTTATCTTGGTTTTCTTTAGATAGTCTTGAGAATCTTATCTCTAGTATGTATTGGATTTTTAGTTTTGATTTTAGTTGTTCTAGATTCCCTTGAAATAATATAGAGCCATTTTTTAGAATGATTAGTTTATCTGCATGTTCTTGTGTTTCTGTTAGTAAGTGAGATGTTAAAAGGATTGATTTTTCTTTTTTTCTCATTGATTCTAAAAAGTGCCATAATAATCTTCTGTTTAGAAAGTCTAAACCTACAAAAGGTTCATCTAGAATTAAGATATCTGGATTGTGTAATAAAGACAAGATTATGTTAAATCTTGCTTTTTGTCCTCCTGATAGTTCTGTTGGTTTTTTATTAAGTGGTTCTTCTAGTTTTAGTAGTCTTATTAGTTCATCTGCTTTTTCTATTGCTTTTGATTGTGTTATTCCAAGATTTAATCCTGCTATTTTAATATTATCTAGTAAAGATAGGTCTGGAATAAATGAGAGTTCTTGAGGTACAAATCCTATTTTAGATTTTTTAAGGAATTTAGGTGCTCCGAATATTCTTATTTTTCCTTTATAATTTGTTGAGATTATTCCTGCTATTAGTTTTAAGAATGTTGATTTTCCAGAGCCAGATTTACCTACTATTGAAACTATTTGAGATTTTTTTAGATTTAGTGTTATGTTTTTTAGAATTTGCTTATCTGAATATGCAAATCTTACTTGTTCTGTTGCTAGTGGGTTTTTACTAAACCACCTCTTTAGAAATTTCATATTAGTATGAGGTTTAGTTGGTTTATAAATTTTTAATTATGTTCTTGCTAATGCGTCATACCATTGTCTTAGTTGTATTTGTTCATGGTCAAAGTCATCTTTTGCTAGAGTAGTAGTTATTAATTCTAATTTTCCTGGTCGTTTGCCTCTTTAAATTTTATTTCATTTTAGTTATAGATTATTTTACTAAAATAAAAAATCCCGCCACCCTGATTCGAACAGGGGACACTGCGGGTTCTGCAGATGCGAACATCAACAAAACTCGAACATGAGCTACTCACACTTCATCCTGTCCTCAATAAAAGAGGAATGTCTGTGCTATTTCTACAGCCGCATGCTCTACCACTGAGCTATGGCGGGATATAATTTTTAGCATGAACTTATTTTTAAATGTATTGAATTGCTAGTAGTGTGTGAAAGATTTAAATAGGGTTGGTTTTGTTTATTTTTATG
>CAYYLH010000071.1:0-2802 GCA_964472575.1 Candidatus Woesearchaeota archaeon
AATTTTCTTTTTTAAAAGAAAAGAGTGAACACACATTACCCTCTGCAATCTAAAAATTATGAATTTCTTTCTATTTAATAAATAACCTAGATTCATTCATTAATTAATTGTATTCAAATCTTAACTAAGTATTTCAAGACAATAATATTAATATAAATAATCATCAACAAACATTACCAAATAAAAATCACTTGCTTCTCTTCTTAGAACCCTTAACAATCTTCTTAACCTTTTTAGCTTTTTTAACTTGCTTTTCTTCTTTCTTAGCAGTATCTTTTAACTTATCTTGTAAAAACTTAATCCTATCTTTCATCTCTTCAATCTGAAATCTTTCCTCTTTAATACTCTCTAAAGCTTCTTTTTCTCTTTCCTTTTCAAGATAAATAAATAACTTATACAAAGGTAACTTAAGCACATTCAAAGCAAATAAAATCAATATCCAGTATAAAAATAAAGATAAGAAATAAACCCAAGATAACTGCAATGTAGAATAAACTAATAAAATAATAACATAAGCAAAACTATTAACAGTTAAAGGAGAACTAAGATAAGCAGCAGCCTTTTCAGGAAGTAAATGGTCAAAATTCAACTTAGCAATTAAAACACCCCAGACTAATAATAACAATACACCCGTACTTTGGATAGGTGCTTCAAAAAAATTAATTAAACCATCTCCATCCATAAGATAAATAGTTCTAAACAAAGCAATACTTACAAATAATAAAACAAGAGAGTTAGAAAAATAACTATCCCAATCTGCTTTTTCTTTTTTATATCTTTCAAAATAAGCAACAATGAAAATAGTCGCAAGTGCTAAAGGTAAAACCTGCCATAAAACATCACTAGTAATAGTCAAACCAGCAAAATATCCAATATTATCAAAAATAGAACTTATCACACTCATTATTTTATTATGTTGTTAGTGCTTAAAAAGGTTTTTATTGTAATCTATTTAGCTAACTTTTTCATAATAAATAAAACTAAACAGATACTAATCATTATTATTAATCCTAACCAGCTAGATAAGAATTCAAATAATCTCTCTACTTCATAACTAATTAAAGTATAAGGAAGTAATTGATATATGTCATATGAATTAAGAAAAACCCATCCAACAAAAAGAAGAATTGCTAAAAAGATTGGAGCATAGATTCCATATTTAGATTTACTTAATTTGTTATAAAATGGGATTATCATAAACAATAAAAATAAAATTAATCCAGCCATTAACCAACCAGTAATCACATCTCCTAAAACTCCTTGAAGCCAAGCATATCTAATAAATGCAGAAGTAATAAGAAATGCCAATGCTATAGAGATAGCTACTACAGGCCCTTTATTTGTCTTTTCATCTACTAACCAAGGCATTGCAGGGTTTTTGGATTTTGAAGTAAATACTCTTGATAATGAAATATAAAGAAATGCAAATACTATAAAGAATATAGAAATAAAAACAAACCATTCATTTTCTAATAATTGTGAAGGAACAATATCATATTGACTATATGCAGATACAAAAGGAATAAGCAACAAAATTAATAATAATTTCTTCATCTTGTGTGTTCTACCTTTGGTTTAACTCTCCAAATTAACATTGCACCTAAAACCATAATAGCTATTTGATAAATTATCTCTCCTGGAACAAGCCACTCTAAAACATCTTTAGAAAAAAATGCAGCTACTTGTTCTATCTTTAATAAAAAAGGCCAAGCCCCAAATATTAGTAAAATTAAACCAATTATTTTTTCTTTAAATCCCATCTTTTTCTAATTATTTATAATTAAACATCTTTATAAATATTATTATATGTTTAATTATATGGTTTTAGGATTAAATAAAAAGATTCCATTTGATATCATAGGAGATATTGCTATATTAAAGTTTCCTAGTAATTATGGTTGGTTAAGAAAAAAATTGATTGCTAGAAAATTTTTAAAACAGAATAAAAGAATTGTAAGTGTTTTAGAGAAAACAGGAAAATTTAAAGGAAGATTAAGAAAGCAAGAAACAGAATATCTAGCAGGTGTTAAGAAGAAAGATACAATTTATATTGAGAATAATTGTAGGTTTTATTTTGATGTTGATGAGACTTATTTTTCTCCTAGATTAAGTGAACAAAGAAAGAATATTGCTGAAGAGATTGTTAAGAAGGTTACAAAAAATAAAAATAAGATTATGGTAATGTTTGCAGGTGTTGCTCCTTTTCCTATTGTAATTGCTGATAAATTAAAAAAATCAAACAAAAAAGCAGAAGTGATTTCAAATGAATTAAATAGAAAAGCTAGTGAGTATGCTGAAAAGAATGTTAAATTAAATAAGTTAGAAGATTATATTAAAGTTATACAAGGAGATAGTAGAAAGATTGCTGAAGATTTGAAAAAGAAAAATTATAAAGCTGATTTTATTGTAATGCCTCGTCCTAATTTAGATGATACTTTTTTAGATGCTTGTTTATTAATTTCTAAAAAAGGAACTAAGATTTATTATTATGGATTTGGAACAAAAGATAAGGTATTGAAAGAGGTTGGAAAGATTAAAAATAAAATTAAAAATATTAAGATTGAAAAAGCAGGTGATATTGGACCTTATGAGTTTCGATGGTTGGTTAGGTTTGAGATTAGATGAAGTAACTTATTATTCCTAAAATAATTGTTAATGCTAATATCACAATTAATAATATCCACCAACCCTTTGTACTTTCAGTAGCTTCATCAATAGTAGCTCTTCCTGCAGTCCTAAGGGCATTAATTCCTTCGCTCATCTCTCCCCTTCCTTTGATTGCTTCCATACCCATCTTCCTTT
>CAYYLH010000072.1:0-2606 GCA_964472575.1 Candidatus Woesearchaeota archaeon
TGATAATCTTATTCTACATCAATTTGGGAGTTTACACAATTTATTTTACACTCTCTCCAAAGGCAGGATTGTTAGTTTTCCTACTCTTGGCCTTATCGTTTAATTAGAAAGTTTATCTACTGTGACCTGTATAACTTCTATAATCCTCTCCATGTTTATCATAGATATTCATTACACCATGACCATCAATAATATCTGCACCCATAGAAATCAAATTATCTCCTCTAGAATTATTTAATACTAACATTCCATCATTCCCTTCACTAAGTCCTATATATGCATATTCATTAAAAGGCTCACCTAGAGTTAACGTTTCTCTAATAGAAATAGAATCATTAGAAATGTTAAGTTGATAATTATCATCACTCATTTTTAAACCTAAACCATTTAACTTTGCAGAATAATTTTCCTGTCTAGTTTGTAACCCTTTAGCATCTATAATTGTATGGCCTTTATCAACAAATAAATTATCTACTAATATTTCTCCACCCATAATTGAAGAATAACCCTTAATATTTATGGTTTCAACTCCCTCATCATTAACTACTGATATTTCTCTAACCACTAACTTATCAATAATATTTTCTGTAGCTGTGGTTATTTGTCCATCTGGTAAACTAAAAAACAAGGCTACAATTAACAAAGGATAAATAATTAATCTTTCAAACTTTTTCATTTTTAAATTCCTCCTAATTAAGTTTTATGTTCTAATACATAATTGTTTATAAAGAATAAAAGTCCTTTAAAGTAAAAAAGGCAGGGTTCCCTGCCCTCGTTTTTAATAAAGTCCAGTAATTATAATCCAAACTCATCTAAATAAGGAGTAATCTTTTCTTTAAAACCAGACAAATCAAAAACAACATATTCATTCTTTCTGTTTTTATAAGCCACTTCTGCAGTGAGTTCATCGTGATCCATCATATTTCTCACAAAGTTTTTTAAAGAAAGACTAGATTCATTGTTTTCATTATCTTCTTTGATTATAGTAAGATTAAAAAGAGGATCATAATAATACATATTTTTATCACCTTCCCAATATGCTTCTTTAGTTTCATTGTCATCAAACTTATATCTTGACCTTGTCGGAACATCAAACTCTAGTTCCTCATTATGCTTAAATATTATTAATTCAAGATACCCAAAAATGTTTCTGATAGCAATTGTATGCTGATAATCTTCTGATGATTTAAATATAATTATCTCTTTTTCGCCAGAAAAAGGATCTTCTTCCACTTCTGCATTCCAGTTTGCTCTTACACCAACACTAAAACCTAATACAACTAGCATCAATATAAAAAAGACTAAGATCCTTTTTTTCATTTTTATCCCCCTTTTTTTAAAATTCTTTGCTTTTATGTTTTAATATATAATTGTTTATGAAGAATAGAATTCCTTTAAATTATCACTAAAAAGGTTAATATGTGTAGCATTATGCATGATATAACAGGCGTTTAGAGCAATTTCATGGCCTACACCCCACAAACGATTAAACAAATGGCTCTCTCGGCTTCTCATCTTATTAGTAGAGTTGTTGGAGGGGTATTTATTAATGGTTTTTGCAAGCATAATTACTTAGACTCTTGATGGCATAATTATCATGCATTTTAGACATAATATATGAGATGGCTTTAGAAGTTTGAACAGCTTCTGTATCATTGTTAAAACCCACTGAAGGGGAAAATATTTTTTTATGATTATTTACGATCCTTAATTTTTCAAGATTATATAATGAATAATTATCAGGGATCACATCAGAGAATAAATTTAAACTAATAATAATAGCTATTTTACTAAATACTCCTGCAAAAAATATAGCATCAACTAAATTTGTAGAGTTAATGCCTAAAGGGTAATCTTCATAAAAAGGATCAATGTGATCAATCAAAGAGATTCCTAAAGTTAAATCTTCTCTTTTTTCGTCAATTGGATTTAAAACTCTTTCACTTAGTGTGTAATTTTCAGTATAAATGAAATTATCTTCTGTTACTGCAGCCCAAAAGAGACCATATGTTTTCCAGGACCATCTAATTAATAATTCAGCTTCAAGATCAGAAATTCCATAACCATTTTCTAAGTCATTAAAAATTTGTTGTACGGGTTGTTCTAATTTTTGGCCAAAACTTGAATTGCAATCTTTACATAAAGGTAAAGTACAAGCGAAGCCGGGTAATTTTTTAATTGATTCTCCTGTTGGCCATTTTAAACCAGTATTATTTGTCTTTGTTCTTTTTATTAACCATTTTGGGAAAACATGTTCTTTAGTAAAATTAACATTTTTACGTTCACAACCAGCACATTTTACTTTTAGATGGTTAAATTCATACATAAAATTATCTCCTTAATTAAATCTTTTTATAGTCGTCACCAATATCTTTTAAATTATTAACTGACATCTTATATTCAATCTTGTCGATACCTTTTTCTTTTGCATATTCCTTAATCCTTTTTCTAGAGGTAGAAACAATTTTCTCATCTCCCACAATAAATACCTGGTATTTTCCTTTTTTCATTTCCATTATAATAATCTCCTTTCGTTGTATTTTAATTTATTCATACTTAACAATGTTAATTTGATAAAAACGCAATAAATGTATTGACTTTTCCAT
>CAYYLH010000073.1:0-2547 GCA_964472575.1 Candidatus Woesearchaeota archaeon
CCAATTTTATTTTTGAACTCATAGGATTTGCTGTCTACTATACCATTGGTTTCCCCACCTATGTTTGATAAACTTATTTCTTCATCAATCAATTTAGAAATCTGTTTTTTAATCTCTTCATCAATCATTTTCTTAAGATTCATAAAAGCCCCTTTCAATTATAATTATATTTATTTTGAAAATAATTTGACTTTTTATTTCGCATTATTTAATTTAATTATAGAAGGTTTGGAAATCACTTTAAAAAGAAAGGCAATGAAGATGTTTATTAGCCAAAAAACAACTACTATATCTGGAAAAATCTATTTTGTTATTCCTCCTGAGATATCGGCGAAGGAAATATTCATGGTTCCTTTTAAAAAGGACCTCCCTAAATGTTCTTACCCCATTAGAATAGCTACTCGTTTTAATCAAGGGTGGGGTGTTTCAAATGGACCCCCCAATTATGGGAGCATTTCAACTCCTTATGCAGAAATATGGACAAAAGATATTGCTTCTCAACAATTTAACATTGACAAAGAAGCTAAAGCAGTTAGAAAATAAAATTAAGAAGGAGTAACAAGATGTAAAATAAAATGAAATTATTTAAGTTTAACAAAAAACAGTTTTAAAGAGTTACGACATGAACATTTAAAACCTTGCCTTTTTAAGCCGGAATATATTCTCCTCTTTCATTTCTATCATTTCTAAAATAAATAGCACCCGCATAATGTTCATAGCTCCTTGGCATTTTTATATCATACCACCCCTTGTAATCCATGATAAATCTTGAATAAATGGTTTCAGCTAAATCCAGGTGGTCAATATCATCAGGTACATATATAGTCATTAATTTATATTTTTGTTCTTTATTACTACTATTAATCAGTTTTGTGGTTGCCATTTTGTAATAAATATTATTTCTATCAAGGAAATCATGTAATCTATCATAAATTTCATAAGCATCTTCTAATGTTTTGCCTTTTATAGATAGTTTCCACCCGTTACTCACTTTTCTCATACCATCATTAAAATGTTTAAAATACACACTACTTGAATCTAAATTCACATATTGTTCCTCAACCAAACCCAACTGTTTTTGCACTTCTTCTTGTACTAATTTTCTAATATTTTTCATAATTTATTTCCTTTAATTTTTATATTCGTCTAAATGTTTATCTCTCAAAGCTTTTACTATTTGTGAAACTCTAAAAGGAATGGTTTTAATAGCTTCAATAATATGCTTAGTTACATAAGGTTGTGCCGGAATATCTTCTCCAACGTGCTTATTACTCCAAATGCTTTTTCCCTTAACTCCTGTGAATGGATAAATAGAAAAACCCAAAGCACTTGCATTCTCCCAAACACCTTGAAATAACCAACTCATATCATTGGAATGGACTTTTAATGTGCCTTCTTTAACCATTGTTCTAAATAGTTCTACTTGTTCCTTCTTAGTCAAAACACCAAAAAACTCTTCTATATCACCTAAATGTTTTTCAGCTTCTTCAAACATAAATAAAATCTCATAGTGATCATCAGTTGTTACTTTAGCATCTAAATCAACTACCTTAACTTTCTTTTCAAAAGTAGGATTAATTCTATACTTCACAAAAACTGCATCTTTATCCACATCCCACCAAGATTCTTCTAAAAAACTTCCGGTAGTTCCTATCTCTTGTCTTTGTTTATAGAACTTTTTATTTCTCTCACTAGGTATCTCTGTGGTATACTCATCAAGAGTAAAACCTTCGGATTCTTCAATTAAAGCATTCTTAATCAATCCTTGTAAAGATTCACCTAATAATTGCATATAAAAATAATCAGAAAATTTCATCTTTTCTCCATTTACTTTTTAAATATCTAAACCAAAATAGAATGTTCTTAGATTAGAAGAATAACCAAAACTGGTAGTTCCATTACTAAAATTATGTCTATAATAGTAAAATAATCTCAACATAGCTAATTCAGAACCATAAGCATAAATAGTTCCTTTTATCTGCTCTACTTCAATTGGTTCTTTAGCTACTCTTTTCCAATCTCTTTCAGCCCTTTTTGCCATGTCTTCTTCAACTAATCCTAATTCTTTATTAACTTCTTCTTGCACTAATTTTCTCAAATTCATTTTCTTCTCCTTTTAAAAAAGACTCTGTTTCTTATTATCGTAATATTTTCCTAAAAAAGTAGGTTCATAAAAACCTGATCTAAGAATATCTCTTAAATTGAATTGATTGTTACTAAGTTCTTTTACAATTGGATTCCATTTATTCACCAAATCAAGAAAGCCACTAAGAATTAATTGAATTAGTATTTACCGTTCCTTTAAAGTTATGAAATCTTACCTAAGTTAAAATTCTTTACTTCTTCTGGTTTGCAACAGACACCGTAGACTCCTGTAATGAATCGATTCAAAATATTCAAGGATGCATTGACATCAGCGTTATCTTCGTGGCTACATTTAAGACACTTGAATATCTCTAAATTTCGATTCATCCTATCAGAATAACCACATTTTGGACAAGTCGTACTGGTATAATACGGAGCTACAGTGCGAAACTTAACACGGTT